>CAZKOY010000043.1:0-37463 GCA_964554495.1 uncultured Myxococcales bacterium
TCGACGAGCTAGAGAGCTCGATCCTGCGACACGCCAGTTCCGACGATCAGAAGAATATCTATTCGCTGCGCAAGACGCTGGTGCGCATGCGGCGCGCGATCTCGCCGCAGCGCGATGTCATGGGTGCTCTGTTTCGCCATGGTGGAAGCTCGTGCATCAGCGAGCGCACGGCGCCGTACTTCCGCGACATCTATGACCACCTGACGCGGGTCTATGAGTCGATCGAAGCGGGCCGCGATCTCGTCGGCAACTGCATGGACTCGTACCAGTCGACGGTCAGTCAGCGCACGAACGACATCATGAAGTCGTTGACCATGCTGTCGGCGTTCATGCTGCCGATGACGTTTCTAACCGGCTTTTTCGGCATGAACTTCGAGTCCTTGCCCTTTAAGTCGAGCGTCTGGCTGTGGGGCAGTCTGTTTCTCATCTTCATCGGCGTTCCCGTCGGCATGCTGGCATTTTTTCAGCGACAAGGCTGGCTAGGCGGCAAGGGCAGCAGCAAGAAGTCTGGCCCGTAGCAGCACGCGCGCACAGCAAAACGGCCAAGCTCCGTTCGAGGAAACAGAAGGCAGCTTTCGCCGCGGCGGTCCAGTGTCGCTGGCGAGTGCGTGGCAGAGTGGTCCTGCGCTCGCCTAAGTTCAGCACGGGAGTCAAGCCATCGCAGCCGCTGCCCCTCACGTCGTCACTCACTCGCTGATCTGGGAGTTCGCGCGTGCCGAGCGAGCCGGGGATCCCTTCGCGTTTTCTTTTGCGCCGCAGGAATATCTGCTGCGCACCGCGGGCGGTGGCTTCGAGAGCGCGCAGCTTGCCTGGAGCGAAGAGCTTCTCGCAGAGCTCTCTGCCTTGCGTCGGCCCGATCGCGATCCGGCGCTTTTGTCGCGGCTCGGAGAGTTTCTGCGCAGCTTCCTTGCGCCGCTTGGCTTCGCACAGCATGAGCAGCAGATCCTGCACACCTGCAGTCGCGGCGAGCGCGTCGTCCTGACCATTCGATCGGCAGCGGCTGAGCTATATGCGCTGCCCTGGGAGCTTGTGACGCTTAAGGCCACGGGACAGCATCTGGGCGAGCTGCCGTCGCTGATCTTGCGATATGAGTGGCCCGAGACGAGCACTGTGCCCGAGAGTCCCAGCCCGCGGCCAAGCGGTTCGCGCATCGTGTTCGCGTGGTCGGCTGCTGGCGGAGCGGTCCCGGCCGCTGAGCAGCTAGAGGCGATTCACGAGGCCTGCGCCGCGGGGAGTTATCCCTTCGATGTCGCTCGCGATGTGGTGGCGAATGCGTCATTCCAGCGCATCAGCGAGGTTTTGGCGCAGGCACAGCGCGACAGCACACCGATCGCGGTGCTGCATCTTCTGTGTCATGGCGCGGTGGCGGGCAGTACCTTTGGCCTTGCGCTCAACGACGACAGCGGCAGCGGCGGCGCTGCAGTCATCGACGCCGGGCGGTTGCGAGGTCTGCTTGCGCCGTATGCCGGCATGGTCCGGCTCGTCGTGCTGCAGGCCTGCGACAGCAGCAACAGTGGAGCACTGGGCAATCAGCTCGGCAGCGTGGCGCAGGCGCTGCATCGCGCCGGCATCGCCGCTGTGTTGGCTTCGCGCTATCCGCTTTCGATCGCGGGCTCGATTCGCCTGACTCAAGCCTTGTACCGCCGCATGCTGGTCGACCTCGACTCGCTAGAATCCGCGGTGCTGTTCGCCCGTCGCGACTTGGCCGAAGATCCCTTGCGTCTCGACTGGGCAGGGCTGCAGATCTATGGCCGCGCTTCGGATGGCGATGATGCGCGGCCGGTGGTGTTTCGACCCTATCGCGGGCTGTCGGTGTTTCAGCCGGGCGACCGCCGCTTTTACTTTGGTCGCGAGCGCGACATCGATCGCATCGTCAAGCTGCTGTCGTCCGGTTCGCGCCTGGTGACCTTGGTGGGTGCCTCGGGCGCTGGAAAGTCGTCGCTGATCTTGGCGGGTGTGGTGCCGGTTCTTGCGCGGCGACTTGGGGATCGCTCGCTGCGCGTGCGCGTCGTGCGACCAGGGGCCACGCCATGCTTGGCGCTCGCGCTCGCGCTGTGCTCTGTCGATGGGCAGGCCAAGAGCGCGGTGTCGCCCAGCGAGCGCCCCGTGGCTGAGCTGCGAAGTGGTCTTTTGAAACGACGGCAGACACTGGCCGAGCTAGCCACCGCAACACCGGATACCCGTCTGCTGATCGTCGTCGACCAAGCAGAAGAGCTGTTTTCGCAGTCAGATCGCGTCGAGGCCACCGCGTTTATCGAGGGTCTGTTGCACGCGATTTCGGTCGTCGATGGATCAGTCGCGGTGGTGCTGACGCTGCGAGCGGACTTTCTGGGCGTTTGTTTGGACCAGCCCACGCTCGCCGAGCCGGTGCGAGAAAGCATGGAGCTGATCTTGCCGCTCGGACGAGACGATTTGCGGCAGGCCATTTTGCGCCCGGCTGCCCTGGTCGGGCTGAGCTTTGAAGACGGCCTGGTGGATGCATTGCTCGACGCCATCTGCGATCCCGGAGCAGTCAGCAGCGAACCGCAGGCCGAGCGCGATCTGGTCCCAGAACGTCGGCTGGCCACGCTCGGCGTCGGCAGCTTGCCGCTTCTGCAGTTCACGCTGGAACAACTATGGGAACGTCGCAGCGGCAACACCATCACCTGGCATACGTGGCGCGCCATCGGCGGCGTACGCGGTGCCATCACGCGACGGGCGGACGAGGTCCTTGCAGCGTCCCGCAAGAGCGACGAGACCAGCCTCGTGCAGAAGCTGTTTGGGCGCTTGGTGCAGCTAGGCGAAGGCACGCTCGATACACGGCGACGCGCACAGCGCAGCGAGCTTGAGTCGATCGCTCCCGGCCACATGGCTCGTGTCGTCGACCGCTGGGTCGAGGCGCGCCTTTTGACCGCTGACGAGTCGGAAGTGACCATCGCACACGAAGCCTTGCTCTACGAGTGGGAGACGCTGCGCCGCTGGATCGACGACAGTCGCGAGTCGCTGCGCGTGCTGCAGCGCTTGAGTCGCGACAGCCGGCACTATTTCGGAAACGGCGAGAGTGCCGACGATCTATGGCACGGCTCTCCCCTGCGGCGCGCCTTGGCCTTGCAGCACGAGGGCAAGCTGCAGCTCTCAGACGAAGAAGCGACGTTCCTGCAGCGCTCGGAGCAAGCGGCGGCAGCGCACCAGGCGCTGCTGGATCAGCAAGCCAAGCGGGCGCGCGATCTCGACTCTGGGCTTGGCGGCAAAGCGCGAACGGTGGCCATCCTGGCGCTGGTGGCAGCGGGCGGGGCTCTGCACTTTATCGCCCGCATGCGACTGCGCGAGATTGGGCATGGGCAGTACATGCTGATGACCGCGCTGGTTGCGGCCCTGGGCGCGGTCATGCTGCTGATGCTGAAGCACAGCTCGATCAACAACGAATTCAACCGCCGCACACTATCGCTGTGCATGACCGCAACCGGCCCGATCTTTGTCAA
Organism: uncultured Myxococcales bacterium; assembly: GCA_964554495.1. Lineage (GTDB taxonomy): Bacteria > Myxococcota_A > Polyangia > Palsa-1104 > JAEUJZ01 > JAEUJZ01. The sequence continues at coordinate 3,462 of CAZKOY010000043.1, forward strand.
CCACTGGATCGGCCTGGTCTTTGGGTTCCCCACCGATCAGTCGAGCGTCATCGATCTGAACGTCATCCTCATGCTGTGCATCGTCGGTGCGATCACGATCGACGCGCGTCTTTCGGCCCTGGTTGGGCTCAACGTGATCGGCATCCTGATCGCGACGCAGAAGCCGCAGTGGATCGGGCCGATTATGGCCATCTTTCCGACGCTGGACATCCTGTTTATGTCCTGGCTCTATGGTCGTCACGCAGGCAGCGAGAGCAAGCCAGCCGAGCCGCCCGCGACCTAGGCTGGTTCGCTGCGAGGAAGGCGGCTGGCGCGACCATTGGTCCGCTATGTCGCTGCGCACGTGCTGTGGCGCGTGTCTTGGGTCGTCCGTGTAACTGTGCCGTTGCCGCGACCGAAGGCGTGCTTATGGTGTGTTTCAGGCCCGAGGCAAGCAAGACAAGTGCCACAACCTGGGCATGAGGAGATCCGCATGCGCGCCGACAAGTTCACCGTCAAGACCCGTGAAGCCCTGGTGGAAGCGCAGCAGCTAGCCAGTCGCAAAGGTCAGTCCGAGCTTCAGCCCGAGCACGTCCTTTTGGCTCTGTTGCAGCAAGAAGGAGGCGTGGTGAGCGCCATCCTGACCAAGCTCGGCGCCAAGGGTGGAGCGGACGCCTACACGGCGGCTCCCGAGCGTCTGCGCGAGCAGCTTGAGCGCCACATCGATCAGCAGCCACGTGCCTCGGGCGACCTCGACGTCGGCTTGTCGCGCAAGGCCCGCGATCTCATCGAGACGGCGGAAAAAGAAGCCGAGAAGCTCAAGGATGAGTACACGTCGACGGAGCACTTCCTGCTGGCGCTGTCGGGCAAGGACTTCGGCTTTGCCTCGAAGCTCTTGCGCGACGGCGGCGTAACGCAAGACAAGGTGCTGCAGGCGCTGTCGGAAGTGCGCGGATCGCAGCGCGTCGTCGACCAAGATCCCGAAGGCAAGTATCAGGCGCTTGAGCGCTATACGCGCGACATCACCGACCTAGCGCGCAAGGGCAAGCTGGATCCGGTCATCGGTCGCGATGAAGAAATCCGCCGCGCCATTCAAGTGCTGTCGCGACGCACCAAGAACAACCCCGTGCTGATCGGCGAACCGGGCGTTGGCAAGACCGCGGTCGTCGAAGGCATCGCCCAGCGCATCGTCGCTGGTGACGTGCCCGAGAGCTTGAAGAACAAGCGCATCATGTCGCTGGACTTGGGCAGCATGGTGGCTGGCAGCAAGTATCGCGGCGAGTTTGAAGATCGCCTGAAAGCGCTTCTGAAAGAGATCGCGGCGGCAAACGGCCAGATCATCCTGTTCATCGACGAGCTGCACACGCTCGTCGGGGCGGGCGCGGCCGAGGGGGCTCAGGACGCGGCCAATATGCTGAAGCCTGCACTGGCGCGCGGTGAGCTGCGCTGCCTGGGCGCGACGACACTGGACGAATACCGCAAGCACATCGAAAAAGACAAAGCGCTGGAGCGTCGTTTCCAGCCGGTGTTTATCGGCGAGCCATCGGTGGCCGACACCTTGTCGATTCTGCGTGGCATCAAAGAAAAGTACGAAGTTCACCACGGCATTCGCATTCGCGACAACGCGCTTGTCGCGGCGGCGCGGCTTTCGGATCGTTACATCTCGGATCGCTTCCTGCCGGACAAGGCCATTGACCTGATCGACGAGTCGGCTGCCCGTCTGAAGATGGAGATCGACTCGATGCCGGCGCCGATCGAAAAGATTGAGCGTCGCATCATCAGCCTGCAGATCGAGCAGCAGGCCATGGCCAAAGAGCGCGACGAGGGAAGCAAGGCGCGATTGCAAGAAGTCGAGCGCGAGATCGCGGAGCTACGCGAAGAGAGCTCCGAGATGAAAGCGCGCTGGCAGACCGAGCGGGATGTCATCACCAAGCTGCGCGATCTGGCTGCCGAGATCGACAAGACCAAGACCGAAAGCGAGCTGGCGCAGCGGCGCGGCGATCTGAATCGTGCGGCCGAGCTTCGCTACGGCAAGTTGCCTGAGCTCGACAAGAAGCTCGCCGAGCAGAACAAGAAGCTGGGCGAGCTACAAAAGAACGGCTCGTACCTGCGCGAAGAAGTGACGGAAGAAGACATCGCCGCCATCGTGTCCAAGTGGACCGGCATCCCCGTCGAAAAAATGCTGGAAGGCGAGGTCGAGCGCCTGACGCAGATGGAAGATCGCCTGGCCAAGCGCGTCATCGGACAGCGCCAGGCCATCGAGGCAGTATCGAACGCCGTACGTCGCTCGCGGGCGGGTCTGCAAGATCCCAACCGGCCGATTGGGTCGTTCATCTTCCTGGGGCCAACCGGCGTCGGCAAGACCGAGCTAGCGCGAGCGCTCGCCGAGTTTCTGTTCGATGACGAGACCAACATGGTCCGCATCGACATGAGCGAGTACATGGAAAAGCATGCGGTCGCTCGCTTGATCGGCGCGCCTCCCGGCTATGTTGGATACGACGAAGGTGGTCAGTTGACCGAGGCAGTGCGTCGACGGCCGTACAGCGTGGTGCTGTTCGATGAGATCGAAAAGGCCCATCCCGATGTCTTCCACATCCTCTTGCAGGTGCTGGACGATGGCCGCCTGACCGACGGGCATGGGCGCAGCGTGAACTTCCGCAACACGGTCGTGTTGATGACCAGCAACATCGGGTCGCAGTTCATCCAGCACGCCGAGGATATCGAGGATCCGACGGTGCGGGCCAACATCGACACCGCGCTGCGATCGCAGTTCAAGCCCGAGTTCCTAAACCGCATCGACGACATCATCGTGTTCCACCGCCTGGGCCGCGAGCACTTGGGCGATATCGTCAACATCCAGCTTGGGCGTCTGCGCAAGCTGCTCGTTGACCAGAAGCTGCAGCTTGACTTGACGCCGCGGGCCGTCGATCTGCTGTGTGAAGAGGGCTATGACCCGGCCTTTGGCGCTCGTCCGCTGAAGCGAGCCATCCAGCGCCTGCTGCAGGATGCGCTGTCGAAAGAACTCTTGGCCGGTCGCTTCAAGCCGGGTGATACCATCTTTGTCGACCGGGACGAAGATCACCTGACCTTTGGCCAGGTGCAGTTCGCACAAGCGAACGCGGCAGGCTCAGCCCGACCCAGCGGTCGATCGGGCGGCAGCAAGGCCGACCTGCTGCAGTAGTCCCCAGCCAACCCTCTTTTCCCATCGACGGACACGGACGCAGAAGGAACGCACATGGCGCTACCGGATTACTACAAAGTCCTCGGCGTCTCTGAGACCGCGACGGCGGACGAGATCAAAAAGGCCTATCGCAAGCTGGCCAAGAAGTTTCACCCCGACGTCACGGGAGGAGACAAGGCCAAGGAAGCTCGCTTCAAAGACATCTCGCAGGCCTATGACGTCCTCGGCGATGAAAAGAAGCGCGAGGAATACGACACGCAGCGCAAGAACCCGTTCGCCGGCTCTGGGCCGTCCGGGGGCGGCTTTCCCGGCGGCTTCCCCGGCGGCTTTTCGGACTTTGCAGGCTTTCCCGGCGGGGGGCGTTCTCGACGAGCAGGCGGCAGCAGCCAGCGCGTCAATATGAACGTCGATCTGGAAGACATGCTGCGGCAGTTTGGCTTGAACATGGGCCGCGACGGATCACCGGGGGGCTTTCCGGGCGGGGCCCGCGCCGATGCGCGCGAAGCCGAAGGACGCGGCGGCGACGTTCAGACCTCGCTTGAGATCGGCTTTGTAGAAGCGGCGCTGGGGATCGAAAAGTCCGTCGTGCTAGAGCCCGGATCGCCAAGCGAGCGCCGTCTGACCATGCGCATCCCGGCTGGCGTCGAAGACGGCGAGACGCTGCGTCTGGCTGGGCAAGGGCGACCGGGCATCGGCGGCGCGCCCGCCGGCAACCTGCTCGTCAAGATCGTCGTCAAGCCGCATGCAGCCACCAAGTTCCGTCGCAAGGGGGCCGATGTCGAGATCGACGTGCCAGTCCACTTCGATATCGCCGTCCTGGGCGGGGTCGCCGAAGTTCCGACGCTGGAAGGCACCAAGGCCACGCTGAAGATCCCGGCTGGCACGCCCGACGGCACGCTGCTGCGCCTGCGCGGCAAAGGGGCTGGCGATCGCAAGGGTGGGCGCGGCGACCTGTACGGCGTCATCCAGATCATCGTCCCCAAAGACATCTCGCCCGAGGCCCGTGAGCTTCTGCGCAAGTTCGCTGAGCTGACGCGAACGTAGAGCCCGGCGCGGACCGCAGGCGCGGACGCCTCTTCATTCCTGCGCCAGGTATCACGCGAGCGACGCTTTAAGCGAAGGCTGCCTCCTCTTTTCCCGACGAATCATCCGACGAAAAAGCCTGGATCCTAAGGGCTCCAAGAAGGGCTCGGCCCGTGGGGAGCAGCATGGCGTCCAGAATTCAGGCCCAAGAAGCGAAAACCCGTCCTTCCACCCAGCCTCGTCGCCGACCGGCGGCGTCATCGCAGACCGTCAGCCAGGCCGGGGATCGAGACGAGCACGAAGCAGACCGCATGGCAGATCAGGCGCTCGATCATCTGCACAAGCGATCCTCGTCGCCGCAGAGCCCGCAGGTCGAGCCGAGTGCGCACGCCGATATTCTGCGGCGCAGCACTGCGCCGGCTTCGTCGCGCTCGCTGGGCAAGGGGGGCGAAGTGTCCGAGCAGCTTGTGTCGGACATCGCGCAAAAAAAGGGCGGCGGCCAAGCGCTCGACGACACGACGCGCAGCAACATGGAGCAAGCGTTCGGGACCCGCTTCGACCAGGTGCGGGTCCACACCGACTACCAGGCGCATCGGCTGAGCCGCTCGCTGTCGGCGAAGGCGTTTACAACGGGCCAGGACATCTTCTTTAAGCGCGGCGCGTACAACCCCAGTCAGCGCGAAGGCCAAGCGCTGTTGGCCCACGAGCTGGCGCACGTCAAGCAGCAACAGTCGACCCCCGGAGGCTCGGCGCGCATCCAGCGAATGGAAGAAAACGAATACCAAGACGCTTTGAAAGAAATAGCTGGTGACCTAGCCAAGCTGATGCCGGCCGAAGATCTCAATTTCTTGTCAGGGTTGGTTAAGAAGAATGGGTACATGGATATCACAGGGGGGGATCTTGCGACATTTCTGCAGAATAATAGTAGAGATGCTGGATGTTTTGATGACCGGCTTGATGTTGAAAAATCTATCATTGAATTTGTCAAAAATAGAAGAGAGAAAATTAATAAAGAAAATGCCCAAAGGGAAGAACAAAAACAGAAAAATTCGCAGCGATCTCAAAAAAATATGTTTAAACGTGAACAGTCTAAAGCAAATATCAACAAAACTCAGCAATCCCGAGCGAGATTATTGCCCGATGTAAATGAAAAAGACATCTGCGTGTCTCAGGGGTTTTTTAATGTGGAAATATTGAAGAATATGGCTGACTTTGGCTTGCAGACCGATGGAGTGGGCACTTGCACGGCGATTGGGATCGCCAATGCAGATTCAACGGCTTATGCGTATTCACACTTTGATGGCGAGGTCGATTTTGCGGCGGCCATTGATGCCATGATTGCCGCGATCAAAGAGGCCGATGGCTCAGACCTGGTGGATGAGGAAGAGGATCAGCAGCATGTCAAGCGAGAGCACACGTACAATGCGTGGATTGCTGCGATGGATCATACTGGCACGCTGAAACAGGTCGAGGCCGAGCTACGGAAGAGGAAGAACATTACCGTTCATAAACTCCCACAAACTGCTGATTCTCAGTTTCGCTTGGATCCGCACGAGGAAAAGATTGAAAATAAACTGCAGGCAACTCAGCAAAATGGCGCTTCTGCGCTGCGTTATCGCAAGGCGCTGGAAAGCGCCAAGCCACTTCCGTTTAAACAAGAAAAATATGAAAAAATGGATGAATATACGAAGTCGGCAAGTGCGGCGCTATCCGCTAAATTTCAAAGTTTCATTGAGCTTTGCGCACCTGATCCGGACCTTGCCACGGGAATCAATAAACTATTCCCGAAATCAAAAAACATCGGAACATTGATAAAGGCTGTTAAGCCGGCAAATAACAAGAACCTAAGCGCGGCTGAAATAAGTGTGGTTATTGATGAGGTGATTGCATTTATGAAAAGTGATGCATTCATAGGTAATGCGGATTATAGGAATCCGCAAGAAGCACTGAACTGGCTTGAAAATGCTCAAATCTGTCTGAAAACGGCGACCAGTAATAATAAAAATGGCGTTGTCTATATGTCGGCTGTGGCCAATGCTCTCACGCAGGTGAACCTGGCGAGGAAACAGAAATAGCCCGTGAGCAAGGCACGTGATCGCGCCCTGCCGTTCGGCGCCCGTCGGCAGGGCAGGCGGCGTTAGCTGGCGTCGGGGCGAAGTCGCGTGGGCCAGGTGTCGCTCATCGAACGAAGCGCGATCTCTACGAGCCGAGCGTAGATCTCGTCGCCTTCCAGCGCCGTCGCGGCCGCCGGGGATCCGAAATAGGCGAGGGGGCCTCCGGCGCTGGCGAAGTCGGCGATACCAGCCCGCATCGCCCCCACCAGATCGGCGGGGTTTTCTGGCAGCGTGGCGCGTCGTTCTTCATCGACAAGCTGCGGCTGACAAGCCAGAAGCAAGGCGGTCTCGTAGCGGCCGGCGTGGCAGTTGCCGCGCTTGTACTCGTCGGTCAGCATGCGCGCGAAGCGCTTTTCGGTCTGGTCGGGAAAGGCGACGCAGTCGGCGTGCTCTTGCTTCAGCCGGGCTACCGCCGAGCGAAGCGCTGTGATGTGCGCCGGTTCGAGGTGGCTGTTCAGCACGCACAGCGACGAAAAACCCGTGCGCAAGAGGCCCCTTAGCACCGCGGCGTACAGGCGCTCTGCGGTCTCGGCATCCAGCGAGACGGTACCCGAAAACCCGGCGCCATACTCGGTAACGGCGTAGGGCAAGGCCGGGGCGATGAGGCTCTCGATGCCGCGCTGCCACAGCGCCTGCTGCGTGCGGCGTGCCCAGGCATCCGACAGATACACATCGGTCAGCAGCGGCAGGTGCGGGCCGTGGGCTTCGGTGGCGCCGATCGGCAGAAGCACGATCGGCTGCTGCGCCTGCAGGCGCGCGACGGCAGGGTAACTTAGCTCGGCGAGATAGACGGGGCGTCGGGTGCTGCTGGGCATGGGCGGGTTTGTCTGAGGGCTTGGGCTAGATCACGGCGCAGAGCAGCACTTTGAGGTAGTGCCCGTCGGCAAAGCCGGCTGGGATGGGGAAATCCGGGGGTAGACCGACCTGCTCGACGACCCGCACGGCGCGCCGCGCCCGGCCTGCGGCTTCGCCGATCGCCATCATCATCTCGTCCATGCTGAACTTGGCGGCGTTGGCCACACAGCACAGCAGCGCGCCGCTTTCGCAGACGGACAGCGACGCATGCACAAGCTCGCGATAGTCGCGCTGCACCGAAAAGCTGCGCTCGCGGCTCTGGGCAAAGGCCGGCGGATCGACGATGACCAAGTCAAAGCGCCGCCGCCGCTCGCTCATCCGGGCGAGGATAGCCAGCGCATCCCCCGCGATGAATTCATGTCCGCGCTCGCTGAGGCCACTTAGCACCAGATTGCGACGGGCGCGAGCGTGGGCCCGGGCGGCCAGATCCACCGAGACGACTTCGCGGGCGCCTCCTGATGCGGCATAGACCGAAAGCGCCCCGGTGTAGCTGAACAGGTTCAGCACCCGTCGGTCTTTGGCGTGGCCCATGACTAGCTCGCGACCCCGTCGCAGATCTAGAAACAGACCGGTGCTGAGCGGCGCGGTCACATCGACGGCAAAGCGCAGCGTGCCTTCCTGCACCTCGATCTCGACGGGAGCCACGCTCCCGCGGACAAGCTCGGCCGGCTCGCGAGGGCCGTCGCCGGCCAAGGGGCGGAAGCGGCGCTGCAGATAAATGCCGCGCGGGCGATGCACCTGCTCTAGCGCTGACAGCAGGGCTTCGGCGTGGGCTTCCAACGACTGCGAAAACAGATGCACGACCAAAAAGTCGCCATAGCGATCGACGGTGACGCCGGGAAAGAAGTCGCCCTCGCCGTGCAGCACGCGATAGGCGGAGAGGCGGCGCGGGCTGGGGCTGCCGGAGTCCGCTGTGTTCGCCGTCTGAGGGGCCTCGCCAATCGGCAGCAGCCGCGAACGCAGATCAGATGCCCAGCGAACGCGGCGCAGGATGGCTGCATCGTCGAACGCCTCGTGCGGATCGCGGCTGACGATGCGCACGGCAATCGGCCCCTCAGGATCGTACAGACCACGGGCGACGAAGTTTCCTTCGGCGTCCAAAAGATCCATAGCTTCCCCTGGTGCGGCCGACACCGGACGATCGCCGATCGTGTCGCGAAACACCCAAGGGTGGCCGGTGCGCAGGCGAAATGCCGCATCACTTGGAATACGCAAGGCCCCCCGGCGAATGCGCGGCGCAAAACCGCGATCGTCAGGCCGAGGACGATCGCGCCGCGGCGCGCGTTCCTGGCGAGGCTCGTCTCGGTCGGTGTGATCAAGGCTCGACATGGCGCGCAGCATATGAGCCCATCGCCCGAAACTGCAAGCCCCGTTCCTTGGCTCTGCCGGTCTGAGCCGCCGATTCCGTCCTGTGTGCGGGGCTGCGATGCGCGCTACTGCGCGTTGGGGCACATGGCGCGCGGCTGCAGGCACACGTCCGTCTGATCGCGCACGACGACGGTCCAGAACAGCGTCTTGCCCGATCGGCTGACGCTGTTCTGCAGCATGCCGGTGATCGTGACCTCTTGTCCGGCGTGAATCGCGGGGTCAAAGCCGCCGACACCTTTGCCGGGGAACTGAACGTTGAAGCGCGTGGGCGGGATGTACATGCTGCTGTTGACGCCGCCGCAGCCGTTGGTGCTGTCGGCTTTGCCATCGCCGGTTTGGTTGATGGCGATGGTGTTGTAGCGGCTCCAGTTGTCGGCGCGACTGTCGTCAAGAGCGGTCTCGCAGACGATGCCGGTGATGCGTACCGGGGTTGCGATGTAGCGCGTCAGCCAGCGATTGGCGCTGGCCGTCGGATCCTGGGCGGGGCGGCGGTTTTCAGCAAGCTCGATGGGGGCGGGGACACGCGACAGGTCGACGGTATCGGTGGGCACCATGCTGGGATTTCCGACCTGCGTCATGCCGTTGAACTTGGCGACGGCTCCCGACAGGCGGCTGAGCACGCGGCCCTTGACGATCGAGGTCGGCGGGCGGCCGAAGGTAAAGACATAGATGCTGCTGTAGTCGCTGGCGCTGGTGTCGCTGACAGCGAGTCCGCTTTGGAACACCGACGACACCACCAACGAGCCGGACGAATCAGCGGGGTGATCGAACACGATCTGGCGGTTCAGAAACGGCTGACAGTAGGACGCGTTCTGCGCGCTGGGATCAAGCGGCCGCATGATCTGCGAGATGGTTGGATTGGGGAAATAGATGGGCGGCGTGGCGCCGGTTGCCTGGCTCACGGGCTCTTCGAGGTTCAGGGTGACGCGGCCAAAGATGGCGGGCGTGTTCATGGGCAGCGTCACGATGGGAGCGTGACCGCCCACAAGCGAAAACTGCGCCAAAAGCCAGTCCGGCGTGCTGGTGCTGTTCCCGACGAGCGCACAGGGATTCTGCAGCGGCAAGCGGCTGCCCCCAGCGACGAGGAAAGCCTGCACCGTGCTGTCCACTGGCAGGATCTGCCCCTGCTCGTTGAGCGCATCCACCGAAAAGCGCATCACCTGCGGGCTGACTTTCTGCGTCGGAGAGCCAAGCTCGCTCTCTTGCGGACCGAGCAAGTGGATGCGCAGGCTGGTCAAGCGGTGCTCGTTCTCGACGGTATAGCCGCAGCCAAGCAGCAAAGAAGAGAGGCCAATGCGCACAACCCATCGCGACGCAGAAGTAGCGAAGCTCATGCGCCGCATTCTACCCGAGCAAGCGGCTTGTCATCGCGGATTTGCCGCGGTCGCGCTAGGCGCTGGACGGCTGGCAAAGCGCTGTTCTCGATGCACAGCGAACGCAGAAAGGGGAAGAAGGAAGAAGGGAAGAAGGGAAGATGCGAGGGAGGAAGGAGCGGCGCTAGACGTTGAACGAAGACCCGCAGCCGCAGGTCGACTTGACGTTGGGGTTGTTGAACTTGAAGCCCGCGCCCTGCAGACCCTCGACGTAGTCGACCTCGGTGCCGCGCAGGTACTGCAGGCTCATCTGATCGACGACAAGCTGCACGCCGAACGAGTCGTATTCCTTGTCAAGCTGCGTCTTCTGATCGAAGTACAGGTCGTATGTGAAGCCCGAGCAGCCGCCGCCGACGACGCGCAGGCGCAGGCCGTAGGTGTCTTCGATGTTCTCAGACGCGCGGATTTCTTTGACCTTCTCTGCCGCGCGCTCGGTCAGGTTGAGGGGGTTGGGCATCGTCGGCCGCGGCGCCGTGGGCGCATCGGGCTTGCGGATGTTGGCAGTGATGGTCGACATCAGATCCTCCATAACGTGCTTGGTAAGAAACTCATGGGAACGGTGCTTGTCAAGCGCAAGCTTTCCGTCGGAAATGGGCTCGTAAGACCCTACTCTCGGGTCTCCTCGGTCTCTTGGTACGAATAGCGCTCCTCTAGGAACGGCTCGCCCCGGTTGTGATAGCCGCGCTCTTCCCAGAAGCCGCGCTTGTTTTCGTTCATGAATTCGATGCCGCCGACCCACTTGGCGCTCTTCCAGGCGTACAGCTTGGGCACCACCAAGCGCAGCGGACCACCGTGTTCTTCCGAGAGCGGCTTTTCATCGTGGCTCCACGCGAACAACACATCGTCTTGCATCAGCCACGAAAGCGGCACGTTCGTGTAATAGCCGTCGAAGCTGTGCAGCATGGCATAGCGAGCCTGCGGCCGTGCCTTGGCCAACGTAGCCAGCGTCGCGAACAGCACGCCTTCCCAGCGGTTGTCCAGGCGGCTCCACGTGGTGACGCAGTGAAAGTCGCTGGTCCGGCGTACCGACGGCAGCTGGCGGAATTCATCCCAGCTCAACGAGAAGGGATGGTCCACCTCACCAAAGACGCGGAACTGCCACTTGCCCATGTCCATGAAGATCGGCATGCCGCTGTAGTGCAGCACCGGCCACTTCTTGGTCAGCGTCTGACCGGGCGGGACGCGATGGCGAAGCTCAGGCGGGATGCGCTCTGCGTCGGGGTTGGACATGAGGACTTGCTGCCTTGGCTGAAAAACTGACGATTGGTAAGATTTTTATACACGCCGTCGAGACACGAAGCAAGGCGTGCGCAGTCTGCGTCACGGGGACCGTCACGCATCCCAGGGTCTGTCCTGGGGGCCTCGGTGCCCTTGGACAGTGGGGCAGACCTGGAATCGTTCCGCATCGTGCAACGTCTTGTCCCATATCGGCAACGTATCGCAGTAGGCTTTCGCCGCGAAGCCGAACCTGCTTTGCCCTTCCATACGGTTGCGCATCCGTCGCTAGGCGTGGATCGTCGCGGCCAGAGTAAGATGAACGTCACGGACAACGGCTGGAAACATGGCGAACTTTCAAAGCTACCTACGAGAGATCAAGTCCCGCATTGTGGAGACCACGGTCGACGAGATTCGACAGAAGCCACCGCAGGTGCTCATTGATGTGCGCGAAGGTGAAGAGAACCAAGAGGGCTACATCCCCGGATCGGACTGGATTCCGCGCGGCAAGCTAGAGCAGCGCATCGAAGACGCGGTCCCCGATCGCGAGGCGGATATCGTGCTGTACTGCGCCGGGGGCAACCGCAGCGCGCTGGCGGCACGCACCCTGGGAGAGCTGGGTTATACCCAGGTGCGCTCGCTGGCCGGTGGCTTTGGCGCGTGGAAGAAAGCCGGGCTGCCGATCGACAAGCCGTTCATTTTCACCGACGCGCAGAAGGCTCGCTATGCTCGCCACACCATGCTGCCTGAGGTCGGTGAGGTCGGGCAGGCTAGGCTGTTGCGCTCGCGCGTGCTGCTCGTCGGGGCAGGCGGTCTGGGGTCGCCCTCGGGCCTGTACTTGGGAGCCGCGGGCATCGGCACCATTGGCATTGTCGATGACGACGTCGTCGATGCGTCGAACCTGCAGCGGCAGGTGCTGCACAACATGACGCGCATCGGTGTGCCCAAAGTCGACTCGGCAAAACAGACGCTGTCGGATCTCAATCCCGACGTCCAGGTCATCCCGCACCGAGTGCGACTGAACTCGGAAAATGTGCTCGACATCTTGAACGGCTACGACCTGGTGGTCGATGGCGCCGACAACTTCCAGACGCGATACCTGCTGAACGACGCCGCGCTGATGCTTAAGAAGCCGGTGGTGCATGCGTCGATCTTCCGCTTTGAAGGGCAGATCACGACGTTCCTGCCGTTCGACGGTCCCTGCTATCGCTGCTTGTATCCCGAGCCGCCACCGGCTGGCATGGCGCCCTCGTGCAACGAAGCCGGGGTCCTGGGTGTGCTGCCTGGCGTCATCGGCGTCCTGCAAGCCACCGAAGCGGTGAAGATCCTGCTCGGCATCGGTCAGACGCTGTCGGGTCGCCTGCTGATCTATGACGCGCTGGCCGCCAAGTTTCGCGAGCTAAAGCTGCGCCGCGATCCCGGCTGCGTGGTCTGCTCAGATCCCAAAAAGCCGATCCAGCTCATCGACTACGAAGCCTTCTGCAACATTTGATTGCAGCGCTGCGCTTTGCGATCGGACCGCCTCGCCGACAGCGCTGATCGGAATCAAACAGAGCGGTGCCTTGCGTCGAGGCCTACGAAAACTCGCGCAGGATCTTGGGGTCTTTGGTGGCTCCCAAGACCTGTGAACAGCGACTGCACACGTACAGCGCATGGGTGGGTTTGGGCGTAGCGCCGAGCAAGAGCAAGAGCCAGCCGCCCGTCGTGTATCTCGGCTCGGGATGCACCAGGGGATGTTGGATGTCGTGCCCGCAGCGGCAGGTTTTGGGATAGTTCGGGGAAGCCACGCGTGCATTCTGCCAGCGTGAGGCATCGACGGCAATCATGCAGCCTGTGGTCGCGCGAGGCGTCTGCGAGCTTTGTTCAACTGAGGGCTGTGGTGCTCGGCGTATAGTGGCCACATGCAGCTGCAACATAAGGTCGCGCTGATCACCGGAGGCTCGTCGGGCATCGGCTTTTCGTTGGCCAAGCGCATGGTCCAAGCGGGGGCCAGCGTGGCCCTGGTGGCTCGCAAAGTCGATGCTCTGGAAGCCGCCGCGAGTCGTCTGCGCAGCGAGTCGAACGTGCAGAACGGCATAAGCCGCGTGCTGACGATCGCTGCCGATGTCGCGGATCGCACGGCACTCGATCGTCTGCCGCAGACCGTCGTCGAAGCGCTGGGGGGCCTGGATCTTTTGGTCAACAACGCGGGCGTCAACCACCGCGGGCTGGCCTTGGGCAATACACCCGATCAGCTGGCTCAGATCATCGACGTGAACCTGGCCGCTCCGGTGTACCTCAGCCGACGCGCGCTGGACTTCATGCGACCCGGCGGCGCCATCATTCAGATCTCTAGCTTGGCGGGGAAGGTGCCGTTCATCGAGCAGGCGACGTATTCGGCAAGCAAGGCGGGCCTGCGCTTCTTTTCCATCGCTCTTGGGGAAGAGCTGGAGTCGCGCAACATCCACGTGCTGTGCGTAAACCCTGGCCCTGTCGATACAGGCTTCTTTGGCGACGTAAAAAAAGCCTCGGACATCACGTTTTCGCAGCCGATGTCGACGCCCGACGAGATCGCCGATGTGACGCTGCGGGCGCTGGCTCTGCGGCAGGTCGAGGTGGATCAGCCGCAGGTCTCGGGCTGGTTGGCCACGCTTGGCTATGTGTCGCCTGCGCTGAAGCGGCTGCTGCGGCCGATTTTGGTGCGGCGTGGGGCGCGCAACAAAGCGGAGTACATGCGCAGAAAAGGCCTGCTATAGCCCGCTTTTGGCTGCGCGCAGCGCCGACTCGAAGGCGGCGCGATTGTTGAACACCTGAAGCGCACCGCCCAGCGCCAGGTTCGCCACCGAGACCCCCATCGCCACAATCTTGGTCGTCACTAACAGAGAGAGCTTGGCGCGCTCTTGATTCGACGCCGCCCAGCTCGTAAATGTGACGCGCACGTCCGAGTCATATCCCGTCGCATCCGACCAGTCGCAGAAGATCTGCATGCGCTTGTGCTGGGCTAGGCCTTGCGTCGCCGCATCGAGCATGAACGCGCCGAGCTTGCGGTCGAAGTGGCCAGTCAGACGAACCAGCAGCACATCCGGTCGCGGCCACGAGAGCTGAATATCGCCCTTAGATGACGCCAGCTGCTTAGGCGGTTCAGATGTTTTGACCATGAGCTGCGCCGCTCGTCGTTGCAAAGCGGCCAAGCCATCTTAGCACTCTGTGTTTCCTCGCCTCGCGTGATTCTGGAGTCCTCACCCAAGATATGCTCAGCGAGCAGGGTTTCATCGTTCATGGCTGCTACACCAACCGTGCTTCTTCGCACCGACTATGTCGTGCTGACGCAAGAACATGACGGAAAGATCATTCGCTATCGCCGCACGGCGGTGCCCTTTCCTACGCTGCAGATCGCCCAGCAGGTGTACGACCACGTGCTTGCCGTTTATGAGCGCATTGGGCGACGGGGCCGGGGCCTGCTGGTGGACTCTCGCGATGCGGTGGGTCGCAATGACCCCGAGTTCGAGAAGCTGTTGCTGAGCTTTCGCGATCGCGCCATTCCAGGCTTCGCTGCGCACGTCATCCTGATGCGCACCGCTGTCGGGATTCTGCAAGCGCAGCGTATCGATCGCAGCCTGCGCAGCGATCGTAAAGCGTACTTGACGACCGACAACGAAGACGATGCGATTCGCTTCCTGCAGCAGCAGCTCGACGCGCTGTCATCGGCTTGAGCCGATCCAGGATGCAAGGTCTCTGCGGGCCGCATCAAAATGCACGTCATGACCTCATTCAATCCCCCTGCACGCACCGAACCTCGCGATGACTTGATCCAGGCACTAAGCCGGGAAAGTGCGCTTTCCCCGACGCAGATCGCGGATCTGCTGCGGCAGCAGCCGACGCGATCCATCCCTGACGGAGCAGAGGTGTTCTTGCGTCGGCAGAAAGTGCCACGTCCGCTGTCCGAGGTCTTTTCCTTCTTTGCGCAGGCCGAAAACCTGCAGCAACTGACGCCAGCGTTTCTCGACTTTCGTATCCTGACGCAGCTGCCAATTGCTATGCGGGTTGGGACGCTGATCGACTATCGCATTCGCTTGCGCGGCCTGCCGATGCGCTGGCGCACGCGGATCAGCGTGTGGCAGCCACCGCATCGCTTCGCCGATGAGCAGCTTCGCGGTCCATATAGCGTGTGGTGGCACGAACACCTGTTTGCAGAAGTCGACGGTGGCACCTTGATTACCGACCGCGTCCTTTTCAAATCACCGCTGAGCATTCTTGCGCATCCATTGCTGGTGCGTCGCGAGCTAGCCCGCATCTTCGATTACCGCAGGCAGCGCGTCGCTGAGCGCTTTGGCCACGCGGTGTTGCCGAGCTTTGAGCCAGGCAGCACCTGAAGCGAGTCGGCGCGATCTATCGCGGTGTCAGCAGGGTCTTGATCTTGGTTAGCAGGCGAGCCATTTCGACCGGCTTGGTGTCGAAGTCGCTGCAGCCCGCCGAGAGCGCACTTTCGCGATCGCTGGTCAGAGCGTGTGCGGTCAAGGCCACAATGGGAATGTGACGGCACGCTGGATCTGCCTTGATTCGTCGCGTAGCTTCCCATCCATCGATCTCGGGCAGGCTGAGATCCATCAGGATCAGATCGGGCTTTTCACGTCGCGCTGCTTCGACTCCCAGCACGCCATTTTCTGCGCTGACGATCTGATAGCCAGCCCGCTGCAAGCGTCGCGACAGCATGTCTAGATTCATCGGGTTGTCTTCGACGATCAGGATCTTGGCCATGGCCTATGCCTTTCCCGGCCGTCGGATGACATCGCTGCTGGACGCTCCGCCTGTGCTGCGTTTGCTCGAAAGGCGTCGCAGAGCCATCAGCAGCTCGCCCCGTCCCAGCGCGCCTTTGGGCAAGAGCTGCTCGGTGTCTTGACTCAAGCGTCGCCGCTCTTCCTCGCTAAGATCGCGCGCAGTGACGACGATCACCGGGATGCTGCGCCAGCGCGGGTCGGCCTTCAGCGCGTCCAGCAGGCTGAATCCGTCGAGCTCAGGCATCATCAGGTCCAAAAGAATCAGATCGGGTATCTGCTGCGCCAGAAGGCTCAGTGCTTCGAGTCCATTTTTTGCGCAGCGCGAGGAATGGCCGTGCTCTTCCAGCATGCGCCGCAGAAGCTGCTGGCAGTCGGGGTCGTCTTCCACCACCAAGACGTGATGTATCGACGGCGTTCGCTGTGTAAGCAAGGCGCTGAGGAGCTGTTCGCGCTGCACTGGTTTCTGCAAGTACGCGGTGGCGCCCAGCGCTGCACTCTTCCTGCGCTCGGACAAGATGCTGACCACGACCACGGGAATGTCGCGCAGCTCGCGATCGGCTTGCAGCTGCGCAAGGACAGCCCAGCCGTCGAGCTTGGGCATCAGCACATCCAGCGTGATGGCCAGCGGGCGCCGATCCCGTGCAAGGCGCAGCGCTTCCTCGCCATCGTCCGCGGTGATCACCTCGTATCCTTCGCTGCTCAGCATGCGCGAAAGCATGTCGCGCGCCATGGGATCATCGTCGATGACCAGCACGGCTTCGCGATCGCCGCTGCGTGCATCCAACGCCGAGCTCTTCGTCGTGTCTGCTGGCGCGGTGTCCTCTTCACCGCCCTGCGCGACCGCAAGGCTGGGACGTGCCGACTCAGGATCGCGATCGCTGGGCTGCGCCGGCAAGCGCAGTGTGAACGTCGAGCCCAGTCCGAGCTGACTGTCGACCGAGATATCGCCGCCAAGCATGCGGCAGAAGCGCGCGGTCAGCGCCAAGCCGAGGCCTGTTCCGCCGTACTTGCGCGAGGTCGATGCGTCGGCCTGCTTAAACGGCACAAACAGCTCTCGCATGTGCTCGGGCTTGATGCCGATGCCGCTGTCTTGCACGGCAAACGAGATCGTATCGACCGGCTGGCCCACAGCGCGCTGCACCGCGACGGTGATGCGGCCATTTTCGGTGAACTTTGCCGCGTTCGAAAGCAGGTTGAAGATCGACTGCCGCAGCTTGGTGATGTCGACGCGCATACTTCCCAGCGACGGCGGCGCCTGCACGTCGATGCGGTTTCTGTTCTTTTCGATCACCGGCCGCAGCGTCTCGACCACTTCGTGAACCATCGTCGAGATGTCGATGTCCTCATAGAACACCGCCATTTGACCTGCTTCGATCTTCGACAGATCCAAGATGTCGCTGATCAGCATCAGCAAGTGGCGCCCGCTGGCCACGATGCGCTGCAGATCCGCGTGATACTGCGGGTGCCCAGCGTCGGAAGTCTCTTCCAGAAGAATCTCGCTATAGCCAATGATGGCGTTGAGCGGCGTGCGCAGCTCGTGGCTCATATTGGCCAGAAACTGGCTCTTGGCTTGGCTGGCCGAGATGGCTTGATCGCGGGCGACTTCCATCTCGTGCGTTCGCTCCGCGACCAGCTGTTCCAGCCGATTGCTCCACGCGCGAAGCTCGCTGTTCGCGATGTACAGCTCTTGGCTTTTTTTCTCTAGCAGGTCTTCTGCGGCACGTCGCGCTTTGCGTTCACGCTCTAGCGCACGCTGCAGAACATCGAGATCCCCATCGCTCATGCCGAGGCTTCCATGCCAGTCGATGGCGTCTGTGGCTCGACGGTGATCGTGAAGCGCACCTGCGTTCCGCTGCCGCCGGACTGGTCGTCTCGCTCGATGCGCACGTTCTCGCGATAGTGCTCGGCGCAGCCCCTGATCAGCCCTTCTGCCAAGTCTGCGAGTCCGCGCGGCGAGCGATAGAGCATCGTCAGGGTCTGGTCACTTACGCGCTCACAGAAAAAGCGCGGCAGCTCGGCATCGGCGTACAGCTTGCGAACCTCGACATGGATGTGTTCTTCGACCGCGGAAAGGAAGTCGAGCGTCGATGCATGCGCGGCAAAAAAGCCAGGATAGCCACGGACAAAGCGGCCGAGCAGATAGTGACCAAAGGCCTTTAGCAGATCGGGAATCGCAACACCTGCGCGGGCCGACAACTGTTGCAGCAACTTGACCATTTCCTCGACGGGATAGGTGCCGACCGAGGTATAGACGCCCTGCGAGGGCAAGTGAGCTGCTTCGATGATGTGTTCGACCGTGGCGAGCGAGAAGCGCTCCTCGACCATGGTCAGAAACTCTGTGAACACGATGCCCTTCATCAGACCCCCCGCGCGCAGCCGGCTGATATGACTGCACGGCAATTGTATCGCGATCGCAGATGGACCGGCGGCTGCTCGATGCCGCGCAAAGCGAGGCCGAGATCTCTCCTGTGAATGCGAGCGCTCGGGCCGTGTTCAGCGACGTTTGCGCGGCAGGTCTTCTTCGAGCGCCTTTAGATAGTCGATGGTGGGCGCATCACGGCCAGAGAGACTCGGGGGAACTGCGCCGGCCGTCGGACCGAGATCACGCAGGCTGCGCGCCAAGGATCGCAGAAGATCGCGCGTTCCAGGCAGCGATCCAAGGGCTGGCAGCAGATCGGCTTCGCCTTGCCCCTCGGCGATCGCGGCCCCCAGGCTGCGCACGGTCTCAACGGACAGGCGACCCCGCCGCAGCAGATCTTGCAGCGAGTTGCGCAGCGACTCTAGCGAGTAGGCATGGCGATCGACCATCTCGACCGCGACGCGGACCACGGCATCGGCGGCCAAGCGCCCATCTTCATGCAACACCAGCGCCGCCTGGAAGTAGTTGTAAATCGGCACCAAGCGCACGCCGTAGCGATCAAAGCGGCGAGGCGGCGAGCGACGATCCAGGTGGATAAAAATGCGGCCGACGATCTCGTCGCGGAACGGGCTGTCTTCGGCGAACGCGCTGGACGCCTTGGCCGCGCCGTCTTGCGCGCGGGAATAGACCGACTCAAACAGCGCCACCGTGCGGGCTGCGTCGTCGGGATAGGTGCCGACGCGCTGCAGGATCTCTTCGAGCAAGGTTCGCGGCACGCGTCCGCGCAACAGGTCGCCGTACAGCGAATAGATGAACGCATCGGACTCGGCATCGTCGCCAAAGCAGATCTCGCGTGCGCTGTGGGCGACACCGGCCCGGCCGGTCAGGAGCGCGGGAAGCTTGTACCCCACCTGTTCGCGCAAGGCGCTAAAGCGACCCGTCAGCAAGTTGCGCAGGTTTGGCTTCAGGATGAACTCGTCAAACTCGATGCCGTCGAGGCGCAGCTTTTCGGTCAGGACGCGTCGCATCTGCCGTGGACTGCCTGAGACAAAGCAGACGCGCGCTGTCTCGCCAGGGCGGGTTGATTGTCGAAGCTCACGCAGCAGGGTCGCTGCGCCGGGGACGTTGCGCTTGTCGGTGGCACGCTCGATGGCTGTGCGCAGAAGCGCTCGCACACTGTCGAAGTCGGTCTGCAAGTACGTCTTATCGAGATCCCAGCGATAGATGTACGTCACCGTTGGCCGATCGCCCGACGGAAACGAGGGGTCGCTCGACGAATGCGCAGAGGGAGGAGTGCTGGGCGTAGACATGACTCCCTGGCTCTACGCCGACACCGGGGGCTCGGCCCGCGGGATCTCGCGCAGGGCTCGTTCGATCTCTTGCACCATGCCGGTTGAGACGGTCTTCGCGGCCACCTTGACAGCGTTTTGGATGGCATGCGACTGGCTGCGTCCGTGCGCTTTGATCATCACGCGATCAAAGCCCAGAAGCGGCGCGCCGCCGTACTGCTTCCAGTCCGTTAGCTCTTTCAATCGCCCGATGCCGCCCGAGAGCATGGCCAGGCCCGCTCGCCACATCAGCTTTTCTTTGTAGGCATAGCTAGCCAAGCGCACGACTGTCTCAGAGACGCCTTCGAGCATCTTG
Organism: uncultured Myxococcales bacterium; assembly: GCA_964554495.1. Taxonomy (GTDB): domain Bacteria; phylum Myxococcota_A; class Polyangia; order Palsa-1104; family JAEUJZ01; genus JAEUJZ01. The sequence continues at coordinate 23,330 of CAZKOY010000043.1, forward strand.
AGGACGACGTTACCGACGAAGCCACTGCACACGATGACGTCGGCACTGCCGCGTGGAATATCGACGCCTTCGACGTTGCCAATGAAGTTGATGCCGGACATCTGCGACAGTCGCGCGTACGCTTCGGCGACCTCTTTGGGGCCCTTGCCTGCCTCGGCTCCGTTCGACAGCAGCGCCACCTTGGGACGGGCATTTTTTGACACGCGCGATGCATAGCCGGCGCCCATCACGGCAAACGTGCATAGATCATCGGCCGTCACGTCCAGCGTCGCTCCTACGTCGAGCAGCAGCGAAAACGGATCGTCTTTTTCACCACGGCGCATCTCGGTCGGATAGACCGCAGCCAGCGCGCAGCGCCGCACTCCTTCGAGGCGACGGAAATAGCGCTGACAGGCCAAGACCGAAGCGCCTGTGTTGCCCGCCGAGACCAGCGCATCGGCACGGCCCTCGGCACAGAGGCGAGCGGCAACCGCGATGCTGGCATCGGGCTTGGCGTCCAAAGCCACCCGCGGTGACTCATCCATGGCCACGGCATCTTTGGCATGGTGAATGGCAATCCGCTCGGCATCGTGGCGAATCTCATACAGCAGCGCCGACAGCCGTGGCGCATCGCCGACGAGCAGCAAGTGCAATGGACGCTCACCGCTGCGCCGCTCGATCGACAGCGCCGCTGCGGCTTTGACCACTTCCTCGGGACCGAGATCACCACCCATGGCATCCATGGCGATGGTCAGCGGCGCAGCAGCCGGGACAGAAGCAGAGCCAGAAGCTGGAACCGACATACTTCGCCGACGATATCACGCCGCGGCGAGCCAGCCCTAACGCAATTTCCCAGTCGGGTCCATGGCTCGTGCGCTTCAGGGATGCCCCAGGCGAACCGCAGCCTCGCCCGCTGAGTGTGCTAGCGTGCCTGCGTGCCTGTTTATCGTCTGACGATTGCCTATCGTGGCGGCGAATTCTGCGGCTGGCAGAGCCAGCACAACGGGACCAGCGTGCAGTCCGTGCTGCAAGATGCGCTCAGCCGGCTATTCGGTCAGCCCATTTCCTGCCGCGCCGCTGGGCGCACCGACGCGGGCGTCCACGCGATGGGTCAGGTGGTCAGCTTTTCTTGCGAACGACTCTTGCCGGATCGAGCGCTGGTCCACGGCACCAACCACTTCCTGCCGCCCGCGGTAGGGGTCTTGGCCGCAACTGTCGCTGCGGACGACTTTGATGCGCGCTTTTCGGCGTCAGGCAAGCTGTACCGCTACCAGATCTGGAACGCGCCCGTACGCTCGCCGCTGCACCAGGACACGCACTGGCACATCATGCAGCCCTTAGATCTTGGGGCGATGCAGAATGCGGCAGCGCTGCTCGTCGGTCGCCATGACTTTCGGGCCTTTCGTGCGGCCGACTGCGAGCGCAAGACCACGACGCGACTGGTGCGGCGGCTCGATGTCCTGGTGCCGGCCCAGCCGGACTCGCTGCCGTTTTTCGCGGCCGGCCCGCCCGTGATTCACATCGAGGTCAGCGCCACTGCGTTTCTGAAAAACATGGTGCGCATCCTCGTCGGGACGCTGGCCCAGGTCGGACGCGGCCGAATGTCCGTACAGCATGTGGCCACACTGCTGCAGTCCGGTGATCGAACGCAGGCGGGGCCCACTGCGCCTGCGCATGGCCTGACCTTGGTCTCTGTCGAGTACGGGCCGCGCACAGGCGTGTAGGTCCGGGTACGCACCGCCGTTTAGCGTCGGCAGACGCGACGCCGCTCAGCCCGCGATACGCCGGGACGGTTCGCCGGTTCGCTATTGCGGAATCGCTATTGCGGAATCGCTATTGCGGAATCGCTATTGCGGAATCGCTATTGCGGAATCGCTAGGTGGGCGAAGCAGGACGAGAGAGGGAAGGGGCACTACGCGACGAAGGACCGCCGACGGCGCAGAGCCGCGAGCGACAACATCAAGCCCAGAGCGAAGAAGATCGGCGTGCGCCCATCTTGTCCGGCTCGCGTCGCGATCCCCGTTGTCGAGCAGGCGAAGCCACCGCCGGTCAAGCGGAAGGCCTGCGAGGTGGCGATGTTGTTCTTCGCCACGGGGTCTTCGTTGTTGCTGGCACCGATGGTGGCGCGCGTCACCGGGACGGCGTTGCCTTCGGTCTTGGGCAGCTTGACGCGCAGCGTCAGATCCGGCGCCGTCATGCCCGAGCCCACCGATTCACGGGTACACAGGAACACGTTGGCATCGCGAGCGCAGGACCAGCCCGCACCGCTGGGTCCATCGATCAGCTCAGATCCAGGAGGCGTGACGACGGTGACCACCGGGTTGCGCACGGCATCGGGACCGTTGTTGCGTGCCTCGACGGTGTACGTCACCTCGCTGCCCGGATTCGGGGCCGCTGGGTCACCGCTGATGCGCACCTGCAGATCCGATCCGGTCTTCGGGTTGATGCCGACATCCACCGCGGCGCTGTTGTTGCTGAGGTCGGTGTCCTCAGTCGACGGCGAGCTTACGACACCCGCGACCACGCCGGGATCTTTGCTCATCTCGCTTGGCACGGGCGTGTTGACCTTGATCGTGATTGCCGGCGCATCGCCCGGCTGCAGCGCCGAGTTGTAATAGCAAGTAAAGCTAAAGCCGCTCTGCATGCAGGTCCAGCCCATGCCCTTGGCCGGCTGCGTGATCGTGCTCGCCGCTGGCACCGTAAACGTGACGCTGGGGAACTGCGAGGCGGCCGGGCCCTTGTTGCTGGCCTGCAGCGTGTACGTGATCTCGGTGCCGGCGCCCGCGATCGTCGGTGACTTGGCGATGGTCAGGGCCAGATCCGTCTTCGACGAAGGCGAAAGCGGTCGCTTGTCGACCACGGCCGTGTTGTTGCCCATGTTGGGATCCTGGTTGTTTGGCGCATCGACCACCACCGATACATCCGGCGTTCCCGACGTCAGATCGACCGTCGGATAGCGCACCTTGACTGTGATCGGCGGTGCATCGCCCTTGGCCAGCGGTCCGCGCGTGCAGATCGCTGTGGTGTTGTTCTGCGCGCAGATCCAGCCGTCTCCCGTCGCGGGTTGCGTGATGACGACGCCAGGCGGCAGGTTGAAGATCACCGCCGGATCTTGCACCGTGTCGGGCCCACGATTGCTGGCGATGCCGGTATAGGTCACCGTGTCGCCTGGCTTGGGGTTCAGGTTGTCGGCGGTGATGCGCACGCTCAGGTCCGACCCGGTCTTGGGCTGGCCCGCGGCGATGGGTTGGCTATCGGTGTTGTTGCCCAGGTTTGGATCGCGGGTACCCGGCGAAGCCACGACTCCGATCACCGAGCCGGGGTTGGTCGCCATCGGCGCGATGATCTTGACGACGATGGCTGGCGCCATGCCCGTCGGCAGCGGTCCGGTAATGCAGGTGTACGCACCCACGGACAGCGCGCAAGCCCAGCCATTTCCCGTCGCGGGCTGCGTAACCAGCGAGCTTCCTGGCACGGTGAAGCTGACTGTCGCGGGCGCCGACGTATCCGGTCCTTGGTTCTGTACTTGGAACGTGAAGGTCGCTTCGCTGCCGGGGCCCGCCGTCGTCGGAGTCTTGCTGACAGTCAGCGAAAGATCGGCGGTCGGCATCGGCTTTGCCGCACCGACATCGATCGTCGCTGAGTTATTGCTCGGGCTGGGATCGATGCTGCCCATCGAGGTCACCATGCCCGCGACCTGCGGTGTCGGGGCTCCCGGTGTGTCGCTGGGCGTCTTGAACTTGATCGAAAGCGGTGGCGCCGTCTGCCCGGCTGGCAGATCGACCTTCATACTGCAGGTGTACGTCGTGCCTTCGTTGGTGCAGCCCCACTGCGACATCGTGTCAGATGGCGGAGGAGGCGGCTGGGTCACTGCACTTCCCGGCGGAATGGTAAAGGTCACCATCGGCCGCTGCGCTGCATCCGGGCCGTTGTTCTTGGTCGTCGCGGTGACCGTCGTCTCAGTCCCTGGAGTCGGCGACTCGGGCGTCTTGCTCAGCGTGAGCTCAAGGTCCGACTTGGGAATCGTGATCACAGCGCCCTGAATCGGCACCATCGCCGTGCCCGTGTTGTTCGCCGTCATCAGATCGACATAACCGGGCGGTGGCTGCGCCGTGACCGTCAGGTTCAGCGTCGGCGATGGGCTCATCGTCGGCACCTTGCTGCGGATGTTGAATGTCAGCGTGCCACCGACGGGAAGATCGACAAGCTGGGGCAGTGCGCCGGTTCCAGACACGGTGCCGTTGGGGCAGACCGCGCCACCCGCGCCGCTGCACATCCAGCTAACCTCGTTCGGCATGACGCCCGCGGGTAGCGTCGTCACGATCTCTGCGGCGTTGGCGATGTTTTCGCCCTTGTTCGTCACCGTCGCGGTGAAGTCGGCATTGCTGCCGGGCTGCACCTGCGAAGGCGGAGCCGTCAGCTTGACCTCGATGTCCGACGGAACGCAGATCGGGTAGTAGCTCGGCAGTCCCGCGACCGTCGGCTGACGCGGCAGCATGACCACGCGACCGTCGTTGCCGTTGGTTGCTCCGTTCACGGGGAACTTGGCCATGGTCATCGCCGCCGACGTACCTGCAGGTCCGCCCCTGGCCGACGTCGTTGGGATACCGCCTGTGACAAACGCGATCAAGCCGCCGCTGCCACCGCCACCCGTGCCATCGGCCTCGCTTAAGTCAGCAGGCTGGCGCTTCTGGTTGCCGCCGTATCCACCGTTGGCCTCGATGCGCAGATCCTTGGGCAGCGGAGCCGCCGTCAACATGAAAACCGTGCCACCGCCGCCACCACCGCCTGCGGCATCGTTGTGGGCGTTTGCCGTGTCCGCACCATCGCCGCCGTTGGCGCTGATGATGCCCGTGCTTGGCCCAGGCACTGCGATGCTGCCGCTGACGACGAACACCAGGCCACCGCCGTTGCCGCCGTTGCCGCCCGAGTTGTTGTCTTGATCACCGGCACCGCCGCCGCCGCCCAAGAACACCTGGAAGCCCAGGTTGGGGTTAAGCGGTCGACCGCCCATTCCGCCGACGTCTTGCCGATAGTCGCCGCCCCACTTCATCAGCGTGGGGCCGTCCGCCGTTGGGTCGGTAAACACGCCGGCCAGCGGTCGCGAGAACGAGTGTCCGCCGCGGCCTCCGCCGGTCGAGGTGCTGGGCTTGTTGCCATTGTCTTTGTACGCGGGCTCTAACTGCCAGGCCATCATCCCGCCCACGGCCGCTAGGTCCATGACGCCTAGGCCATTCCACAGCGCTGGATCGCCGCCGCCACCGCCGCCACCGCCGCCAGCATTGTGGGCATTGCCGCCGCCGCCGCCGTTGGCGACTGCGCCACGGCCGAACTTGCCCATGATGTTCGTCTGATAGTCGTCTTGCGACCCCGCGATGCTCTCGCCTTTTTCTGCACCTTGCATCGGGTCGGTCGTCCGCAGGGTCACGACCTTGGGGCTGCCTGCAGCATTCGATGCAGGATCTACCTTGCCGCCGCGGAAGCCCTGGGCCGTCGCGTCGATGGCGCCGGCAATGGTCAGCTTGTTGAGTACGTGCAGCGCGATGACACCGCCCACCTTGCCATCCCATGCCCTCGCCACGACCGAGGCGCCTGGCTGCACAGTCAGGTTGGAAAACTGCGGGATGCGGATGACCTGCGCGCCCGCTGGAATGCGGTAGTCGTTCTTGACGCCGCCGCAGCCACCCAGCGTGATGACGTTGCCCGCCAAGCTATCCACAGCAACGACTTCGTAGTAGCCGGCGCCGTTTACGGCCGTGACGTTGCCGTACAGCTTGGGATCGTCGGTGCTGTCAACCGTTGCGCCCTGCGGTTGATACAGCATCAGCAGGTCGCCCTTTTTCAGCGGCATGCCGTTCGTTGGGTTGTTGAGCTCGGCGATGTTCATCACCGTGATCGTGTTGGCGCCCGGCGCGACCGAGATGCCTAGCTGGCTGTAGCTATTGAGCACGGTGTTGGCCATCGTGACGGTGTAGTCGCCGTCTTGCCCGGCCAGCGGCTGCACGACTTGGCCGATAGACGGCGCCTGCGGGCTGGCCATAGAGGGCGCTTGTCCCGACGGCACATCGGCCGATTCTTGCAGCGCGCAGCTAGCCAACGTCACCAGGCCGACCAGCGTGCGCAGACGGACAGCCCGTCGCACACGAGACTTCGCAGAAGGCATATCACGTAAGGTCTGCATAGTTGCTCCTGCCTAGTTGCCCTTCTTTGGGGTCTTCGCACCACCCTGCTTGCCGCCGACGGGACGCTTGGCGGGACGCGGGGCAGCGGGTGAGTTGTCGCTCTGATCCGGCGAGACCGGCACCTCGACCTGGCTGGCGTCGATGGACTTGACGCTGCTCGACTGCGGCGGGTCGATGATCACGAACTCGACGCGGCGATTCCTTTCACGTCCTTGCGGCGTGTCGTTGGTCGCAATCGGATTCCATGGCCCATAGCCCAGCGACTGCAGGCGCGACTCTTCGACGCCGTGCTCGATCAGCCAGCGCTTGACGCTGCGGGCGCGGCGCTCGGACAGATCGCGATTCCACTCGGGCTTGCCGCGGTTGTCGGTGTGGCCTTCGATCGACACCTTCTTGATCTCGGGCGAAGCCTTGAGGACATCGGCCACCGACTGCAGGACCGGATAGCTCTCTTGCAGGATGATGTCCTTGTTGGTGGCGAAGAACACCGGCTTGACGATGGCGATCTTGCCTTCCTTGAACTCGACCAAGCTCGGGCAGCCATGCTTGGCCGGGTCGACGTTGGGCACACCCGCCTTGTCGGGGCAGGCATCCTGCGAGTCGGGGATCTTGTCGCTGTCGCGGTCCTTGTCGACCCATGGGCAGCCGAGTCGGCTGGGGTCGGGACGCGCGCCCTTGGGCTCATCCGGGCACTGATCCTGCGGGTCGACCACGCCGTCGTTATCGCGGTCCGGCGTCGGGCAGCCGGGCTTGTCAGCGTCGGGGAAGTTGCCCTTGTGAACGTCGGGGCACTGGTCTTCGCTGTCCAGGAAGCCATCGCCGTCGCGGTCTTTGTCGACCTGCGGGCAGCCTGGCTTTTCGGGATCGGGACGCAGGCCCTGCGGCGTCTCGGGGCAGCGGTCGTCGATGTCAAAGATGCCGTCGCCGTCGCGATCGCGCAGCGGGCAGCCGAGCTTGTTGGGATCAGGACGTACACCCTGCGGCTCGTCGGGGCACAGATCCAGCTTGTCGACGACGCGGTCGCGGTCGCGATCCGGGCAGCCCGTCGTCGCTGGATCCGTCGTGCGGATGCCCGGCGTATCGGGGCAGGCATCGCCCTTGTCGGGAATGCCATCGTTGTCGCGGTCGCTCGGCGGCTCGGGCTTGACCTCGCGAATCGGCGCATAGGCCAAGCGCAAGAGCGCGCGTCCGTCGGGGGTACCCGGCGTGCGCAGCGTACCCAAGCCACCCGCAAGCCCAATTTGGAACACGCTTGCGATGTTGTAGTGCAGGCCCAGCAGAAGCTCCAAGCTGGTGTAGTCGCGCGAGAACGGCTTGACCTGCACCGTGTCATTGCCCAGCACGGCCGTCGACAGCACGGCTTCCGGCACGATGGCAAAGCGCTTGTTCACACTGGCATAGCCAAGCGCCACGCCGATCTGCACTTCCGATCCGACGGTGCTGCCCACTGGGTCAGCGTCGCCAAGCTGCGCGGGCGAGCGATACAGGAAGCCGCCGGTCAGCGACCAGAAGATTGAGCTTGCGATGCCACCCAAGACCAACTTCGGCATGATGCGGAAGGCCGAGTCGCTGGATGTTGGCGACACTCCGACGCTGGTGAACTGACGCAGCGGGATCCAGCCCAAGGCGCCGATGGAGAGCGACGCGCCGCTGCGATATGGCTGACCCGCGATGCGCAGCATCAGCCCGACGCGCGGGTCCCCCACGACGACGCCACTTGTCGGCTTGACGCCTGCTGTCTCGGTGCCGCGCTCAAGCAGCGTGATGGGCAGCGACGCAGTAATCAGCACGCGATCGAGGAAAGAAAACGCCAGGTCGGCGTGCCCCAAAAGCTGGTGGGCGATGACCGCCTGCGACGGCTCGACCTTGTCGCCGATGACTGGGCCGTACTGCAAGGGGTTGTGGCCGTAGTTCAGCGTGATCCCGCCCGCGAAGTACCGCGTCGACGAGTACCACGGGTGATCGACCCAGAACGACCACTCGCCGGCTGCTGTCGGTTCGTAGCGGTTCAGCGTAAAGCCCTGCAGCGTCGTGGCTGGGGCGGTCTGCGCCGCGACGGGTGCGCTGTGGAACAGGCCAAGGCCTCCACAGACGGCCACGGTCGCGAGCAGCCTCTGCACGGTTCTTCTCTGTCGCACGAGATTCCTCCACGAGGGATCAGCAAACACTCTCGACCCATTGAGAGTCATGCTTGGTAGCGTACTCCGCTTAGTTCGCGAAGAGAATGGGCTTTTGCACGAAACGTTTTCGCAAGTCCTTGCCGCGACTCGGTTTCTGGCTGCAAGCGAGCTCATCGCAGATGAGGGTTGACCTGCACAAAGCCAGGTCACTACTATCCGCGCCTCTAGCCGTGTCCTCGTCGACGGGGCTAGGGGTAGCGAACACAACAACAAACGGAGGAAGGATCATGAACAAGCAACAGTCTGAAGGTGTTGTGCTGCAGGGCAGCCCGCGATACGCGCCGCGCTATGCTCCGCGCTACGCGCCGCGATACGCGCCGCGATACGCACCGCGCTATGCGCCGCGTCTCGGCGTCCTCGGCCTGGTGGGCCTGTTTGGGCTCTCGCTGTTTGCCGGCGCCTGCGGACCCAAGGCGGGTGGCACGGGCGACAAGCCGACGACGACGCAGAGCGCTCCGCCGGCTGGCGGTGGGGCTGGTGGGACGGGCGGTGACGCGGGCGGCGGCGCCACGCCGACCTCGCCCGGCACGGCGCCATCGAGCACGCCCTAGTACATCGACCCAGCGAGCCTGCGCTGGCGCCTTCGTCTGTCGACGACGTCGCTGGTCGCAGCGCTCCTGGGCCGACGGTCCCGCAGGCAAGCAGGTGGCCATAGCCGCGGGGCAGCCGATATCCGCGCTTGACCCGTCGAGCCTCCTAGGGCGCGCGTGGGTAGGCCAAAAAGGTCGGCTGCAGCAGGCGATAGCTATCGACCCCGACTGCGTCGCCGCGAGCAATGACCGGATCGATCTCGGTCTGGTATTCCGGCCGCTTGAGGAAGATGTGATCCGTCGCCACGCCGATCTGCTTGTACGCCTGCGCATCGCTGGCCCGATTGCCATTTCCAACGGCAATCGTCACACCTGAGGCCTGTATCGCCTGCATCGTGCTCGCCTTGTACTCGACCGTGGTCTCGCCCGGCAAGGTGATGAGGTTCGGTGCCAAGCGCAGCGGTCCGACGGGAAAGGCGCGGTCCTTAAGCCACGTCCGCGTCGATTCGGTGAAGACCGAGCCGCGCGCTGTCAAGTACACCGGCTGATAGCAGCGCTCGGCCAGGGCTGAAAACGCCTCGGCCGCGCCGTCTTGCGCTTTGACCGCGGCCCCCGTCACCAGCGACTCGGGGTATTCATTTTCGTAGCTGGTCAGCGTGCCGTCGATGTCGCTGACCGCTACCTTGCCGCCGCTCGGCAGCACGACGGCTAGAAAGAGTAGCGAGCTGCGGTCGCCACGCACCGACGCAAACACCTGCCTGCGCCCCACTGGCAGGCGGTCGCTGCCGCGCAGGTGAAGCTCAAATCTGCCGTCGCTGGGGTTGTTGCTGCCGGTCACTACCGTGCCCAGAAGCTGCCAGCTTCCCGCGCGACAGACGAAGACGTCGACCTCTTCGTCTTCGAGAGCCTTGTCGATCACGCCATAGCTGATCTCGCCGGCTAGCACCTGTTCGTTGGCGTCCGCCGTCGCGATCAAGTCGATGCCGCGGTGGCGAGGCGAGCCGCTTGCCACCACCAGCGGGCTGGTCAGGCTGTGCTTCCACGACCCCTTGCTGAGCCCAGCCGGCGTCCCGCTGCAGCTCACCTCGGGCAGGCAGGCGCCCTCCTTCGTCATCATCTGCTCGACGGGATCGGCAGGGACTGTGCCGTTTGGATCGCTGGCCATGCCGGTGCCACCGCAGGCCGCAAGGCCCAGCAGGCCCAGGCGTCCCAGCCACCCTGCCGCGCGCCGCGCTCGACGACAGATACGCGCCACGCTTCCCCCCTCAGACGCTTGCTTCGAGTCGCTCATCTTTCCAGGATACTGCGTTACAAGCCCGGCGAGATCTGACGGAATGCGCCCTCTTGCCCGGCGCAGTCGTTGTTCACAAAGACCCACTCCACACCCGCACCAGCGGCAAAGGACAGCGGTCCCAGCGTGCCGTAGCCGCTCCACGGTCCGCCGTGTTCCTCGTGTAGCTGGCACTGCCACAAGCCGACATCCTGCGTCGTTCCCGGCTGCCAGCGCGGCGGCGGTCCATCGCCTTTGCACGCATCGCCCGAAAGCAAGCTCGCCCCTGCGGGCAGCACGCCGACGACCGTGCGCAGGCAGGTCAGTGTCATCTCAGAGGGGAAGCCCTCGACGGTCGCTTGGGTCGACAACCACAGCTCCACGCCATAGGGATGCGGCCTCAGCGAGCCTTCGTATGACACCACCGGCTTGCCGAAGGACTCTTTGCACGCCGCCGCTGCGCCGCCTTTTAGGCTGGGACCAGGGCAGCTTCGCACGCGCACCGCGAGCCGCGGCTTGTTTCCGACGAAGCTCAGCGTATAGCGCTGCTCTTTCGTCTTGCCCGGCAGCATCCCGGTCAGAGTCTGTTGAAACGCAAGCGGCGTACTCGACGGCAGCGTTGGAAAGCGCAGGCTTGGTTCGGCCGCCGCGTGACCGCTTGGCCCGCTCAGCGCAAGTCCCAGCAGCCCACCCAAGGTCGCGCGCCAGATCGTGCGGTACATGCCGTTATTGTGCGGGCAGGACCCGCCGCGGCGTATCCCCTTGTGCTTGGGATGTACATTCGCCTCGGTATATAGGTTACTAATCTGAAATTTTTCATAATTCATACTCAAGTTCCTGTGCATAGATCACAGGAAAGCAGACATGCTGGGTTGACCTGGCCTCTTTGAACTTGCTACACGGTGCCCTGATCGCGTCACCGTCCCAGCGATCGCCAACAAAGGACCCCATGGCCAGCACAGTCGAAGGCGCGCAGGTTCAGGAATTCACCCATCTTCATCTTCACAGCCAGTACAGCCTGCTCGACGGTGCCATCCGCTTAAAGGATCTGTTTCCGCGGCTTGCCGATCTGGGCATGGACGCGGCGGCGCTGACTGATCACGGCAACATGTTCGGCGCCATCGACTTCTACAAAAAGGCCAAGGCCGCCGGCAAGAAAGCCATCTTCGGCATCGAGACCTATGTCTGCGCCGACCGTCACGACCGTCAGAACCGCCGCAACTATCACCTCATCCTTCTGGCCAAGGACATCACCGGGTACAAGAACCTGCAGTACCTGTCGTCGATGGCCTTCTTGCAGGGCTTCTATTACCACCCGCGCATCGACAAGCAGATCCTCAAGGAACACAGCGAAGGCGTCATTGGGCTTTCGGCGTGCTTGGGCGGTGAGATCGCGCAGACGCTTTTGACCCACGGCTATGAGCAAGCCAAGGAGATGGCCAAGGGCTATGCATCGCTGTTTGCGCCGGGGGATTTCTATCTGGAAATCCAGCCCAATGGCTTGGCCGACCAGGACAAGATCAACGACGAGTGGCGCCGCATGTCGCGCGAGACTGGCATTCCGCTCGTCGCCACAGGTGACTGCCACTACATCCATGAGCGCGACGCCAAGGCGCAAGAAGTCCTGATGGCGATTCAGCAGGGACGCACACTGTCCGACGAAAAGCGGCTGCGTCACGAGGTCTCTTCCTACTATCTAAAGAGCGCCGCTGAGTTCAATTCCCATTTCCACGACATTCCTGAAGCTCTGGAAAACACCGTCCGCATCGCGCGTAGCTGCAATGTCGAGCTAAAGCTTGGCAAGCCCATGCTGCCGCGCTATCGCGTGCCCGATGGCTATGACATTCCCAGTTACTTTCGCAAGGTGTCGCAGGACGGTCTTGAGCGCCGCTTCACCGAGTTCGCTGAGCTAGGAAAAAAGGTCGATCAAGACCTGTACCGGCAGCGCCTGCAGCGCGAGCTAGACGTCATCGTCCAGATGGACTTTCCCGGCTACTTCTTGATCGTCTGGGACTTCATCGACTATGCCAAGCGGACGGGGATTCCCGTCGGGCCGGGGCGCGGATCAGGTGCCGGATCGCTGGTTGCGTATTCCTTGCGCATCACCGATCTCGATCCCATTCCATACAACCTCCTTTTTGAGCGCTTCCTAAATCCCGAGCGCATCTCGATGCCCGACTTTGACGTCGACTTCTGCATGAATCGGCGGGACGGGGTCATCAAGTACGTCAGCGAAAAGTACGGCAAGGATCAGGTCGGCCAGATCATTACGTTCGGATCGCTGTCTGCGAAGTCGGCGATCAAAGACGTCGGTCGTGTCCTGGGCATGCCGTTTTCCGAGCTAAACGATCTGACCAAGAACCTACCAGCGCTCGTCGATGGCCACCCAGTGACGATGGACTGGGCGCTGGAAAACGAGCCGCGCTTCAAGCAGATTGCGGCCGAGAAAAAGGAATTTCAGGAGCTTATCGATATCGCCACCGCGCTCGAAGGCCTGCATCGCAACGCCGGCATGCATGCCGCGGGCATCGTCATCGCCGATAGCTCGCTGTGGAATCACGTTCCCTGTTACCGCGGTCAAGATGGCGAGATCGTCACGCAGTTCGCCAAGGACGAAGTCGAAGAGGCTGGCCTGGTCAAGTTCGACTTTCTGGGACTCAAGACGCTTACGGTCATCGACATCGCCGTGGCGATGATCAAAAAGGACAAGCCCGACTTTGATCTGCGGCGCATCCCGCTCGACGATCAGGGCGTGTACCGCATGATCAGCGAAGGCGATACCACGGGCGTGTTCCAGCTTGAATCGAGCGGCTTCAAAGAGCTTCTAAAGAAGCTCAAGCCCGACTGCTTTGAAGACATCATCGCGGCTGGCGCACTGTATCGACCGGGTCCCTTGGAAGGCGGCATGGTCGATGACTTCATCAACCGCAAGCACGGCCGCACCAAGATCACGTATCACCACCCTGCGATGGAACCCATCCTGCGTGAGACGTATGGCGTCATCGTCTATCAGGAACAGGTCATGCAGATCGCGCGGGCCTTGGCGGGATACTCACTGGGTGGCGCTGACCTTCTGCGCCGCGCCATGGGGAAAAAGAAAAAGGAGGTCATGGAAAAAGAGAAGGCCAAGTTCCTCGAAGGCGCCAACAAGACCGGGGTTGATCCCAAGATCGCCGACGAGGTCTTTGATCTGATGGCGGCGTTTGCCGGCTATGGCTTCAACAAGTCGCACTCGGCAGCGTATGGTCTGGTGACGTACCAGACGGCGTACCTCAAGCGGCACTTTCCTGATGAGTTCTGGGCCGCGATCCTGACCTGCGATAAAGACGACACCGACAAGGTCGCGCGCTATGTCGCGGAAGTACGCGGCGGCGGCGGCGTGGTCTTGCCCCCAGACATCAATCAGTCCGACATCGACTTCACGGTGGTCAAGCTGCAGGATGCGGCGCCAACCAATTCGGAATCGGCCGGCAAAACGACAGAAAAAGGAAAGACCACCAAGTCGTCCCCCAAGGCCACTAAGACAGCAAAAGGGAATCGAGCCAGCGACGGGATTATCCGAAAAGGAATCCGGTTTGGTCTGTCGGCGATCAAGGGCGTGGGTGAGTCCGCCGTGCAGGCCATATTGGAGGCCCGCGCAGAAAAAGGAGCCTTCGCATCCCTGTATGCGCTGTGCGAGCAGGTCGATGTCCGCCGCATCAACAAGAAAGTCTTGGAAGCCCTCATCAAAGGCGGTGCCATGGATGGCATCGTGCCGGTACGCGCCGCGGCGATGGCTGCTCTTGATGTCGCGGTCGAGCGAGCACAGAAGCTGCAGCGCGAAAAAGAGAGCGGCCAGACCTCGCTATTCAGCCTGCTTGGCGGCGGGGGTGGCGGGGGTGGCGGCGACAGTGCGGCTGGGCCTCCTCCACCGTATCCCAATGTCTCAGAGTGGACGCCGCGCGAAAAGCTGGCCTTCGAAAAGGAATCGCTGGGCTTTTACATCAGCGGCCA
>CAZKOY010000044.1:0-1458 GCA_964554495.1 uncultured Myxococcales bacterium
TGCGCGCCTGCAGATCGTTGATCGGGCCCGAGACATAGGGATCGAGCTCGCACGGGCACGGTGCCGCAACCGAGACGTCTTGCTGCGCGGTGAAGGCGACCTGCTTTGCACCGCTGATCACGACGCTGCTCATCGCGGGAGTGGTCAGGGTGCCGTCGACGCGCAGATCCACGAGCTGAATCGCGCCACCCACGCTGGCATCGCTGTGGGTGATGACCGCGGCGCCGGAAAGTGGCCCCTGCACCTGCAGCGCGCCGTGCGTCCGCAGGACCGCTTGCGCTTGCACCTGCACGCCGGCTGCTGCCGTCGAAAACAGCGCGCCGCCGATGTCCCAGCTTCGCTCGGCTCGCAGCAGGCCTTGTACGCCGATGTCGCCCCGCGTGCCTCCGCTTGCGTAGGGCGCCAGCATGCTGTCGAACGAGTCGCTCTGCAGATCGCCGCCCTGTACATCGCCGCAGCTACACAGGGCCATCGGCAAAAGCTGCGCGAGCAAGGCGCCGCCGCAGCGGCTGGTGTCTTGCGCTGCGCGGATCACCGGCCCACTTCCCGAGCAGAAAGCGGGATCGACCGGCGCGCAGTCACTGCCGCTGCAGCGTCGCACCGCAACGGCATCGTCTTGCGCACAGGCGGCCAGCAAGCCAAGCGCAGCGACGCACAAGGCGCCCCAGCGCGGCAGAGCAGAGGGCCGACGGCGCGGCCGCACCTAGCGGCTCTCCAGCAGGCGCAGCCTTCGTTCGACCTGCGCGCGGGCCAGGGCCTGTGGATGGTGCGAAAGAAAATCCTGCAGAGCCGCTCGTTCTTGCGTCGGACGGTTCAACGCATGGAATGCATCGGCCACGCCCAGGCGGGCCTCTTCGTTCAAGGCGCCGCGTGGCTGCTGCGTAAGCGCCGCGGCAAACAGGCGCAGCGCGCGACGGGGATCGCGCAAGCGCTCGACGTACAGCATGCCGGCCGAGACCCGCGCGACATATGCGGCATCGCTCTTCGGATAGCGGCTTAAGACCTGTTCATACAGAGCAGCCGCCTCGGAAAAGCGCTGCTGACGACGGCGCTCGTTGGCGCGCGAGAGCCAGTCGCTGGCCTCGCTGGCCTTTTTTGCAGACGGTGGACGCACACCGCTGGTCGCGGGCCCCGACGCACTGGCCGGCACGGGTGCGGCATCGGCGATGGCGGCAGGCTCCGTCGCTGCGTCGGGCGCTGCGGTCGAACCAAGCTCTGGCGCTTGCGTGGCAGATGGGGCCGCCGTGAGCGACGCTGCGGAAGTCGGCTCCAGCGTCGAGAGCTGCGCAGGCGGGCGCCGGCCACGCAGCCAAAGTGTGGCGGCAGCCCCGAGGAATGCGGCCGATCCGCCCAGCAGAAAACCGCGCCGGGCCCACAGCCGCGACGACGAAGGCGACGACGGGGGCAGCGGAAACGCGGCGTCTAGGGCTGCGCTTACCAGGGCGTGCTGCGCCGCGG
>CAZKOY010000044.1:1558-37450 GCA_964554495.1 uncultured Myxococcales bacterium
GGCAGCGGAAACGCGGCGTCTAGGGCTGCGCTTACCAGGGCGTGCTGCGCCGCGGCTGAAAGGGGCGCAGCCGGGCCTGGCTGATCGTCGAGTCCCGGCAGCCCAAGGCTGGAATCCGCCTGTGCGATCTCGACGGGGTCTTTGCGATCCTGGGACGACATCAATCATCCTCCCGGTCGGGCACGAGTCCGGGATCGTGCGGTTCTTGTTCGATCTGCCGCAGCTTGTTCTGCGCAAGTCGCAGGCGGCTGCGGACCGTCTCGATGGGAACAGAGAGCTGCTGCGCGACTTCCGGCACGCTGAGTCCGACCACGTGATGCAAGACCAGGGCATGCCGCTGTTCGTACGAAAGCCGATCCAAGCGTGCGACGGCCTGCCGACGCAGCAGATACTGCTCGGGAGACTCGATGGACGAAGAAGGCTCTTGCTGCACCGCGGACTCGCGCTCGCGATCCTTCTGGCGACGATCGCGTCGGGCCCAGCTCAGCGCGACGCGCGCCACGATGCGATCCGAATAGGCGCGCAGGCTGCCTTCACCGCGATAGCTCGGCAGACCGCGCAGCACCGCGATCATCGCCTCTTGCGCGATGTCGTCGACGGCCTGGTCACCGCGGATCAGGTACCGGATCAGGTTGCGGATGCGGGGCAGAAGCTCTAGCAAAAGAACACTCGCGGCGTGCCGATCCCCGGCGATGGCTGCCGACACGCGTGGATCGATGGCGGCGCTGGTGGTCTCGCCTGCGGGCGGAGCGGCCTCACGGCTGGGCGCGGGTGCAAGGTTGCTTTTCACGGCCTTCCCCAGATAGAGGCCGCGCCGCAGCGGATCGGGTCAATCGCCATAGAGACCTCGACGGTGCGAAGCGCTTGCCGGGGCGGGCAGTCGCGCTGTCTGCGTTCGCTGCGTATCTTTGGCCCGCGCGCTAGGTACCCATAGAAGGGCCAGCGACCACACCGGCTGCAGCGGCCACAGGGTCGTGTGCTCGCGAAAGCTGGCGCCGTCGACATAGCCAAGTCGCGGCTGACCCCAAAGCACATCGGCCCCGGCTTCTAGTTCGATGAAAAGCGGCAGGCGCAGCGTCGGCCGCAGCCACAGGCCAAGCTGCGGTGCCAGGCACAGCGCGGGCAGCAGTCGAGGGGCCGCAGCTTCATACGAGGGGTCGACTTCCTGCGTCGCGCGCAGATACCCGCAGAGGCCCAGCGAGAGGGCAAGCTGCAGCCGCAGCCGCTCGGCCGAAACCGGCACCCAAGCCGCCGAGATGCTCACCTGATGACGCGACAGCGCCACGACGCTCAAGGCATCGCGCACCAGCGCTGGAATGCCGACAAGCAGGGTGCCGCGCACCAGCCAGCGCTCGGCGACAAAGCCGGCCGACAGACCCAGGGCGTGGCCGGCCTGCGGGCTGACGCCGTCGATGCCAAGCTGCCATTTGAGCGCGGCAAAGAAGCCGTGCAGCGGCGGTCTATCGGGCGCGTTGGATCGGTCTGCACCGTCGGCTGCGCTCTTGGCCAGCGTCTCTTCGACGCCGCTGCCCAGCGCCTCGCCGGCCAGCAGCGCGCGAAATGCCGAGCGCAGGATCAGCGCCGCGCTCTCGACGGCTGCCGAGGCTCCCAGACCCCCGCCACTCGTCGCATTGGGCTCGGACAGATCGCGGGCAAAGATGCGCTGCTTGTAATAAAGACACACGCGCATGCCGCCGCCAGGCAGCGGCTCGCGATAGACCACGGCGCGGTCGCTGCCGGCTTGCTCTTGCGCCTGGCGCAGACGGACATCGCTGGTGCGGGGCGGGCCGTCGCGCGCTTCCGGCTGTAGCACGACGGGCAGGTCGACAGTCTGACCTTGCAGGCGCCGCAAGAACTCGCCATCCGCGTCACCAAACAGCCAGACCACGACGTGCAGCGAGGCCAAAGGACCGGCCGCTGGGACCTGGGCGTGTCCCGCTGACGTGCCCAGAGCCCACAGCACAGTCAGCAGCGACAGACAGACCCCGGAACGCACCGCGCCATCATACCCAATTGCGCACAGGCCGCGGCGCATGCATCCACAGCGACGGTCGGCGCGAAATCATGCCGCACACGATGCAGCGACGCGGGCTCGGCAGCGCTCGCACAGAAGCGGCTGGCTGCAAGCCGTCAGAGATGCGCTATGCGTGGGGCTTGGCAAGAAGCGCAAGCTGCCGAATCAGATACAGCGCAAGCGCGATGGCGAGCGACAGGCCAAGCAGGCCGCTGAGCATTCCCGCTCCCGAGCGAACCGGCGTCGGGGAGGCTTGGCTGTGCGCCGTGGCCAAGGCTTCCAGCGCGGCGCTGGCGTTGACGATCCCCGCGCCATAGTGCGGATCGTGCTTGCCGCGATACGCCGCTGGGCGATGGGCAGTCTGCTCGATCAGGCGCTTGACCTCGGCCGGATCGTGCGCTCCTGCGGACAACAGCAGCGCCGCCACCCCCGCCACATGCGGAGAAGCCATCGACGTTCCCATAAACAGCAGATAGTCGTGCTTATCAATGTTGCCGGGCGTGACGGTGTTCTGCAGCACGCCGTCGGGAACGCCATCGTTGTTTTGATCCAGGCGTGTGTTGCCGCCGGGGGCCGCGACAAAGACCTCTTTGCCCCAGTTGGAATAAAACGTCGTGGCCTCGTCGTACTGCGTGGCTGCGACGGCGATGGCACCGCTGTTGGCGGCGGGATAGCTGACCTTGCCGCGGCCATCGTTGCCCGCTGCGCAGACCACCACCACGCCATGATCGGCAGCATAGCGCACGGCCTTGGCCAGCACCTGCGAATAGAATGGCCCGCCCAGGCTCATGTTGATAACGCGTGCGCCGTGGTCCGTCGCCCAGCGAATGCCCTCGGCAATGCCGCCGACACTGCCCGATCCCGATCCCGACAGCACCTTGATCGGCATGATCTTGGCGCGATATGCGACGCCGGCCACGCCAAGCTCGTTGTGCGTGGTCTGCGCGATGGTGCCTGCGACGTGCGTGCCATGCCCGTGATCGTCGTGCGTATCCGCGTTGTTGTCGGCGAAGTTCCAGCCGGGAACCAGCTCAGTCCCAGCCAGATCCTCGACGGGAGTAACGCCGGTATCCAGCACCGCCACGACAACGCCATCGCCCTGGTTCTTGGTCCAGGCCTCGGGCATGTGGATCTGGTCCAGGTGCCACTGATAGCGGTACTTGGGGTCGTTGGGCAGAAAGCGCGGCGTCTCGCGCAGCGGGGCGTTTGTGCGCAGCGTCGGCAGGGCAAGCCCCTGGTCCGCAGCCTGGGTCAGCGCATCGGGTGCCGTCTCGGGAATGTGATAGAGCAGCGCGTAGTCCGCGGCTTCGACCTGCGCATCGCGGCGCAGCGCGGTCAGGATGTGGCCCAGCCGCGCAGGCACCGACGCGCCGTCGACGCGTACGCGATACACGCGGTCGTGCGTGACATAGCTTGATGCCGGCGTGAAGCGAGCCCCATAGCGCTGCGCCAGATCGCGCACCTGCGCCTCGCTGACTCGGTCATCCAAGTCGACGACTAGCTCGGGCAGGGTGTGGCGTTCAACATCCAAAGGCAGGCTGGCCAGCGCCGGATCCTGCGCGGCGTGCTCGGACAAGAGCTGACTGAGCGTGCCCAGCCCCGACAGACCCAGAAGGCCCGCCATAACCGCGACACCCCACGGCAGCGCGATGGCGGGTCGATGAAGCGTTCGTTTTGTGGTCACCGTTTTCTCTCCGGGCGATGTACGCCCTCAGTCTAGCAAAAGCGCCCTATTGCCAAGCCGCCTTGTTCCTGGTTCTGCGCGGCCCGCAGAGGCGGCACCTCCGTCGAGGCAGCGAGAGGCTTCGGCGGGATGAATCTGCATAAAATTAAGAATAGGAACGTGTCATTTATACGTTCCTATTCCTATTTATTTTCCTTCGTGTGCTGCGTCGCATCGCGTCGACGGAAGGCCCCCGCGTGGCCGGCCTGAATCAGCGACTGGATCTTGCGCTCGTCCATGCCTGGCAGTCGCGCAACGGCCGCCAGCTCGCGGCGCGCGTCGGTTGCAGACAGCAGGGTGTTATCGGCGCAGACGCAGACCGCGATGCCTTGGTCCAGCCAGCGCGGCAGGGGATGCTCAGCCACGCTGGCGATCGCCCCGGTGTGCCAGTTGCTCGTCGGGCAGGCTTCGATCAAGACGCCGCGTCGCAGCACCAAGTCGGTCACCTGCGGATCGTCAAGCAGGGTCGTTCCGTGCCCGATGCGCTGCGCGTGCAGGCTCTCGATGGCGTCGCGGATCTCAGCCGGCGGGCGACCTTCCCCAGCATGGACGGTACGCCCCAGACCCAGCTCGCGCGCCTGAAAAAAGGCCCTGGCATAGTCGGACATGCGCACGGAATGGCTGTCGCTGGGGCCCCCGGCCAGATCAATACCAACGACGCCGGGGCGCGCTTTGGCGAGGCTTACCAGTCGCTCCAGCACGCTGGGTGGCTCGCCATACAGACCACAGAGGATCAAGCCCGCACGGTCAGCGATTCCGTGCAGCGCGGCATCGACGATGGCCTCGATCGACGCGCCGCGCTGCAGATGAAGCTGCGGCGCGAAGCGGATCTCAAGCGTCGTCACGCCCTCTGCCGCGGCGTCTTCACACAGCTCGGCGGCGACCCGCGCCACGGCCCGCGGCGTCTGCAGCAAAGACAGCGTAAAGGCAAAGCGAGACAGCGCAGCGGCCAGGCCCATGCCCGGAACAAAGGCCAGATCCGCCGGCACGGCCTGTCCGGTCTGCGCCGCTAGCTCGGCCACTGTCGTCGGGCGCAGCGACCCATCGAGATGACGATGCAGATCCGCAAGCGGTGGCTGTGTCGCAAGCAGAGGACTCGACTGGCTCATGGCGGATTTCCCCACACGTCCGTTGAAATAACGCGGGCACTGTATCGCACGTTGATTCGATCAGGCGATGCATCGGGGTGGCGATACATCGGGCAGATCGAATGCTGGGCGGCCGCGTTGATCGCCGATACGAAAGGAGCTCCCCCATGTCGAAGCCCCCCGTTTTGCTGGCTGTGTGTGTTGCGTTGCTCGCCGCGAGCCCGGCCTTTTCCCAAACGCGAGCGCCTCATGACCCGCAGCCGGCCGCAGCCGGCCAGTACCCCCAGAAGACGCAGCACATCGATATCGAAGACGGCAGCGATGTCGACGGGGTGCGCGTCAATCCAAACCTAGAGCTGGTCGATGGCCGCGGCCGGATGCGACAAAGCTCGCTGATCTCGATTCGCACGAACTTTCAGGCCGAGATCTTGAAGTCCGCCGAGTCGCTTTAGCAAAACGCGGAAGGACCGATCGACGAAGCGACGCTAGGGCAGAAGCTGCAGATCCTGCGTCGAGCCATCGACTTCGGCTTTGCCATCGCAGGCAGCGTGGAACTGGATCTTGGTGATCGTGGGAACGAAGCCCGAGACCTGCGTGATGTCGGCGCTGCCGGCGATGGGGTTTAGGCGACAGCCGGGATCGAGCACAGCCCCTTTGATGCTGGCCACTCGCGCCGATGCACCGATTCCCGCGCCACCGCTTGCCGAAGTCGCTTCGACGGTCAAGACATCGTCGCTGGGGTCGGCCGTGCCCTTGGTGTTGACGACCACCGTCCAGTTTTGACTGCCACCGGCAGCCACAGCACTGCCGGAAGCGGCGGCTGTAGCGTTCGCACCCGAAAACGAGATCGTGATGTTGTTGCCGCTGCGGCTGGCGCTGACCCGCGTGACGTTGGCCACGGCCAGGGCTTTTCCGCTCTGCGCCGCGACGGTGGCATTGGTGAAGGTCTGCTGCAGCATCGCCGAGTCAGCCGACGACCAGTTGCCAGTCACCGTCACCGAGCCCGAGGCCGCGCCGCCCAAGGGCAGTTGACAGCTTGCGGACAGGTTGACGTTGACCGAGCCCGTCGTACAGGGATAGCTGCTGCACGCCGTCTGCACCACCGCGCAGGATGAAGCGGGTCCCTTGATGGCATCCATGGCCAGCGCCCCCGAAAGACCGATGGCTCCCGCCGTGGTTAGACCGAACTGCACTTCATCAATCGCCGCCTGCTTGGCACCGCAGGCCATCAGCAATACGCACGCCCCCAGGCTGAACAGCTTTGTATGCATGGCTATGTCCTCTCTTTCGGCACGCACTGCGCCGTGAGGAGGCCAGACGGAAAACCACACGCGTCATTCAGCGTCGACGACAAGAAAATCGTAAGTCGCCGCAACGAAAGCGCTTCTGCAAGCACGCGGCCTAGTTCAGCCAGCGCTGCTCGCTTTTTGACGCCCGCCATGGCTGCCCACCGTCGACCACCCCCAGCTTGCGCTTCGCGGGCCGGCGCAGGTGGCGAAGCGGGCGATGCAAAAGCAGCAAGGCCCAGCCGATGGCCGCAAGCTGACCAAAGAACGTTAGATAGCGTCCGGCAAGCAAGCTGGCCGCCAAGCCGATTCCGACGAAGAAATACGCTAAGCCACGGCCCGAGACCGGATCGCCAATGCCCCACATCCGAGCCTGCGTCGTGCCGTAGTAGTGGCCAAAGGCCAGCAAGATCACTGGAAACAGCGGATGCCCATCGATGGAAAGCGGCAGGCTGCCCTGCGTTGGCCACACACGCCCGATCAGCGCCGAGGTCAGCGTCGAAACCAGGCTCGTGCTGGCTAGCCACCAAAGGAATGTGCGGGTACCCACGCGCTCTTCGATCGCGCTGCCGATCTGCCAGAGCAGCAGGCCGACGAACAAGAGCGCGATCAGGCTGTTCATGATGAGCGGCGCCGTGATCAGCTGATATGGCTCGCGCCCGATCGCAGCCATCGGCCACAGGATCAGATGTTGGGTAATCAGCGCATCCAGCGGCGGAATCAGGCCCAAAAGATACGTGACGGCAAACAGGATCAGGACCGCCCGAACGCCCGGCGTAAACTGCGGGCCCAGACGCACTTCGACGACATGGCCATCGCGCCGACCGGACCCACCGCGAGGATTGGAAGACCGCATACCTGCAGAGTAAAGACTGCCCGCGAGGCTGAAAAGGGGGGACGCCTACTTTGATTGGAAGTGCAGCGCGCAGGATCCGCCGTCGCATTCACCGCGGGCGATGGCTCGGCCCATGATGCGATAGCGATATTTCGCAATCAGGCGATAGCCGAGATCAGCCACCTGCCGAACACCCGGCACGTAGTACAGCTTGAGCAGTCGCCCCAGAATCGGTCGCTTGCGCAGCGCCTGCACAACCGCTTCAACTCCGCAGAAGATCCAGCCTTCTTGCGTGACAAGCTGCATGGCGCGCATGGCTTCATCATGGTCGATGCCGAGCGCGCCAAGCAGGCCCGACTTCTGCAGCGGCTGCGGTGAAAGCTGCGGACCGGCCCAGCGCGATAGGCGCTTCACTTGCGCTTGGCAGAAGCGACAATCCCCGTCGAAGACCAGGACATCGTGCTGTGCTAGCTCAGGCACTTCGGCCAGCGGCACAGGGTGCAAGCGACGCGGTGTGGACATGCCGCCATTATGCGCCGAATCGCGGCGCTGCGCCCCACGCAAGCGGGCTCGCTTTGGGTCAAGTCGCCGTGATAGGCTGCGCCAACAACTTAGGATAGGAACGCCATACCGATGTCGACTTCCAACAACAAGAGCTCCGTCGCTACGCTGAGCGGTGCCGCGTCCATTGAGATGCTGAAGCAGTGGGTGAACGAGACGGCCCAGGTCACGCAGCCGGATCGAATCGTGTGGTGTGATGGCTCGGAAGAAGAAAACGCGCGGCTGATCCAGCAGATGCTGGGGACTGGCGAGCTGGTTCAACTGAACCAAGAACACTATCCCAACTGCTATTTCCATCGCTCGCATCCCAGCGACGTCGCGCGCACGGAACACCTGACGTTCATCTGCAGCGACCACAAAGATGACGTCGGCCCGACGAACAACTGGATGTCCTATGCCGATGCGAAGTCGCGCGTGTGGCCGCTGTTTAGCGGCGCGATGCGCGGTCGCACGATGTACGTCGTGCCCTATCTGATGGGTCCGGCAAACTCGCCGTTCAGCAAGGTCGGCGTCGAGATCACCGACAGCGCGTACGTCGTCGTGAACATGCGAATCATGACGCGCATGGGCCAGGTGGCTCTTGAGCACATGCAGCAGCACGGCGGCGGTTTCGTAAAGGGCCTGCACTCGCTGGGTGATCTGTCGCCTGACCGTCGCTTCATCGTTCACTTCCCAGCTGAGCGCGAGATCTGGAGCATCGGCTCGGGCTATGGCGGCAACGCGCTCTTGGGCAAGAAGTGCTTCGCGCTGCGCATTGCCAGCACCATGGGTCGCGATGAAGGCTGGCTCGCCGAGCACATGCTGATCCTGGGCATCGAAGATCTGCGTCCCGGTCGCAAGGGCGAGGTCACGTACATAGCTGCCGCCTTCCCTTCGGCCTGTGGAAAAACCAACCTGGCGATGTTGGTGCCCAGCTTGGGCCTGCGCGATCAGTTCCGCGTCTTTACCGTCGGTGATGACATCTGCTGGATGCACATCGGAAGCGACGGCAGGCTGTGGGCGATCAACCCCGAGGCTGGCTTCTTTGGCGTCGCCCCTGGCACCAGCGCCAAGACCAACCCCAACGCGCTGGCCACGCTGCAGCGCAACTCGATCTTCACCAACGTCGCGCTGACCGATGACATGCAGCCGTGGTGGGAAGGTCTGTCGCCGGCTCCGGCGCACTTGACCGACTGGCAAGGCCGCTCGTGGACACCTGAAAGCAAAGAAAAAGCCGCACACCCCAACTCGCGCTTTACCGCGCCTGCGCGGCAGTGCCCCTGTATCTCGCCCGAGTTCGAAGCACCGCTTGGCGTGCCGATCTCGGCGATCATGTTCGGCGGTCGGCGGGCTCGCATCATGCCGCTGGTGGTCGAAGCGCAGAACTGGCAGCACGGCGTGTACCTGGGCGCCACGCTGTCGTCCGAGACCACCGCCGCCGCGGTCGGTGCCGTCGGAGTCGTGCGTCACGATCCCATGGCCATGCTGCCTTTCTGTGGCTACAACATGGCCGATTATTTTTCGCACTGGCTGGGCATGCCGAGCCGCACGTCGCCGGACAAGTTGCCGCAGATCTTCCAGGTCAACTGGTTCCGCATGGACAAGGAAGGCCGCTATCTGTGGCCGGGCTTTGGCGAAAACGTCCGTGTCCTCAAGTGGATCGTCGATCGCGTGCGCGGTCGCGCCGAAGCGACGCAGGACTCACCGATAGGCAAGCTGCCTGCCGAGGGCGCCATCGATCTGGCTGGCTTGTCGCTGGATGCCGATGCCAGCAATCAGCTTCTGCACGTCGATCGCACCGAGTGGGTGGACGAGAGCGAACGGCACCGCAAGTTCCTGGAACAGTTCGGCAGCCGCACGCCGCAGGCGCTGTGGCAAGAACACGCCGCGCTGCGTACTCGCCTCGGTCTGTAAGCGCTTCGCTTCGACCCGCTCTACTTCAGCCCGCATTGGCGCGGGCTGCTTCCCACGCGTTCTTCGCTTCCCCCGTCCTTGCGAACCTAACCTTTGCTTCCCTGGCTAGCGACAGCGGCGGCAGCCTTCGCTGCGGCGTCAGGATCGCCCAGATAGCCGCTGCGTATGGGCTTCAGATCCGCGTCTAGCTCGTACAACAGCGGAATCCCCGTCGGAATGTTCAGCTCGACGATGTCGCTGTCGGAGATCTGATCCAAGTACTTAATCAGCGCCCGCAGGCTATTGCCGTGCGCCACCACCAGCACGCGCTGGCCCGATTGAATGGCCGGCGCCAGCGTGCTGTGCCAGTACGGCAGCAAGCGCTCGACCGTGTTCTTCAGCGCTTCCGTGGCCGGCAAGCGATCCGCGGCCAGGCCGGCATAGCGACGATCAAAGCGCGGGTGCCGCTCATCGCTGAGGTCAAGAGCCGGTGGCGGCGTGTCATAGCTGCGGCGCCAGATCTTCACCTGCGCCTCACCGTACTGCTTGGCCATCTCGGTCTTGTTGAGACCTTGCAGCGCGCCGTAGTGCCGTTCGTTTAGCTGCCACGCCTTGTGTACCGGCAGCCAGTCCATGCCTAGCTCATCGAGCACGAGGTTTAGCGTATGCACCGCTCGCTTCAGGACCGAGGTATACGCGACATCAAAGACGAAGCCACCATCGCGCAGCAAGCGCCCAGCGGTCCGCGCTTCGTCGCGGCCAAGCTCAGTCAGGCTGACATCGGTCCAGCCCGTGAAGCGGTTCTCTTGATTCCAGGCGCTCTGCCCGTGGCGGATTAGCACCAGCTTGTGGGTTGTCGCAGTCATGGGCTCAAGGCTCATCAAACCCATCCGACTTGTCAATCGCGTCGGAAAAAAGCGGCAGCGGCTCGACTGGTTCGCGGTCATGGCGGACGGTGTTCGCGGCCGTCCGGTCTGCGAGCGCGCTTGGCATTTCAGCCCGCCGTGCCTGCCGACCGCGTGCTAACCGTGCATGCCCATCGCGCGTGCCCACCGCGCGTGATAGCTTCGCCGCATGAGCGAGCCCGCAGCCAATCCGTCTGGCAAAGCCCCCAAGCGCATCGACTTTTATTTCGATCTCTCGTCGCCGTACAGCTATCTCGCAGCGACGCAGCTTCCGCCACTTGCAGCGCGCAACAACGCCATCGTGCAGTGGAAGCCGATTGTCTTGGCCGCTGTGTTCAAGAACACCGGCAACGTCATGCCCGCCGCCTGCGCACCCAAGGCGACGTATATGCTCGCCGACCTCGGACGCTGGGCCGCGCACTATGGCGTGCCGTTTCGCTTCAACACCCGCTTCCCGATCAACACCATTCGCGCGATGCGCATGATCATCGCGGCTGGGATGGAAAGCGGCAGCGAGTATGGCCACGCCCAGCTGGGTCTGGCGCTGTTCCACGCGGCCTGGGCCGAAGATCGCGACATCACGGACGACGCTGAGCTTCGTCGGATCGCGCAGGCGCTGGGCCTTTCTGGCGATGCGCTGCTCGCCGCGTGCGACACGCCGCCAGTCAAAGATCGCCTGCGTGCCTTCGGGGATGAAGCGCTCGCCCGCGGAGTGTTCGGCGCCCCGTCGCTGTTCGTCGGAGACGAGCTGTTCTGGGGCAACGATCGCCTGGACTTCGTCGAAGCCGCTCTGCGCCGAGTGTAGCCAGCGCCCTCTGCGCTGATTCCGCCGGCATCCGGCTGGGCCGTGCTGCTGTCCGCCGACCCATCTGCACAGCGGTCACGCTTTTCGATGGGAGCCCGCCAAGCGACGGCGATATGTTGCGCATATGCGCGCCCCACCTCTCAATCTGCCTGCCTTCGCTTCTCGCCTTCCAGGGCCGACATCAGGCACAGTGACCGTTCGCGGGCGCTGGCTGCGACCGGCAGTCCTTTCGCTGCTGGTCTGCACTGCGGCTTGCACGGACACACCTGTTGATGTGCCGCCGCCACCCATCCCGTATGTTCCGCCACCGGCCAGCATCATCGTCGATGCCAGTCCTGTGGCCATCCGCCGTGAAGTGCTGCGCATCGCCGTACCGGCACCGCCGCCAAACCCGGTGGCCGCGCAAGGGGGCGAGACACCGGCCGAATACAACGTCCTGCGCGTCGTGCGGTATCGCGTGGACAGCAGCTCACCGCAGCCGGCTCGCGCCATCGCCGTCTTGATGCCCGGACTCTTCGGGGGCGCGGGCAGCTTCGATCCCATGGCTCGCGCGCTGGTCAGGCGCTCGACTCCCGACGCTGCCATCGAAGCCTGGGCCATCGATCGGCGAGCCAACCTGCTGGAAGATCACCACGGCCTGGACGTGGCCGAGGTGCGCGGCGATCCCGAGCTAGCCAGCGGGTATTACTTCGGTGGCAGCGAGCTAGAAGGCCGTCGCTTCGCTGGGCTTTTGCCGCAAGAACAGGCCGCGTTCATGTCGGAATGGGGCCTGTCCACGACCGTCAATGACCTGCGCGCCGTGCTTGAGCTGATTCCACAGGCGCAGCGCAAAGGCCACGTCGTCCTGGTCGGTCACTCGCTGGGCGCGTCAATTGCCGAATCGTACGCAGCCTGGGACTTCGCAGGTCGACCCGGCTATGAGGACTTGGCCGGCTTGGTCTTGGTCGACGGCACGACGGGCTCTGAAGGCAGCAGCATCCCGATCAGCAAGCAGCAGTATCAAGAAGGCCTCAGCGGTGGCTTCGCGCGGCTGGGCCTAAACAAGATTCGCAGCAGCGATCGCTATTTCACGCTGCCCTTGCTGGGCGGCGATGTGTATCTGTCGGCCGCCATCTCGGGCCTGCGTGCCGCGTGGCGACCGATGGATGTCGTAAGCGATCCCGAGCGCGACCGCGCACTCAAGGTATTGCTCGGGTTGAGCGCGATTCCCCCGATGACCAACCGAGCGGCGCTGGGATTTTCGTTTGATCGCGCGTACAACGCGCTGTCGTTTGCCGCGGTGAGCTGCGGTGCCGGTACCGGTGGTCGCATCGAGCCCTATCGCAGCCTGCTCGGCGCCGAGCTTCTGCACCCCACCGATGTCAACGCAACCTATGACTGGATCGACTTTGACAAGACGCAGCCTGCTTCGCACACGGCGCTCGGCGATCTCGCGCGGGCTTGGTTCCACGGGCCTGAGCTTGACTTCGCCGAGTGGTACTTCCCAGCGCGGCTGGCCTTGGATGCGCCTGCCGCTGGCACCCTGGTGCTAAGCAGCAGCGACTGGCCGCGCAGCGAATATGCCCTGCGCGCAAGCCACGGCCGCAGCATGGATCTGCCGATCCTGGCCCTGGCCGCGGGGCTCGTCGGAAAAGGCGGCGGCGATCAGCGCGCCTATGACTCTCTTCGCCAGCTTGTCGACGCCGTACCCATCGGCCCTGGGCGGCCGCAGCAGGGTCTGCCGCGCAGCAAGCCGGAAGCCTTTCGCGTGCTGGCCTATCCTCAGCTGACGCACATCGATCCGCTGATGGGCGCAGATTCTCCGATCAGCCAAGCGCAGGAATGGTATCGCGAGCTGCACAGCTTCCTGCTCTTGCATACGACGGGCGCGGGCTCACCCGTCGTCTCGCCTGCCCCGTAGGCTGAATCAGCGACGGTGAAAGCACGGCACTCGCCGCCGCAGGGCCGACGGTTACTGCCCGGACGTTGCCGTCAGCGTTGTGCGATCCGATCCGAGCTGCAGGCCCTTGGGTAGCTGCGTCGAAAACAGCTTGGCCAAGCGACGCGATCCGATATCGGGACGCGGTGGAGGCGGCATGTACTTGTATCGCTTGCGCCAGTAGCGCAGCGGTCCGTGGTCGCGACAGCCCAGCGATCGATCCGAGGGCGAGCAATAGATTCGCAGGTGCAAGTGATCGTCGTGCGGCAGTGAGTCGCCCGGCTGCTTGAGCAGCGCTTCGGCGCGATCAATCAGCTCGTCGTCGTCGTGCTGCCGCCGCCCCTCGTTCAGAAGCAGCGTGCGCAAGCGCGTGTGAACGAACATGTACTGCACTTCGATGTCGGGATCTGAAAGCAGCGCGCGAACCAGCGCCCAGTTGCGACGAATGTCGAAGCGTCGCGGCGTAAACGGTCCGAACTCGACGTTGGGCGTCGGGTGCGGCGCCTTGGCCCACAGATCCCGCCCATACGCCGGCATCGAATCGGCCGGAGCTACAGGCTTGTTGTTTTCGTCGAGCGCGTACCAGATCAGATCGGCATCGTGGCCGTTTTCGTGCGAGCGATGCAGCGGGCTCTCGCCACCGCCGGGGATCGATAGATCGGCAACCCCCAAGATGGCTCCAGGGTATTCCTTGGCGACGCGCTTGGCGGCCCGACGAATTGCCGTGACCATCTCGTCGGTTGCGAAGTTGGCGCCGCGGACTTGCCAAAGCTGCGGGATGACATAGCCGTCCCCCTGCGGTGGCAAGCGACGACCCCGACGCAGATAGCCATCGTTAAACGTGCCACCCGAGATGCTGGTCCCATCGCTGAGCAGGCCCGCCCCCAGACACCCGGACGACAGCGCCAGCACTGCGCAGCACACCAGCGAGAGCGAGCTCAGCGTGTACCGCGCCGCCCATCGTCCGCGACGGAACCGGGACCACAATGCCTTGGGGATCTCGCTGCCAAGCCGCACAAAAGCATTATGCCACAGGCTGCGCTGTGATTTCCGCTGCGAAAGTGAACACTTAGCATCCCAATGAAGCGCACGAGCGCTTCGATTACGATGAGTGCAGACCCGTGAGCTCTTCGCGCTGGCTTCGCTTCATCTCTCCGGCGTATCGCTATGCCCTTAAGGCCGAGGCCGAGGGCCGATACGTCGAAGCCGCGCGAGCCTATGCCGTGGTGGGGCAGTCGCTGAAAGTCGCCGAGATGCACATCTTGGAAGCCGAGTGCCAAGGCGCTCCGGCCAGCGCACTTCGTGAGCTTCACGTTGCGTCGCACTTTATCGACGAAGCCGCCGACAGCACGGAAGGTCGGGCATTGCTTCTGCGGCTGGGACAGATCTATCTGCGGATCTTGAGACGCAGCGTGCTCACACCAGCTGAGCACGAGGTCTGCATCGCTGCCGCCGAGCTTTTGCAGCGTGCCGGTGATCCGCGCAGCGCAGGCGAGGCGTATGAGCTGGCCGGCGATCTGAGCCGCGCGGCCCAAGCCTATGAACAGGCCGGCGAGATCGAAAAGGTCGAGGCGCTGCACGATCAGCTTGCGCGGACGCGAACCGCACAGAATGAAGAGCAGCAGCTTTGGCAGCGCTTTGAGCTACACCGCGAGCTAGGCCAGCGCCGCGAAGCCTTGGCCTGCATCGAGAAGCTCTGTCGCATCGCCCGCGATCCCAGCGCCGCACATGAGCAGCGCACTGCGCTGTGTGCTCGCCTGACCACGCCTTTTTTCGTGCGCTTGCGCCTGCACCAGCACGGTCGCGAGGCCGAGATCCTCGTGGTCGGACGCCTGCCGCTTCTTTTCGGCCGCGGTGCGAGTGAACTCCACACCAGCGCTGGCTCTGTCGAAGGAAGCGGCAGCCCGCGCACCCCCGTCGAGACAACGCGCGAGCGCAGCGTGGCTTTTGCGGATCCAGGCCTTTCGCGACGGCATGCTCAGATCGATGGGCTGCAGCCAAGCGAATCGCCGCTGCGCTCTGCGATCGCAGTCAACGACGAGCGATCCGCGACCCGCTTTGCGCTGCGTGATCTGGGATCGAAGAACGGCACCCGCCTGAACGGCCTGCCCCTTGCATCGACGACCGCCGTGCCCCTGCGCAGCCGAGGAGAGATCAGCCTGGGACAGCATGTGTCCTTGCTGTACGCGACACAGAGCCGCGCTGACATCTTGCGGCTCACCGTGACGCGCGGCCTGTCGCGCGGCTTGCACATTTGGATCAGCGACCAGCCGTTTGTCCTGAGCGTGCCCGCTACGGATCTCGATCCGTGGCCTGAAAGCTCGATGCTGCACGAAGGCAGCGAGCTTGCGCACAGGAACGACGCCACCGGGCACGCCACCGCACCGTCCGTGCTTCTGCAGTTTGAAAGTGACGACGGACAGCCATGGCTGCAGACCTCGACGTCGCCTTGGCTCAATGGCAAGCCGGTGGCGCTGCGCGTGCAGCTTCTGCGCGGCGATGTCGTGCGCACCGCCGACGATCTGCGAATCGAGGTCCTGTGATGTCCGGGCGCTGGCGTGACTTTCTGCGCGGCCTGCGTGGTGCAGCCGACACAAACGCTGCAGGCGCGCTTCCCCCCAAGGGCTCAACAGCCGCGCCGGTTCCCGCTTCTTCTGTTCCTTCTGTTCCTTCGCAGGCCAGCGATATCGAGCTTTTGTCGACGGAAATTCGGCGAATTGGCATCCTGGATGCCCGGCCGACGC
Source organism: uncultured Myxococcales bacterium (assembly GCA_964554495.1). Taxonomy (GTDB): domain Bacteria; phylum Myxococcota_A; class Polyangia; order Palsa-1104; family JAEUJZ01; genus JAEUJZ01. The sequence goes on from CAZKOY010000044.1 coordinate 17,310, forward strand.
AAGCCGATCCAAGCTGGATGGCTGCGCTGCAGCGGTTGTGGCAGTCGGGCGCGCAAGATGCGGCGCTGCGCTTTGGAACCGCGCTCGCCGCTGCCATTCCCAGCGATGACGCGCTCTCGCTGCAGGTGGCGGCATGGCTGCTGCACCAAGGCAACCTTGACGCTGCACATGCACTTTTGGATCGCATCTTGGACGCAACGCGATCAGGCCACGGGCAGGTCCCCATGCCGGCTGCTGCGACGGCGATCGAACAGCAGGCGCGGCTGTTGCGCAGCGAGGTGCGTGGACGAAAAAACGATGCGGCAGGCAGCCGCGCTGATCTCGCGGATCTGCTCATCGTCGAGTGGCCTAGCTCACCGGCCAGCCCAAGCAGTACGGCACTTTCCCGCTATCGAAAAGGCAAGCGAGCTCGCTTGGCGCACGACGGCGCGCTGCCCGATGCCTCCCGCCTGATGCCTGCCTCGTTCGCTACAGCGGATCTTCCGACGCTGGTTGGCGAGGTCGCGCCCTCGCGCTATCGCTTGCTGTATGAGCTAGGCGCGGGCGGAAATGGCGTGGTCTATGCCGCGTTGGATACGCAGCTTGGCTGTGAGCTAGCGCTCAAGCTCTTTGATGTGCGCGTCGATGGCCACCACGTCCTTCATGAAGCCAAGCTGCTGTCGGCCCTGCAGCATCCCGGCGTTCTTTCGCTCTATACGCCCGATCTCGAAGGGCGCTTCATAACGATGGAGCTGTGCCGCGGGGGCTCGCTGCGCGCTCGCCTGCGACGAGAGGCCTTGCCGCTTGCCGCTGTGCTGCAGCGCACACGCGAGCTCTGCGATGCGCTGGCCGCGGTGCATGCCGTCGCCATCGTTCACGGCGATATCAAGCCGGAAAACCTGCTGTTTCGCGACGTCGCATCGTCGCTGCGCAGCTTCGACTGCGATCCAGGATATGGCGATCTGGTGATCGGTGACTTTGGCATCGCAGAACGAATCGCAACAGCGGATCAGATGGCGCCGCAGACCCTGCGCGGCACGCGAGCGTATCTGGCCCCCGAGCGCTTGCACGGAGCGCCCGGCAGCGCCGCCGCCGATCTGTATTCCGTCGGAGTGGTGCTGTTCGAGATGCTGTCCGGCACCGTACCGCTTGTCCCCATGGGGCAGGTGCCGCCGGCCGAAGACATCGAACAGGCCACGTCGGTGCAGCCCGGCGCCACGTCGCTGCAGCCACTGCTTGCCGCGCTGCTGTCGCTGGATCCAGGGCAACGTCTACCTGCTGCCTTGGTGTGCCAGATCGTCGATCGCCTGTTGACCGCAGCGACGGTTCTTTGATTGGCTGAGCACATATCCATGCCGCCCGCTATCGCGCAGCCTGAGCTTGTGCAGCTTGAAGTCGGCTTGCTGCAGAACTTCTGCACGCTGGTCTGCGATCCACAGAGTCGCTTGTGCGCGCTGATCGATCCGGCATTTGAAGTGGATCGCATTCTAAAGACCGTGCGCGACGCCGGACTGCAGCCGGCCGCGATCTGGCTGACGCATACGCACTTTGATCACATCGAAGGCGTCGTGCCGATCTTGCAGCGCCTGGGCCCAGCGCTTCCGGTCTTCGTCGGCAGCGAGGAAGCCGAGGCCGTTTTGGGTTCCTGCCATGCTGCGGGCCTTGTGCCGCAGCTTACCCGGCTCGCAGGCGGCGAGACCCTGCGCCTCGGTAGCCTCTCGGCACAGGTCCTGGCGACTCCGGGACATACGGCAGCCGGGCGCTCGTATTACCTGCCCGAGCTTGCCGCCGTGATCACGGGGGACACGCTTTTCGTCGGAAGCTGCGGCAGGCCCGCCGCGGCAAAGACCATCCCGACGCTGTGGCACAGCTTGATGCAGCTTGCCGAGCTTCCCGAAGAGACGCGCATCTATCCCGGCCATGACTACGGTCGCACGCCGACTTCGCGCATTGGCTGGGAACGCGAAACGAATCCCTATCTGCGCTGCGCCGACGCCGCAGCGTTTGCCACACTGCTCTTGCAGCGCATCGGCCGCACGTGAGCGCGCTGCACAAAGACGCAGCGATCTCGGCTTTCGCGAAGCCACAACAAGCCGAGCAAAAAAAGCAGATCCTTCCGCGGGGCTAGGCGTTTCAGACCGGCACTGCGACGCCAAACCGGCGTCTGGTTTCCCTTTCGACCCATCGAACGTACGGGCACGCGGCGCTGGATGCTGCCTTGGACACGGCGGCTCAGAAGCGACGCCTGTCGTGTACGCAAGGAGGATCCATGTCTCGTTCGTTTCTGCCCGTGGTGCGTCCTGTGCTTGCAAGCTTGGGCTTGCTGTCGGTTACGTCGGCGGCGGCTGGTGTCTTAAATCCCGTCGCTGCGCCGGTCTGTTCAGCCCCCAAGCGCTCGCCCGAGCAGCAGTACAAAGGATCCGATCACGTGCGTGCGGCCGCGGCGCGCGGGCTTGCGTATCTATCGAGCTCAAGCCAGGCCTGGACAGCACAGCATCGCTGCTTTGGCTGTCACGTGCAGGCGGTCACGATGGAAGCGCTCTCTGTCGGAAAAAAGCATCAGTACGCGGTCGACAACCGCGACCTGGGCGCGATGGTACGCGCGCTGAAGTTGGGCGTCACAGCCGGCGGGCATACGACGGGTATCGCGTTCGAGGGCTCGGCCTGGGCGCGCTATGACCAGTGGGTCGGCAACAACGAGACCGATCAGCTTCTGCGCTATGCCAAAGAGCTACAAGGCGTGCAGGCGCAGAGCGGCGCGATCAACGATGACGATCGGCGCTTGCCCGTGACCGGCGGCACGTTGCAGACGACGTTCCAAGCGGCGCAGACCTGGCGGCAAGCCTATGCGCGAACGGCGGATGCCAAGTGGCTGCCACCGCTGCGGCGCGCCGAGCACTATCTGGCCAGCCAGGTTTCGACGTGGCAGAGCCGCAAGGGATCGGTCTATTTGCAGGACCTGAACTTCGTGCTGCTTGGGCTCTTGGCATCGGGTGTGACGCGCAACGAAGCCAGCGTGCAAGGCTTGGTCAAGATGCTGTTGGTCCGTCAGAACGCAGATGGCGGCTGGGGCCTAGACAGCCAGAACAGCGATGCGTTTGCCACCGGGCAGACGGTATACGCGCTCAAGACCGCGGGATATTCCGACGAAGATCAGCCGGTGTCGCGAGCGATTCGTTATCTGGTCAGCAAGCAAGGACAGAACGGCGCCTGGCGTACGTACCGCAGCAACCAAGGAGGCGCCGACAAAGCCGAGACCATGTGGGCGGTCTTGGGCATGGTGACGGTCGACGTCGCGAGCCTCGCGGTCAGCGGCATCGTTGATGGCCAGCACGTCGAGCCGCAGATGAAGCTCGCGGTCAGCGCGACCGATAACTCGGGCGGTGGCATTCAGCAGATCGAGCTGTTCGTCGACGATCTGCCGGTCGGCAAGACCTGCGGCGCCAAGCTCGATCACCTGCTCGACGGCAGCAAGCTGAGCAGCGGCAAGCACCTGATCGACTTGGTCGCCACCAATGGTAAGGGGCAGGTCAGCCGGCGACGCTTCGAGGTCTATGCCGGCGATGTGTATCTGACCGAAGTCGGGGCGCGCTTCGACGAGCCGACGCAGACCTCGATCATTTCGTTGCGCAACATCGCACCACAGGCCGAAACCAGCGGCGCCGTCGAGCTAGAGGTCTTCAGCACCGCGGCAGGCAGCGAAGCCAAGCCAGCGGCGCGCGTCTACAGCGACAGCAGAAAAGGTCAGACGGGCGGCTTGTCATTTGTCTGGAACGGCAAGGGCAGCGACGGAAAAGCCCTGCCACGTGGGCGCTATGTCGCCAAGCTGCACTTCCGCGATGCGCAGGGACGCTTGCGGCAAAGCGAAAGCGCGCTCTTTGTGCATGACAGCGAAGTGGCGCAGCAGCGCAACTTTGCCGAGGTCGAGGGCCAGGTCTCACTGCGCGGCGGCGCATCGTCGGCCAACACGCTCGTCGAGCTTGTCGACGACAAGGGCCGCGTTGTGCAGTCGACGCGCACCACCGAACAGGGCAACTATCGCTTCAAGACCGTCGATCGCGGGCAGTATCGCGTGCGCGTCAAGAAGTCGGGCTTCGACGATCTCGAACAGTCGGTGCATGCGGCTCCCGCGGCGCCCGCCGCCAAGGCCAGCATGAGCTGGTAAGCCCAGCCGCTTCACCCCGTCTGCGGACCGCTGGTGGCTTGATACAGCCTGCGCTGCGTTTCAAGCCAAGCTCGCGCTTCTGCTTCGTTGCTGCAGATCATGATCTGGTTTTTGCGTCGCCCCAAAAGCTCCATGGCCCGAATCACCAGCGCAGCCATCGCATAGGCCGGGCCCGAGACGCCATAGACCGCGGTCGACACGCGGCGCTGAACCTGGCTGCGCGCTTGCTCGGCCAGAAAGCGGCGCGCGTCGGGGTTGATGCCTGCCGTCGCCTGCGAGTTGACCAAGGCCACGCAGTACCCCAGCCGCGCAAGGACCGTGTCGCGCAGATCTTGATAGGCACGAATGTCGGCGATGCGGACGGGACCGATGCCTTCCCACTCGATCAGGTCGCCCAGGATGCGCATGCGGTGGCTGCCGATGGCTTGCCAAGCGCCCTCTTCGGTCGACACGGGCGTGGGGGCGTCGGCGTCTGTACTCGACGAAGCAAGCGAGTCCTTTCGGCGCAGCGCATCCATGACCTGATCCCCCTTTTCCGCATTTCTCGCGGAAATAATACGCAATTGTATCCGAGTGCCGCGGCGCCCGCAGCCGAGCCGTCCGCTTAGGGGGCAATCAGGATGGCAAAGACATGGTTCGCGCCGGCCTCGCCCCCCGCTGGGCTGGTGAACAGAACGCACAGACGCAAGACTGGCCCAGCGACGGAAAATTCGCACTGCAGCTCGGGCACGGTGACGGCCAGACCGTCGGCCGCGCCCAAGCCGCTGGCGATGACGCTGGCATAGTGGATACGCTGCACACGCGTCCGTCGGTGACCGACATCGAAGCTGGCGACCGCCGTGCTGGGCAAGAGCGTGTAGCTTTCGCAGCGCGTGTTGGGGTCGTACGCGTCGTAATAGATGCTGTGGCGATCGCGTCCCCGGCCGGCACTTGGGGCTGATGCATCTAGCTCGACCATCAGCGTCTGGCCGTGCAGCTTGAGCACAAGCGGAGCCGGCAGCAGCTCAGGCACCGACGAGAACGGCAGCAACAAATGCACGTGCTGAGCAGGGGCTCGCAGCGCCACCAGGGACAGCAGAAGCTCGCGCCCGGCGGCCGTTCGCACAAGCTGCGCCGGGCTTGGCCGCGGCGGCGCATCGGCGGTGGCAACGACAGGGGAAAGCGGCAGATCGATGCGCTGCACGCCCGCGCTCGTCGGCGATGCTGGACTGCCGGGCGTCGCGGCCTTTTGGAAAAGTGCTGTCGCAAAGGCCTGCAGGCTGGGGCGCGACGCGGGTTCGGGACGCAGCGCCGAAAGCACCGCAGCTTCGACATGGGCCGGTACTCCGACATGCACCGGCAGGCGCGGAAGCTCTCGTCGAGCCCGCGCGGCGTGCGTGGCCTTTGCCAGATCGCCACCGAGTAGCTGATACAGGATCGCGCCCAGCGCATAGACGTCGCCCGCTTGCGAGACCGGGCCGCCGGTCACTCTCTCGGGCGCCCAGTACTGCGTGTCGCCGATGGGCAGGGTCATGCGCTCGTTGATCGAGCCTTCGGGAGTGCCAAGCAGCGATTCCAAGTGAAAGTCGGTCAGCACCACGCGCGGCCGAGCCGCGATCACTTCCACGGGCGGCGCGGTCGGCGTCAGCGAGATCGGCGCAGGCGTCACGGGAACCTGCGGCACCGGGGCGGGCGTCGGCGAGACCTGCGACGGCGGCGGGCGACTATCGACAATCGCCGGGCCCTTGGGGATGTACAGGCCAAACGAGGACAGCGACAAGTTGCCGTGAACGAAGCCGGGCTGGCTGGCTTCGGCTTCTAGGAGCCCGTCTACGATCTCGCGGATCAGCGACATCGCCTCGTCAAACGGAGGCAGCGGTCCGGGATCGATCAGCGCCTGCAGGGTGTTGCGAAGCTGCGGCAGGACCAGATACGTGCTGCCCAGCGTCGGAAGCTCGCCCAGGTGCAAGACCGGCATAAGGTGTGGCGAGACCTTGCTCACGCTGCGCTGTGCCGCGAAGTCACGCAGGCGATCGCGCTGCACGCTTGACAGAGCGGCGACCTCGGGGCCGCGGCCGCAGACCATCAACAGGACATCTTTGTTTTCAAGAAGACCGGTGGCGCGGGCGAGCTTCTCGGGCTCCTCCTCGCGCATGATCTCGGCCAAGTAATACAGCTTGGGATACGGCCGCTCGGACTCTTGCGTGTGACCGATCCAGCGTCGAATGCGATAGCGTCCCTCGACGATCACGCCGTCAAGCCGCTGCGGCTGCCGCAGAAGCGGCTGGTGGTTGGCTGGCACCGGGCTGTGTCGCGCCGACACCGGTCGCGGGGCGGCAAGCGGCGCCTGCGCGGGCTCCAAGGTCGCGTCCAGCTTGCGCTTGTCTCCGTCGGAACGACCGCCGCTTGCGGCGTCCAAAAGGGGCAGCGACATCGACTCGTCGGTGCCGCCCTTGCCAGCCCGCGGGGGGCGATGCAAAAGCGGCTTGGGCACCTGCGTCAGCAGCGCAGGTGGGCTGCCGGTCAGGCTGATGCCCCACTCGGCGACGAAGCGCGCCACGGCCGAGATATTGGCGAAGCGACCACCGGCCTCTTGCACCACTTGGTCTAGCTCGGCCCCCAGATCGGCGGCGCTTTGAAAACGCTGCGCTGGATCTTTGGCCAGCGCTTTGTGTACGACCATCTCAAGCAGTGGCGAGGCCTGCGGACAGACGCTGCGCAGCGGCGGAATCTCGCCCCGCACCACGGCATAAAACGTCGACACCATGTCGTCGCGCTGAAACAGCGGTCGGCCGCTGCACAGCTCATACAGCACGACGCCGACGGCAAAAACATCCGATCGCCCGTCGAGAGTCAGGCCTTGGATCTGCTCGGGCGACATATACGCTGGCTTGCCTTGCAGGCCTTCTTCCTTGCGCACCAGGCGGCGATCGGCACGGGCCACACCAAAGTCGATGACCTTGACCAAGCCCTCGGACGTGACCATCAGGTTCGACGGCGAGACGTCGCGGTGGACGACATTTAGCGGCCGACCCGCGGGATCGCGCAGCGTATGCGCCGCGTGCAGTCCCGAGCAGGCCTGACTAACCAGCGACGCCACCAGATCCGGCGGCATGCGCTCGCCACGCTGCGCAAGCTGCGCGCTCATGTGCGAAAGCGTCGTGCCGCGCAGGTATTCCATGGCCAAGAACAGCACGCCGTTTTCTTCGCCGACGTCATAGATCTTGACGACGTTGTGGTGGTTGATCTCGGCGGCGATGCGCGCTTCATCGAGGAACATGGCCGAGGCGTCGACGATGTCGAACATCTCGGGCTGAATCAGCTTGATGGCGACCGAGCGACTAAAGCCGCCAAGGCCCGTCTGACGAGCCAAGTAAACCTCGGCCATACCGCCGCCGCCCAGACGGGCAATCAAGCGATAGCGGCCAAACGGCACCGACAAGCCCAGGCTGATGCGGCAGCGCGGTCCTCCACGACCGAAGCTCAGCTCATACGCGCCGGGGCAGGCCAACGGCATCGGGCGGGTCGCTTCGACCTGCAGCGCCCCGGCTCCTCCGACGACAAACGTCCCGGCTGTGCTGCCCAAGTCAACCAACTGAAACTGGTCCCGCTCGGCGCGTAGCTCGGCGTGATGGCGCGAGACACCGCCTTCGGGAATGACGACATCGTTGGCGGGGTTGCGGCCGATGCGCACGCGATCGGTGTCGAAGAACAGAAGCTGTTCTCCGACGCGCGTGCCCGAAAGCAAGTGGACCTCGGTGACCGTGCCCAGCGGCTGCCCTTGCAGGCTGGCTGGAATCGGGCTCGTCGCCGCGGCTGCGCGCCCATCACCAGCCGAAGGAGGAACAGGACCTGACGCCATCGGCACGCTCAAAACACAACAGGCGGGGGCGCGGTCGCCTGACCCGGCTTGCGAGCGCCCGGCCGACCTGGACGCGGGCCCTTGTTCCCGACGGGACGAGCCCCTGTTGCTGGGGGAGACGCCGCTGCAACAGACGGCCGCAGACCCGCGCTGCCAGGGGTCGCAGGGCCAGCCGGTGTGCGCGCCGTCCCCGCGGTGGCGCTGGCAGAGCCCGCGTGGGAAGCGGCAGACGCGCGCAGCGGTTCCGTCGAGCCGCTCTTGAGCACACTGGCACCGCTTCCGGCTTGGCCCAGCGTCGGACCCACTGCATCGCCGACCGCAGGCACGACCCGCAGGTGGCGCAGATGCTCGGGTAGCTCACGCATGCGCGCTTCGGATCCCAGGGCGGAAAGTGGCGGCAGCGGGAAGCCCGGCAAGAGCGGACCGCCGCGATCGTTGGGCTTCACCACAGCCGGTTTTTCGACGGGCACCTCGGAAAGCGGAGCTTCTCGGTTGGCAGCGTACATATAGCGCGTCCACATCGGCACGCTGATGGTGAACGACGCATCGGTGTACCCAAGCTGCCGCTCGTACGTGTCATCGCCCACCCACGCCGTGGTCATCCAGCGCGAGGTATGCCCGACGAACCAGACATCGGACGTGCGGCTGGATGTGCCGGTCTTGCCGGCGGCGATCAGCTTGGCATCGCGGATCGGCTTACTGTGGCCTTGGCTGACGACGCGACGCAAGAGCGTGTCCATCAAGTACGCCGTGCGCGGTGCGATCACCGGTCGCCGCATCCGGCCGGCGGTGGCCACCAAGCGATCCAAGCGACTGGGGCCATCCAGCAGTGGATCATCCCAGGCGCTGGCGTCGTACAGCACGCGGCCGGATCGGTCGAAGACGCGCTTGATGCTCACCGACTCGATGGGGCGACCGCCTGTGGCAAACAGCGCGAAGGCCCGCGAGATCTCATCGATGCGAACACAGGATGCGCCCAAGGCCAGCGCGTCGTCGGCATGAATGGGCGTGGTAAAGCCCAAGCGTCGCGCCCACGCCGCCACATCTTTTTTGCCCAGCGTCTTGAAGATCTCAAGGGCCGGCGGATTCTTGGACCAGACCAGCGCCCGCTCTAGGTTCACCGTCTGACCGTAGGTGCCGTCGATGTTCTGCGGAATCCACTCTTCACCCGTGACCGGATCGACTTCGGTGCGCACGCGATCGTTCCACAGCGTGTCATAGCTATAGCCGCGGTCGAGAGCCAGCGAGTAATACACCGGCTTGTAGGCGCTGCCCGGCTGCCGGCACGCCTGTACCGCGCGGTTGAATTCCGAGCGGTCGTAGTCGCTGCCACCCGCCATCGACAAGATGTAGCCGGTGTGCAGATCGAAGCTAAAGATCGCGCCCTGAGGCCGCGGGGCCTGCTCAAGCACGACCTCTTTTAGCTGCTGCGGCAACGGCTTTCGCACCTGCTCGGGAATCCACACGGCCTCACCGACCTCGATGCGCTTGCCGGGGGCGGGCGGCTGGGCGGCGAGGCGTACGCCACCACCGTCGATGATCACCTGTACACCCGTGCCGGGGACAAAGCGCATGCCGGTGGGCGGGCCGCTGTCGCGCTGCGCCATTTGCTGCGCGCTGCTGTCTTGCGCTGGCGCCGTGGCGGGCGTCGGACTGCCGCTGGCTGGGGTGCGTCGGCTGCCGCCGCGTGTCCCGCGCGATGCGGTGGGGGTCCCGCGCGAACCTGTGCGACTGCCCATCGCCTTGTTGCCGCGCGTGCGTGAAGCACTGGCCGAGCGACGGCTGGGATCCGCGACGCCGGCAGCGGCTGGGGCAGGGCTGGCCGGCTTGGCCGCGGCAACGACCACGGGCGGCTTGCTGGTCGGCGCGGCCTGGGCCATGGTTCCGCTTGTGAACTTGCCGCGCACTTCGCTGCCTTCGGATGGCTTGCCTGCTGCACGCGCTACAGCATCGCTGGTCTCTAGGGGCTTGGTGGTAAGCGGCACATAGTTGAACTCGCTGAACTTGGCGATGTGGCTGCGGTGGGAAAGCTTGACCCAGATCACATCGCCGGGTCGCAGTGCCTCGGTTGCCGAGCGAATGAAGCGATCGTTGGTGGGATCGCCCGCCGTATAGCGCGAGGCCCACAGCATGTTCAGCACCGGCAGATCGAGCGTGTGCGGGCCAACCTGCACCGTCGCACCGCCGCTGCGCACCGCCGTCACCAGACCCAGGTACAGCGTGTTTTCTTGCAGCGGCCCGGCATAGCGAGCCGTGGCGCGGGCCAAAAACAGCTTCTGCGCGTCGGGGTCCAAGCGCGCTTCGGGCCCACGATAGCCTTGGCGCTTGTCGATCTGGCGCGTCGCGTGATCGACGTTGTCAGCAGCCAGCACGTCCAGGTGCGGCAGGACCGTGGTCTCGATGCGATAGCCGCCTTCGTACACGGCCTGGGGGCCGAACTGCTTGAGCAGATCGCGGCGCACATAGTCGACGAAGTACGGCGAGATATCGCGCGAGGTATCACGGCGCGGCTTCAGCGCGATGCGGGTGCCGTACAGCGCTTCCGCCTGGGCCGCTTGGATCAAGCCCACCTCGACCATGTTGCGCAGCACTTTGTCGCGTCGAGCTTGCGCCATCAGCGGGTGCTCAATCGGCGAGTATCGCGTCGGTGCCTTGCCCAGCCCGGCGAGCAGAGCTAGCTCAGGCAAGCCAAGCTCCCAGACGTTCTTGTCGAAAAAACGCTTGGCCGCCGCCTGGACCCCGAAGCTGCCGTGGCCCAGGAAGATGTGGTTCAGGTACAAGGCCAGGATCTCGCGCTTGGAAAAGCGCGCTTCCAGTCGGCGAGCGAGGATCGCTTCGCGGATCTTGCGCGTAAACGATCGCTCGGGCGACAGGAAGGACTTGGCCACCTGCTGCGTGATCGTCGAGCCGCCCTGCGAGATGCGCCCATGACGCAGGTTCTCGCGCAGGGCGCGCACCAGGCCGCGCACATCCAGGCCGCGGTGCTCATAAAAGCGCCGATCTTCGGTCGCGATCACCGCATCGATCAGCGTCTGGGGAATGCGATCCAGGGGCACTACTTCGCGGCGCTCGCTGGCTAGCTCGGCCAGCAGGGTGTTGTCACCGGCATGGACGCTGGTGATGCCCGGCGCTCGCTGCGCATAGGTCGCCAGATCCGGCACCGTCGGCACACTGCGCGCGAAATAGATGTAAAGCCCGACGAGGACATGCACGAACAAGAGCGCGATGCCCGCGATCGAAAACAGCGTGTACTTAAACAGCCAATAGAAGAACCCGCCGTCGGCAGGGTTGGTGATATGGACACGCGAGGGATTCATGCGGGCAAGTGGTTTGGCGGATCAGCCCGGCGGGGCGACGCAAGGAAGCCAGCGCCTGCCTCGAAACACGGCCTGACAATGCACCGTACCACAGACGGAGGAAGGGCTGGCGGCAAACCTCGCCGCGTCCGATTGAGCAGGTTCGCGTACATTGGCCGACGAGCCGCCCGGCGGGAAAACAGCGAGTCCGTGCGCCGCCCTATTCGCTGTAAATCTGCAGCCCGCGGGACCGGAATTCGGCGGCCTTTTCCTGCAGCCCGCGAGCGATCTCGACGGTGTCTTGGTTCGTCTGAGCACCGACGCGGTGCTGCTCGGCGTAGTCGCGCACGTCCTGTGTGATCTTCATCGAGCAGAACTTCGGCCCGCACATCGAGCAGAAGTGCGCCGTCTTGGCCGGCTCGGCGGGCAGTGTCTCGTCGTGATAGGCAATCGCCGTCTCGGGGTCGAGGGCCAGATGGAACTGGTCGCGCCAGCGGAACTCAAAGCGCGCCTTCGACAGCGCATCGTCCCAGCGCTGCGCCCCAGGATGGCCTTTGGCCAGGTCGGCCGCGTGCGCCGCGATCTTGTACGCGATCAGACCCTGCTTGACGTCTTCGCGATTGGGCAGACCCAGGTGTTCTTTGGGCGTGACGTAGCAGAGCATCGCCGTGCCAAACCAGCCGATCATCGCCGCACCAATCGCCGACGTGATGTGGTCATAGCCCGGAGCGATGTCGGTGGTCAGCGGCCCCAGCGTATAAAACGGCGCTTCTTTGCACAGCTCCATCTGCAGATCGACGTTCTCTTTGATCTTGTGCATCGGCACGTGGCCGGGACCTTCGATCATCACCTGCACGTCGTGCTTCCAAGCGATCTCCGTAAGCTCGCCCAGCGTCTTTAGCTCGCCAAGCTGCGCGTCGTCGTTGGCGTCATAGATCGATCCCGGCCGCAGCCCGTCGCCCAGCGAGAACGCCACGTCATACGTGCGCATGATCTCGCAGATCTCTTCGAAGTGCGTGTACAGGAAGTTTTCGCGATGGTGGGCCAGGCACCAGGCCGCCAAGATCGAGCCGCCGCGCGACACGATGCCGGTCATGCGCTTGGCAGTCAGCGGCACGTATCGCAAGAGCACGCCTGCATGGATCGTGAAGTAATCGACCCCTTGCTCGGCTTGTTCGATCAGCGTGTCGCGGAACAGCTCCCAGGTCAGCTCTTCCGGCTTGCCGCCGACTTTTTCCAGCGCCTGATATATCGGCACCGTGCCGATGGGTACGGGGCTGTTGCGCAGGATCCACTCGCGCGTTGTGTGGATGTCGCGGCCCGTCGACAGATCCATCACCGTGTCGGCGCCCCAGCGCGTCGACCAGACCATCTTGTCGACCTCTTCTTCGATCGATGAAGCGACCGCGCTGTTGCCGATGTTGGCGTTTACCTTCACCAGAAAGCGCGAGCCGATGATCATGGGCTCGGACTCGGGGTGGTTGATGTTGGCGGGGATGATGGCGCGACCGCGCGCCACTTCGGATCGCACAAGCTCGGCGGGCAGGCCCTCGCGCAGCGCGATGTATTCCATCTCGGGCGTGATGATGCCGCGGCGGGCATAGTGCATCTGCGTCACGTTGTGGCCCGCCTTGGCGCGCAGCGGTGAGCGCGTCATGACAGCGGCCTGCGGCGCGTGGCTGCCGTTGCCGTTGCCGTTCTTGCGTCCTTGCCCGTTGCCATTCGCCTTGCCGTGGCCGTTGTCGATCGGCTGCACGGCGCGACCGCTGTGTTCTTCGACATCGCCGCGCTCAAGCACCCAGGGGCGGCGCAGAGCAGGCAGGCCAGCGCGCAGATCGATGACGGCCCGCGGATCGGAATAGGGACCGCTCGTGTCATACAGATCCATCGGCGAGTTGGGCTGGGCGCCCGTGCGGGACTGCGTCGCGGTCAAGGCAACGCGACGGAAAGGAACGCGGATGTCGGGGCGGCTGCCCAAGACATAGATCTTCTGGCTGCCCACGATCGGCTGCGGCCACGATGGCGACGGCAGACCGGCGTGAGACGGGGATGAAGCAGACACAGGCTTTGACATGGCTCGATTCTTTCAGGGCTGGGGCGGGACAAGGACTGCGGCTGGCAGGCAGAGCCCGCCCGGAGGGTTGTGGGAAGCTACGTGTGGAATCTCGGACGAGAAAGAGCTCATCCGATCGGCCGCGCAGCTTACTATGGATCGGTGTATGGCGCGTGCGCGGATCGGCGACCAGCTCAGAAACGATGGGGATCATTTCGTCGCTGGCTGCCGTTTCTTGTCCTGGTGTTGGGCGTGGCGTGCCGTGGCCCAGCGCCGCCTAGCGCGGCCCCTGATGCGTCAGCGAAAGCGGCGGCAGCGGGCTCGCCGCAGCCAGAGGATGCGCCAGGCCATGACGGACCTTCCGAGGGCGAAGGGCGCTCTTCCTCGCTCGATGCGCCGCCTGATGTGATGGTGTGGGCCGCCGATCGCGCCACACGCGATGGCGATCTGGCCAGTGCGCGCCGCTTGATCGGGATGGCCTTGGCCAAGCTGGGGGCGACGCTTGCGATCCAGCCAGCGGCTGGCTTGCTGGACGCAGCGGTCGATTCGGCCGTCGACGAGACGACCTCGCGCGCGGAGCTACTGAGTGACTTTGCGGCCAACGGCAGCGTGCTCGCGGTGGCGCACGGCGGCCTGCTTTCGGCCATCGATCTGCGAAATGGCTATCGCCTGCTGCGACTGGCCAGCCATTCCGCCACCATTCGCCAGATCAAAGTCAGCGCCAGTGGCCGCTATGTCGCGACCTTTGCCGACGATCAGAGCCTGCGCTTGTTCTCGCTTCCCACAGGGACCCAGGTTCTTGAGCTGGCGCTGAGCTTGGATTTTCTAGCGCTTGGCGAGAGGCAGCACGCCGAGCTATTCGCCTTTACCCCAGACAGCCGACGCCTGCTGGCCCTGGACTGCGGCGAGCGCTCGGGGCCGGCCTGTCCGCTTCTGCGCCTGCAGGTGTTCGAAAGCGAGCGCGGCAGTCGACGCAGCGAGATCAGCCTGCCTGCCGAGCCGATCGAGTACACCAGTCGTTCCGACGGCACGATCGCCATCCTGCCGACGGGGGGCACGCCGCGTTTCTTCGACGCCGAAAGCGGCATGGAATGGCCCCAGCCCGGCCCGGATGATTCGACGAGCAGCGCCGCCAGCAAGCCGCCAGCCAGTCCAGATCCCGCGGCGGGGGCAGCCCGTCGGACAAGCGGCGCGGCGGCTGGAAAGGGCGTCTCGGCGCGGCAGGCGTGCTTGACGAAGCGTCTCTCATCGGAGGGCCGCCCCTGGCTGATCTCGCCTGAGCGTCACTTTGCCCTGACCCTTTCGAGCCCAGCGCTCGCGTGTCTGTGGGACCTCGTCGAGCATCGCTTGGCGCGGCCAGTCGCGCTGCCCAAGCCGCTTTTGCAGCCGCGCTTGCTGTCGCTGCTTTCAGAAGCGGGCCTGGCTGTCCTGGCCCACCGGCCCCAGGGTCCTGTTCAGGGCGACCACCCCGCGGCGCGTAGCGTCGAGATCGTTCGTCTCGGCGATGCCTTGGAGTCGGGCGGGGCGTCCTATGTACCATTTGGTCGAGGACATCGAAGTTTTCCATATCCGCTGTCGATCCTGCCCTTGGATCAAGGGGGCGCATTCTGGACCGCGGCCCCTGTGCATCGCGTGGCCCACGCCGCAGAGACGACGGGCGCCGCCATGCATGAGCCCGACGGCACCGTGTGCGTGCTGTCGGCGGGACAGGCCGTCGAGCGCGGGCCATCGCTGCGCTGTTTCTTGGCACCGACCCTGTGGCAACAAGCCGATGCGCGCTTCGGTCCACTTGCGGTAAGCGGCGACGGGCGCTTTGCCTTTTTCGGCAGCATGGGGCCCGTTGTGCTCGACGTGAAAGGGCGCGGTACAGCGCTGGCGATGCGCTTGCCAGCGTCGCCCGAGCCGCCACGGCCCAGCGAAAATGCCGAGATCCTGCAAGACGGTCGCCTGGTGACCTTGGATGTCGACGGCTACCTGCGCGTGTATGCTCTGCCGGCCGCCGAGCAGACGTACAGCCCGTCGGTGCCGCTGGCGCTGGTTGCGCTAAAGCAGCAAGGCACTGAGCTGCGCATGGAGCGCAAGGATGGCAGTCAGGTGCTGCTCGCGCTTGATAGCGCGGCGCTGCGGCGAGTCGATTCTCCGTCGCTGGATGCGCGGATCGCGCCGAGTGCCGGATCGCAGGCCGCAGTCCTTGCGACACCCCAAGCCGTGCTGCGCATCGTCGGAAGCGCGCCGGGAACGCTGAGCCTTTCCGAGCGCAAGCCCGCAGGCCTGCGGCTGTGGCTGCAGCTCTTGCCCGACAGCGCGGGCGACGGTGCCAGGGCCGAGCGACGCAGCCTGGCCGCCGTGGCGGTGGCCAAGGACGGTCACTTCGAGCGCATCGGCGAGGCCTCGCTGGCCGACATCGAGCCGTACGTCATCTGTCGCGCCGGGCCGTATCAAGTCCCGCTGGCCCTGTGCAGCGAGCGGTTTGAAAAAAAGGGCCTGCTTTCGACGGCACTTGCCCTGCTGCGCGGCGAACGTGGCAAAGAAACGCCGAGCGAAACCACGGCCCGCTAGCATCCACGCCCACGGTCCGCGTCTCAGGCGCGCGACGTGAGGCATGGGCAGGAACAGGCTGCGCACCAGGGTCGCAGGACTCTTGATCGACAGACGGAACCTGGCATGATGCGCCACCGTCACGTTTCAACGCATCCATCCCTCGATACAAGGAGACAGCCATGGCGATTGAGTACACCTTGGGAATGATCAAGCCCGATGCGGTCCAGAAGGGCCATCAGTTCCACATCCTGGCCGACCTGGCCGCAAGCGGCCTGAAGCCGGTCGCGTTCCGTCTGACCAAGCTGACCAAAGAGATGGCCCAGGTGTTTTACGCCGTCCACAAAGAGCGCAAGTTCTTTGGCCAGCTGACCGAGTTCATGTCGTCGGGGCCGATCGTCGCGATGGTCCTCGAAGGCGAAGACGCGGTGACCAAGTATCGCGAGGTCATGGGCTCGACCGACAGCACCAAGGCCGCGCCCGGCACGCTGCGCGCCAAGTTCGGCGAGAACATCGAGCGCAACGCCGTCCACGGCAGCGACTCGCCCGAGAACGCGCGCAAAGAGATCGCGTTCTTCTTTTCGACGCAAGAGCTAGCCCACTTGGGCGTGCCTGTCTCGGGCTAGTAGTCGGCGCGCAGGCCCAGGTTGGGGAAGATCGGCAGCCCGGTGATGCGCCCCTCTTGGTAGAGCTGACGACCGCCATAGACGAGGTTTTCGGCGTTGCGGCGGTTGTAGACGTTGAGCACTTCCAGATACAAGCCAAGGCGGAAGCGCTTGAGCGTAAACGTCTTGTCGACGCGCAGATCCAGCTGGTGAAAGTCCGGCAGGCGATACGCAAGCGGCTCGCCGGAAATCGCCGAGTAGCTTTGATAGTGCAGATCGCGCAGCCCGCCGACCACCTGCGTCGTTGGATTGCCCGAGCCATAGCGGAAGCGCAGGCTGGCCGACAGGCCCCACGGCAGGTCGTAGCTAGCCACCAGCGTCAGGATGTGCGTCTGATCGAAGCGGAACAGTCGCCACGGATCGTCGGGATGATCGCGGCGCTCGCTTCTGGACAGCGTGTACGCCAGCCACCCGGTCAGGCCATGCCAAAGAGGCTGCCGTATCAGGATCTGCCCGCCGTACGCTCGACCCAAGCCGTCGTTGCTGTACAGCGTGCGCGGATCGGTGACGACCAGGCTGCGCAGGTCTTTGTAAAAGCCTTGGGCCTCGATGCGCAGGCCGCGCGGCAGCGCGACTTCGGTGCCCAGGATGTATGTGGTGCTGACCTGCCAGGCCAAGCTGGGATTGCCAAAGCGCGGCGATAGCTCGGCCCCCTGCGGCGCTTGGTGATACAGGCCCAGCCCGCCGACCAGCCACAGGCGATCGCGCACAAGCGCAGCCCGCACCAGCACGCGCGGCTCGGGAAAGATCAAGGTGCGCGGCGCAGGTGGTTCGCCGGTATTGGCCTCGTTCGCAAGCTCAATGCGATCCAGCGACACGCGAATCTGGGGCGAGATCTGCACGCGGCCCTCGGCAAACCAGAAGTTCGTGATCAGATACGGCGCCGCCGACAGCAGGTGATAGTTCAAGACCTCGCGCAGCGACGCGCCCGAGCCATCAGTAAAGAAGCTGTCGCCCAGAAATCCCGACTCGCTGCGACCGGCATCGCGCACCGTGTCGCCGCCTCCGACGGGAATGCCTTGGGCATCGCCGCCCACCGGTCCCAGCGGCGCCAGCGTCTCGACCTGGGCATAGCTGCCTTCAAAGTCCAGGCCCGCCGAATAGTCGACGGCAAGCGATGGGCCCGAGAGCAGCTTTTGCTTCAGCTCGGCCCGCAGGTTGTATCCAAGCTGCCGCACCTTGAGCCGAATCGGTGAACCGCCCAGGCCCGGCTCGCCGGTATCGAGCGTGAATGTGTCGCCGCCGATCGACGGCATGATCCACAGCGTCGTGTCCTTGCTGATGCGCCGCGTCCAGCGCAGGCGGGCGCGACCAAAGTACGACTTGCTATAGATATCGACGCGCGAGTTGGGATCGGGATCCTCGACGCGGGCTGTGACGTCGCTGGTGGCGCCAAAGATCAACAGGTCCAGATCATCGCGCGGCGAAGCCTGATAGCGCAGCGCCAGCTGATAGTCCCAATAAAACGGCGATAGCTGCGTCTTGCTGCGGTTAAAGAGGGGCAAGAACGCCGAGATCCAGCTAATGCGCGCCGCCGCCGCGACATGCAGTCGCTTGTGTATCGGGCCTTCGACCGTGACCGCGCCGTCGATGAGATCCAGCGTGACCGAGCCGTGGAAGCGATCCGACTTGGGGGGGCGCGTGCTGACTTCGATCACCCCGCCGAGCCCGCGGCCATAGTCCGCACCATAGCCACCGGGACGAAAGTTCAGCTCGGACACGAACTCGGCGCTGATCGTCGAGCGCAGGCCACCGAAGTGATACACGCGCGGAATCAGCACGCCATCGGCATAGGCCCGCGTGTCGGCCGGCGCCGAGCCCCAGACGATGATCTGTCCGATGCCAAACGGAGCCCGCGCCACCCCCGGCAGGTTCTGCACGGCGCGGATCGGATCGTTCTGGTTGCCGGCAATGCGGCGCACGTCTTGGCTGGTCAGCGTCGTCGCGATGACCTCGCGTCGCACGGCCTGCGCTCGCACGATCGATTCAAAGCGCTCTTTGCGTTCCGGCACGTAATAGACCACCTGCAGTCGGCCGGGGCGCAGATCCTCGCTGACTTCCGTCGGGCGAACCTGCGTGCCACGAATGCGAATGCGCACGCGACCGGCGGGCAGATCCGTTAGCTGAAAGCGGCCCTCTTCATCGGTGGTGGTCGACCCGATCTCGCGATCGGTGTGCAGCGCGACAACGCGCAGGCCGGGCAGCGGATCGCGGGTGCCTTGCTGCACGACGGTCCCCGCAAGTACGCAGCCGGTCCCTGCTGCAGCCGGCGACGCTTGGCTCGCGGCGGCCGTGCTTGCCGCGGGTACGCTGCGTGGACTTGGCTGCGAAGCGGGATCCGGCCCAGGGACTGCAGACACAGCCGATTCGGTCGCCGGTTCATCGGCATGCACGACTTCAGCGCACCACAGCACCAGGCACGACACCGCGGTCACAAGCGGCCACCGCGCCCTCGGCCCAACGCGATGGGCCGAACGACAATCCGCCGCGGTATCAGGATGGGGCGAACGATGACGGGCAGGCGCAGACGCAGACATGGGGGGCCTCAGTCGCGGTGATAGGCAGCCAGCGCAGCAGCCAAGACCTGCTTGATCGGAACGCCGTGCCGCTGGGCGCTCTCGACGCAGACCGAAAACTCGGGCGCGGCATTCCAGATCGCGCCGCTCTGCGGATCGCGGCCGATCTTGATCGGGATGTCGCCAAACTCGGTGTGAACCGTCAGCAGCTCGCGGCGCAGCGTATGGCGCTGAACCGTGTGGCTGCGCACGCCCAGGCTGGTCGTCTCGCGCAGGATCCGCGTGGTCAGCTCAGCCTGACGAACAGCATCGCACAGCACAGACAGCACGATGCCGGGGCGTCCTTTTTTCATCTGCACCGGCACCAGCCAGGCATCGCGGGCCCCGTCTTTCAGCAAGCCCTCGATCAGCGGGCCATAGATCTGCGGGTTCATGTCGTCGAGGTTCGCTTCCAGAACGACGCACGCGTCTTCTGAATCGGCTGCGGTCTCTTCGCGGCCGGCGATCACGCGCAAAAGGTTGGGCCGATCGGCGAGCTCGCGTGTCCCAGCGCCATGGCCCACCGCGAGTACCCGCAGCTTCGGCAACGGACCGTACGACTCGACATTTGCCGCCACGATCACGGCGCCGGTCGGCGTCGTAAGCTCGTGCGGCGGGCCGCCTGACTCGACGGGCACATCGCGCAAAAGAGCCAGCGTGGCTGGCGCGGGAACTGGCAGCAGACCATGGGCCGTGTACACGCTGCCGCTGCCCAAGACAACCGGACGGCAGACGATGCGACGCGGGGCAAGGTACGAAAGCGCAGCGGCCACACCGACGATGTCGACGATGCTGTCGAGAGCGCCGACCTCGTGAAACGCGACCTCGGCCAGATCGACGCCGTGCAGAGCGGCTTCAACGGCGGCCAGGCGATCGAACATCGACAGCGCCCGAGCGACGATATCCGCCGCCAGACCCCGCGTTCCCGCCTGCTCAATCAGCGAGCGAATCTGCGAATAGTGAACGTGAGAATGGGCCGGGAAATAGGAATGGGAATGATCATGGGAATGATCATGGGAATGATCGTGGGAATGATCATGGGAATGATC
>CAZKOY010000045.1:0-37154 GCA_964554495.1 uncultured Myxococcales bacterium
GGCGCATCGTCAAGCTCTTGCGCGAGCAGGAGGTCGATCTGCTGCCGGCTACGCCACCGCTTTATGCGACGCTGGCCAAGCTGCCGACGGCCCGCCCGGTCAAGACCAAGGGCGCACGCTTTCTTGCCACCGGAGCGCCGCTTAGCACCGCAACTGCCGACGCCTTCCGTGAGCGCTGGGGCGTGCGCATCATCCCCATGTATCACACCACCGAGGCCGGGCCGATTAGCTGCGATCGCAAGGGCCTAGCACCCGAGACCGTCGGCAAGCTTCTCCCCGGTGTAAGCCTGCGCTTAGGACCGGCGGACGCCGAAGGCCGCAGTCCGATTTGGGTACGTACGGCCTCGGCCGCTCTGCATTCCGTTAGCACCGTGGAAAGTGGCGCGCAGGACGGGCCAGCCAAGCCGAGCAAGGGTGCGTCTTCCGAGGCCAGCCCCAAGGCCAGCAAGAAAGCTAGCCCCAAGGCCCAGACCGCCGCCCATGTGCCTATCGGCAGCTTTGACGCCGACGGCTACCTGCGCACAGGGGATCTCGGCAGCCTAGACAAGCAAGGCCGTCTGACGCTGCTAGGCCGTGAAGACGATCTGGTCAAGGTTGAAGGAAAGCGCGTCGCGCTCGGCGAAGTCGAAGGCTGCCTGGAGTCGTATCCAAAAGTTCGCGCCGCTCAGGCTCGCGTCTATGTCGATGAGCACGGTAGCGCCATGGTGATCGCCAGCGTCGTCTGCTCAGCGCGCTGCCCCGCCGAAGAGATCATCGATCACTGCGCACGCAATCTTGCCCCGTACAAAGTGCCGCGCCGCATCGAGTTTTTGAGCAGTCTGCCCAGCCCTTAGCAACCTGCGGGATCGTCGATTGCCGTAGCCAGAAGGTGCCCGCGCAGCACCCAGCAACACGAAATACGAGCGGGGGCGTGCGCGGTCTGCTTCGTTTTTGGCCGCTCTATGCGCGGCGGGTTAGCACGCTGATCATGTACGGACGGAACGGATCTTCGTAGACCTGCGTCTCGATCAGCGAGAGCTTGCGATGTGCGCGAAACGGGCGGTGCAGAAAGCGCGCCTTTGGATAGGAATCGACGAGCACCAGCGAGCCGCCAACCGAGAGTCGCTCGACCAGCGTATCGGCCATGCTGCGCAGGTTGGCCCAGGATCCCATGTGGCTCAGCGTCTCGGCACACAGCACCAAGGAAAACGGCGCTGACAAGGGCACGCCGCGCGCGTCGCCGTGCAGGAGGTCGACGTTGGCCAGGCCCGCGCAGCGCTCGCGAGCACGATCGATCGCTGCCGCCGCGACATCGACGCCGACCACTTTCTTCACGCGGCCCGAGCGGGCCAGCATGTCCGTGAACACGCCCTCTGAACAGCCGACCTCCAAGGCTTGCTCGTGGATGCCGTCGGGGGTCGGCGCCTTCGGCAGGACCGCCATCGTGCGCTCGTACTTGATGCGCTCATACGGGCTGGATGCATAGCTCCATGGATCGTTCTTCTGGTACCGCCACGCCCAGTAGCGGCTGCCCCAGGGATGCAGCACCGCGCCGTGCAGATAAAACTCGGCCACACTGGCCACCAGTCGAGAGCTGTCGCGCACCTGGCGCACCAGCGATTCGGTAAGGCTCATGGGGCGGCACCTTATGCTCGCCGTTTGATTCGTGTCAAACCGCGCCACCCAGGCCTTGCACCGCTGCCGTCGACCGTGGCAGCGTACGCGCCATGCAAGGCAGTGTGAGTCGGCCATGAACCCGCTGCGCGGCCGGGTCGAGTGGGCCCGCTGGCTCATGGGTCGCTATCGTCCCGAGGATCGTCGCGTCTTGGAAGACGTGGTGCTGCAGCGCTATCGCCGAAACTCCGACTTCACGCGCATCTTGTTTGTTGGCGTCGCTGGCTATGTGCGTCACTACCCGCGCATGTTTGCCGAGCAGACGTTTGTCACCATCGACCCCAGCCTGCGCCGTGCGCCGTTTGGTGGACGCTGGCACATCCGCGACCGCGTCGAGAACCTGGGGGCGTACTTCGCGCCAGGCTATTTCGATGCGGTGGTCATGAACGGCGTCATCGGCTGGGGCCTAAACGACCTACCTGCCGTCGACCGGGCTATCACCGTCTGCCACCAGCACCTGCGATCCGGCGGAGAGCTGCTCTTGAGCACCGACGCCGACAAGCCCTGCCATGGCCAGCTCGATCAGGTTCGCGCGCTGTCGAGTGGCTTCGTTCCCGTACCCCTGCCGACGCTCGGCACGCCCCAGTACACCACCCATGTGCCATGGCACGAAAAGTCCGAGCACGTGTTCTTGTTCTTTCAGAAGCGCTCGCCGCTCGCGTAACCCAAGGCTCCCCGATAAAGGTCATCGTCCATGCATTCCATGCCCGCCCTGATCGCCGTTAGCGTCTGTTCTGGCTTGTATACGTCCGCCTGGGGAGCCTATAAGGATGGGCCATACGAGACGTTCAAGTCACTAACATTCCCGCGTAGTATTCTGTTTAGCATTTTGATTTTATTTACGATTTTAAATACGCCGATGGGTGTCGGTGAAGCGTTCATGCAGCTATCTTTATTTCATATTTTCTTAGCGATCATGGGCATCGAGCGCATGGTCACAGAGATATACAAAGCCTGCTTCAGGCAAAGTGATCAATCAATCTTTCTGATTCCCCAACAAATGACATTCTTTGGTCGTGCGGTGCAGAGCCTTGCGCTGCGAGTCGTCGTCGGAATTCTGCTGATGGCGGCGGTTTATTATATTGTATTCTGGTCGCAAACCATGTCACACATCGTTAGCTTTTCAATAACAGGATTTCTGACGGGTTTATTCATTTGCAGCGGGGGAGCCTACAAAGATGCACCATTCGAAGGATTTAGCCCAACGAAGTTTTTCCGTTCAGCGATTGTCTTAGCCATTGCATCACCATTTGTATATTGGCTGGGGCCGTGTCGATTGGGATTTTTAATCTTTACATTCGGCGGTCTAGAACGCCTTCTTGTTGAATATTACAAAAGCTATATTGTAAAAAGCGTCCCCGGCAAGTTTCGTCCCGATCTGCCGCGCATCGAAGGGCCTTTTCTGCTGCATCGCGGCAAGCTGCAGCTTGTCGCGACCGCACTGGTTGGGTTGCTTCTGTGGCTGTATGCGCAGGCGCTGCCGTAAAGCCCGGCCCGGCTTTCGGCGCCAACAAGCGGGGCTGCAGATCGCTCTATCCAGAACCGGACATCGGCGGGAAAATCGGCTCTTCCGTGTCGCCTGATTCTCATAGCTCGCCGGGAACGTTGAAGGCAGCGGCCGTGCTGTTCTTGGTGGTTGGCACTCTGGGTGGTGGACTCGGTGGCGCCACCATGGGTTTCTTGCTGGGGCGAAGTGCGCGACAGCCTGTGCCCGCCGTCGGGGATGCCGGCGCATCGACCCCGCGTGAGCGCAGCCCAGATGCTGCGCTTGGGATCGCGCCGCGACCGGATCTTTCATCGCGACCGGATGCTAGCGTGGTCGCGGGTCTGGATCTGGGCAGCAAGAGCGCCGAGTCAAGCGGTGCCCTGGTCTGTGTCGAGGTCCGCGACGTCGGAGAGCGGCGCGTCGCCGGAGCACTGATCACCTGGCGCAGCGTTGTACCGAGCAGCCTGCGCCCGACGAGCCAGGTTGGCGAGCTTGGTGTGTACAGCGCGCCCCTGCCGTTTCCCGACGAGGTCATCGCCCGCGGAGGCGTGCCAGCCAGCGCAGCGGTCGCAGCGGCCGAAGGACGTGGCGCGTCATCGACGCTGCGCAGCGATGCGCAAGGGCGAGCCTGCCTGCGGGCCAGCGGCCACATGATCCTAGCCGCGGCTCTGGATGAGCGCAGCGCCAGTGTCGAGCTGGATCTATCGTCGAGCGGGCAGTCTGCAGGCGTCATCATCCTGCGCTTGGGGATTCCCGCCGATGCGCTGTGTCACTTGGCCTCGCCGTCTGAGTCTGTCGAAGCAGGGAGCGAGCCGGTGTCCAGCCAGCCGGCTTCCGACATCGAAGGCCGAGTCGTCGACTCGCGCGGGTTTGGCATAGGCGGTGTGCGCATCGATGGCCAGGTCGGCAGCAGTCAAGCGACGGCGATCAGCGACGCGCGCGGTAGCTTTCGCTTGATCGGCCTGCCACGCGGCGTGCTGTCGCTACGCGCGCAGAAGCGAGGCTATGCTCCGCTGCGCAGCAGTCGTCGCCCAGATGAACCCCGCAGCGAGATTGCCCTGTCCTTGGAGCCCGGCGGCGGCATCGCAGGTCTGCTGCGCGAGCGCCAGCGGGGGCTGGTCCCGACGGGGGCCAGCCTCACTCTGGATGCTGCGGGCACCAGTCAGCCCGTGCCGCTATCGCGCGATGGCCAGTTCAGCCTGACCGGCCTGCCCCCTGGGCCCGCCGTTTTGCGAGCGCGTGCGCCGGGCTTTGCCGCGCTGAGCCTGCCCATCGACATACCGGCAGGCCAGTCCCCCGACGAGATCACGCTGCGCGATCTGCGTGTTGAGCTTGTCGCGGGGGCGACGGTGGCTGGGCGCGTCCGCATGGGCGGCGGTACTCCCGCTGGGGTCAGCATCCGCGCCATCGCCGAGGACGGCAGCATCCTTTCGCGGACTCTCACCGACGAGCGCGGCGAGTTTCAACTGAGCGACTTGCCGGCCGGTCGCCTGCAGATCACGGCCACAGCCGGCGTCCAAAGCGGCAGCGTTCGGGTCGATGTACAGGCGGGCCGGCACGAGCAGATTCAGATTGAGCTTCAGGAATAGCGCCCGCGCAGACTTGTGGATCAGGTGCCCGCTACTCAAGTAAGCTGCTGGCACTTTGTCGACGGAACTAACCCACAACACACGCTTAGGAGAACACAGGCATGCGACTTTCTGACCTGAAGATCATCGTGACGGGCGGCGCACAGGGCATGGGCGCACACTTCGCGCGTCGGCTGCACGAGGCGGGGGCCCAGGTGGCAGCAGGAGACATCAACGAAGGCGCCCTGCAAGAGCTGCCAAACGGTATTCACCGTCGCCGCTTGGATGTGTCCGATGAAGCAGACTGCGCCGCGTTCGTGGCATGGGCGCACGGCGCGATGGGCGGACTGAATGGCCTGATCAACAACGCCGGCATCCTGCGCGATGGTCTGCTGGTGAAAAAAGACAAGACAACGGGCGCAGTGGTCAAGATGACGACGCAGCAATGGCTGCAAGTGCTGGGCGTCAACCTGACGGGCGCGACGTTCATGGTGCGCGAAACCGTCGCCAAGATGGTCGAAAGCGACAGCAAGCCGGGCGTCATCGTCAACATGTCGTCGATTGCGCGGCACGGCAACCGCGGCCAGTCAAACTACGTCGCGGCAAAGGCGGCCCTGGCGGCCAACACGGTCACCTGGTCGCGTGAGTTCGCGAGCTTTGGCGTTCGCGTCGGTGCGGTGGCTCCTGGAATGATCGAGACGCCGATGACGCAAGGCATGAACCAGAAGGCGCGCGATGCCCTGGTCGCCAACATCCCGGTCGGCCGTATCGGCGTGCCCGAAGACATCTGGCTGGCTGTGCGCTTCATCCTAGAGTGCGACTATTTCAACGGGCGCACCATCGACGTCGACGGTGGCTTGAGCATGTAGCAGCGTCGGCTTCTGCGTTCTTGACTGCGCTAGCGCAGCAGACCGAAGACGACGAAGCAGTAGACGCCGCCCGCGACGATCATGGCCATGCCCCACCCCAGCAGCTGGCGGTACAAGCGGTCGCGGTGATCTCGGGCGCAGGCCGCGACGCACAGCGATCCCAGCGTCGAAAGCGGCGAGACATCGACGAGGTGTGCGCCGATGTTGACACTGTCCGCTAAGGCCAGCGCGTTGCCGCCGCCGATCTTGTGAATGAGCCCTGGGATCGTCGGCAGAAAGGCCGGCAGCACCACGCTGGATGAACTGCTGTATGCCGACAGCGCGCCTGTGAGCAGCCCCATGACCCCCGGTGCTGTGCGCGGCGTCGAAAGGTGGCTGAGCGCGCGGGTGCAAAGCTCGATGCCGCCCGTGCGTTCCAGAATGCTCATCAGCACGCTCATGCCGCAGACGATAAGGATCGTTTCCCAAGGGATCGTTGCGAGGGCGGCACGCTCGTCGCCCAAGCGAGTCAGGCTGAGCAGAAGAGCCGCACCCAGGGCCACCGGCCCGACATCCCAGCGAAAGCGCGCGATCAGAAGCAGCATGCCGAACAGCACCAGCAGCGTTGCGGCATGTCGCAGGGCCAGCGGCTGGCGGCGCTGAATGAGAATCTGTTGCAGGCGCTCGCTCTGTTCGGCCGACGGTGGATCGCGCAGCAGGCGAAGGCCGCCGAACAGCAGATAGCCGCCAAAGCCAAACACGACATGCGCCAGCAGGCACTGGGCATAGGTGTGCCAGGCATGGTCCGCAAGACCGATGCGCTGCATGAAGCTTGCGGCGATCACGCCCGTCGGTGCGATGGGCGAAAACGCCGTGGCATTGCCGCCGCACGCGACCATCAGAGCCATCAAGAACGGTGGGATCGAAAGCTCTGCGGCAACCTCCATCGCGATCGGAGCCAGCAGCGCAACGGAGCCGATGTTGCCTGCCCCCATCGTTCCCAACAGAACGGCGAGGCCAAAGAAGGTGATCGGCATGAGCCCTATGCGTCCGCCGGTAAGCTGCACAGCCCAGCCGGCCAGGCGATCGAGCGTGCCGTTTA
The DNA here is from genome assembly GCA_964554495.1 of uncultured Myxococcales bacterium. GTDB lineage: Bacteria > Myxococcota_A > Polyangia > Palsa-1104 > JAEUJZ01 > JAEUJZ01. Next base: position 6,658 of record CAZKOY010000045.1, read on the forward strand.
CACGCGCGTGGCCAAACAGAAAGGTCAGGCCGAGCAGGGTCAAGAACAGCGAGCTAGGAAAGCTGCTGTAGAGCCCTTTCGGCGGGATGCCGAGCAAGACCGCCCCCAGCAGGTACGCCAAGCCCAAGCCCAGCAGCCCGACGTTGAGCTGCGAAAAGATGCTGAGCGCGATAGCGGAAAAAAGCGCGACCAGCGAGAGAATTGCAGGCAGCATGCCGGCCGAGCGCTAGTCGACGGACAACAGATAGAACTTCAGGTATCGCCCCTCGGGGAACGCGGGGGGCAGGGGATGATCGGGGCCCTGCGAGGCCACTTCGAGGACGGTGAGACGGCGGCCAGCATCATGACCAGCGGCGGCCAGCATGCGCTCGAAGCTCTGTTCATCGACGAGCTGAGAACACGAACAGCTAACCAGCAGGCCGCCGGGCTTGACGGCGTTCAGACCCAGCGCATTGAGTCGCTGGTAGCCCTTGAGCGCTGCGGGCAGATCGCGCTGACTGCGCGCAAACTTCGGCGGATCGAGCACCACGACATCGAACTGATGCGGCGTCTGCACTTCCAGGAAACGAAAGGCGTCGGACTCGATGGTGGTTAGATGGCCCAGGCCGTTTAGCTGCGCATGTTCTTGCGCGCGAGCTAGGGCCCGAGCCGATGCATCCACACACGTCGCGGCGGCGGCGCCCTTGGCCAGGGCGTTCAGCGCAAAGCCACCGACGTGGCAATAGACATCCAGCACGCGGGCACCGCGACAAAGCTCGGCCAGACGGGCGCGGTTGCGACGCTGATCGAGGAACAGACCGGTCTTTTGCGACTGTTCCAGATCGACACGCAGGTCGAGCCCATTTTCTCGACACGCGATACCGCGCAGCCGATCCGCGGCTCCCCACAGGATGCGGGTTTGGGAAGCGAACCCCTCAACCTGCGAAAAGCTACCGGCTCCCACCTCGGCGATAGCGGCGAGCGAAAGTGGCGCGCGTTGCGTCGCTGCGGAGCGCGCAGACGGTGTCGCGGCTTCGGCCAAGCTGCGCAGCGCCGCGATCACCGCGTCTTGCCGGCGCTTCATGCCCAGGGCGCTGAACTGCACGGCCGCGGTATCGCCATAGACATCGACAATCAAGCCCGGCAGGCCATCGCCTTCGGAATTGACCAGGCGAAAGGCCGTGGTGTCGCTGCTCGGCAGGCCCAGACGCAAGCGACGATCATAGGCCGCTGCGATGCGTGCGGCGATCAGCGTCGCGAGCGTGGCTTCATCCTCGGTCTGAAGGGCTGCCTGGGGCACCGCGGTGTGGACCGCTGCCAAGTCCTCGCTGCTCTGTTCTTCCAAGCCGCCGGGCAAGAGCGATGGCGAAAGCGCGCTGTCCAGCGGGCCGCGCGTCAGCATGCGCACCATGATCTGCGAGCGAGCGTTGAGAAACCCGCTGCCGATCAAGCGGCCGTCGGCGTCACAGACATCGGCCAGCTCACCTGGCTCGCTTTCAGACGCTGCCCCTTGCATGCGATCGACAGCGCCAGAATAGACCCACGGGTGACCCCGCCACACCGGGTTGGCGCGGCCTCGCTTCAGAATCACGCGAGTTCGGGCAGAAAGCGATGCCGACGCTGCGTCGATCGCGCTGTTTGGTTCCTGTCTGGCCTGGCCTGTCACGCGGCGAAAGGTAACACAAGGCCCGCGCAGACCGGCTGGCCTTTGCTGCGGATTCACGGTGACCGCGCAGCGCTATAGCCCGGCGTTTCGTAGAGCCTCATCGATCCGCGCGTGCCAGTCCGCTTCGCTGTGCTCGCTTGCCTGCGTGCTGTTCAGCGAGCCGGTGATGGTGCCGTCGGGGAACGCGACCATCACGCTGCTGCCTTGCCAGATTCCCTCGGCTCTCGCCGCGCCTTTGGTCAGCTCGCACGCGCCGTCCAGCGATAGCGCCGCATCGATGTGGACATCGGATCCGCTCTCGATCAGCAGGCGAACAAGGTGCGGCTGGCTGTCGGGCTGAGCGCCGCGCAGAAAACCCCGGCGCAGTGCGCTGGACGACAGCGCATCAAAGATCCGCCACGCTGGCTGCGGCGCTCGTGTCTCGATATCGACGGGATACGCTCGACCGTCGGTGTGCCACGTGCCGCGTAGGTCGCCGAGGACGAAAGGCGAATCAGGCAGCTCTGCACCCAGAGCCCGCGCGAGCGCCTTCCGGTCCGCCTGGGCGTGAACCCACGAGTACAGGGCCGGCCAGCAGCGCAGATCGGCGTTCTGCGATCGCACATCGAGATACTCGTACGAGGCGAGCACAAGCTGCGCCAGCGCCTCCCGAGCTGAAGCCGTCAGCTGCCCCCCTTCAAACGAGACGGTGTGCGGTCCACGCGCGGGCAGCGCCGCGACGAAGCGCGCGATCTGATCCGCAGCGCGCGTGTTGAAGCCCGAGAGCTGCACGTGCGTTTCGCCGAGCGCGCCATAAAACCGCAGCGCCTCCTGCGCCGATACCAGGTGGCGGGCGTGCTGCAGAGTGAAAAGCGTCATACCGTCATGGTAACGCGCTCACAAGCACTCGCGGCCGCGGCAGTTGCCGGAGCAATAGCCGAAAGAAAATCCGAATATGCAGATTAATTAGCAGATTATTAATCTGCATATAAATTGATGACTATTTTCAGCCATTGGCCTATTACTCCGCGGGCTGCTTAGGGCAGCAGGGTGTCCCAGAAGTCGCAGTCGGTTCGGCGCAGGCCGGTCTCGCTGCGCGTCTCTAGATCTAGGCGCAGGCTGCGGTCGCCGATGCGGTCATAGGCGGGCCAGGGTACGCTGCCCATAGCGTTGGGATCTCCCGTCGCTGCGAAGCGCGCCCACAAGCCCTGAAGCTGCGCCGAGAAGCCTTCTTCATGCGGCTTGATGGTCACGAATTCCAGCGGCGTGTGGAACAGATAGGGCAGCTCAGCGCCATGGAACGCCCCCAGGTTCGGCAGCAGGTACGCGAACTCGCGCGTGAAGTGGTAATAGAACGTCGGCACCACCGTCGACGTCCAGCGGGCCAGGCGGCGCGCGTCGCAGACAAAGGCATCGCCCAGCACGCGCAGCCCCGTGTCAGGGCCGATCGGCGTGCTGCCATAGTGCCGGATCACCGCATCGACGGCCGGCGGCGAAAACAGGCTGGCGAGGGCGGTGCGGATCTCTGCTTCGGTATCCAGCTTTACGCCCAGCGCGACAAAGGCCGTGCCTTCGTCTTTGTTTGCGCCTACGACGATCGGCATGCGGTGGAATGTGCCCGCGGAAAAGGCGGCATGCGGTGGCGTCGGCAGGACATCGTTCCCGACGCTGGGCGTCCAGGCATAGCCGCTGCCAAAGATGATCTCTGGCTTAAGTGGCAGGGCGGTCATCAGCGTGGCCAGCGGCACTTGTCGCAAGCAGCGCAGCGTGGCCTGCGCATCCCCGGCCGCGCAGCCGACCTTGGTCGCCAGCACATTGCCCTGCGTTTCGCTCTCGCTTTGCGTCGGAGGCACCAGCGTGCTGCATGGGCCGCTCTGCACGATGGCGCGATGGAACAGCCCGGCCGACTTGGGCGAAAGAAGCTGATAGCAGACGCTCATGCCGCCTGCGCTTTCGCCGAACAGCGTGACGTTTTTGGCATCGCCGCCGAACGCCGCGATGTTGTCGTGGACCCACGAAAGGGCCGCTTGCTGATCGAGCAGACCGAAGTTGCCCCCGCCTTTGCCGCTGCGTTCTTCGGTGCGCAGCGCGGCGTGGCTGAAGAAACCCAGCGGCCCCAGACGGTAATTCAGCGTCACCACCACCACGTCCTGCGTTGCGCTCAGGTGCGTGCCTTCGTAAAGCGGCAGGCTGCCGCTTCCCGAGTTGAAGCCGCCGCCATGCACAAACACCATCACTGGCCGCGGCGTCGCATCCTTGGCGGGGGCCCAAATGTTGAGCGTCAAACAGTCTTCCGATGTGCTGGCGTCGAGCTTGTCTTTGGCAAGCTGCGGGCAGGCCGGTCCATAATCGCTGGCCTCGAAAACGGCGGTGTATGAGGCGGGCGGCTGCGGTGCGCGAAAGCGGTTCTCTCCGACGGGGGGCGCGGCATAGGCAATACCCAGAAAGGCCCGCGATCCATCCTGCATACGCCCACGCACGACGCCTTGGGCGGTGCGAACTTCCAGGCGCTGATCCACAGGTGGCATCCCGGTGTCCATCGTCGAGCCGCCACACGCGGACGCCGACAAGACAAGTCCCGAGATCCAGGTACGCCGTCGAGCTGCGCGATTACTCTTCATCGTTCACCTCATGCAAGGGAATGAAAAACAGGCCGAAAGGGCGCACAGCAAAGCACGATTTGCCGCTGCCTGCGTCGTGAATCAAGCGACCGAGCGTTGGCCTGCAGACCTGGCTGCCGCCTTTTCGCGTGGCTCTGCTGAAATCGTCTGCAGTCGCTCACATGAGGGCGATCCTGCGAGCCGGCTGCGGCCTTTATCGTCGACGCCAGACCCAGCCAATCGACTAGACTGAACCGCAGGGGGTCGCATGAGTTCGAAGGTGCAATGGGGCGATCATATCGTGGAGCGCCGCGACGGCGAGAGCGTCCTGGATGCGCTGATCCGCAGCGGCAGCGACGTCGCGTTTTCGTGCAAAAAGGGCAGCTGTCACGTCTGCCTGTTGCGTGCCGTACAGGGAACGCCCGAGGCAGAGTCGCAGTCCGATCTGCGTGAATCCCTGCGCGAGCGCGGCTATTTCCTGCCCTGCCAAATGCGCGGCCCTGGCGACTTGACCGTCGAGCGTCCGCGCAGTGAAGACCTCAGCACGCAGGCGTGGGTGGTCGAAAAAGATCGGCTGGCCCCCGATGTCGTGCGCCTGCGGCTAGAGCTTGGCGCGGCGTTCACCTGGCTGCCTGGTCAGTTCGTCAATCTGCGGCGCGCCGATGGCATCGTTCGCAGCTATTCCAGCGCCAGTTGCAAAGAACAAGACTACTATCTGGATTTGCATATTCGCCATGATCCACAAGGTGTTATGAGCCATTGGATTTTTAGTAATCTAGCAGTAGGTGCGGAAATCGAAGTACAAGGCCCGTATGGCTCGTGCCACTATCACGCTGACGAGCCAGAGCGTTCTTTGATTATGGTCTCGGGCGGGACGGGGCTAGGACCTCTTTATGCGATTACCCGTGATGCATTACACAAAGGCCATCGTGGACAAATTTTTCTTTATCACGGTGCGAGAATGCGTGAAGGCCTGTATCTGCATAAAGAACTTGTGGCGCTGGCTGCAAGTCACAGCAACTTTCATTACGTCGGCTGTCTAAGCGAAGAACAGCATGCCGATTTTCCCCACGGCCTGGTCAGCGATATCGCCATGCAGCGCCACGATCAGCTTGCAGACGCTCGCGTCTTTCTATGCGGTCCCCCGGCGATGGTGCAGGCCGCTCGCTGGCAAGCCATCGGACGGGGCGCCAGCCGCAGCCGGATCCACGCGGATCCCTTCACGACGTCGGCCCCGTACATGCCCAAGGATGCAGAGACCGTCGCCAGCATCGCGCCAGACCCCGAGCTGTGGGCGGCGCTGGATCAAGGGGCGGGCCTCACGGTCATCCTGACAGACTTCTATGACCGCGTGTTTGCGGACACGCGTCTGCGACCATTTTTTCATAACGTAACCAAGCGCCGCGTTATCGAAAAACAATATGAATTCTTGCATGAGCTGTTTACGGGAAATGATGTCTATTTTGGTTTGAGGCCATTTAATGCTCATCACTGGATGGTAATATCTGATGATCTGTTTGATTACCGCGAGGCGCTGTTTGAAGATTGCATTCGTCGATATGGGCTTCCCCAACATCTGATACAGCGCTGGCTGGCTATTCACGAGCGTTTCAGGGCTGATATCGTCAAGGCTACGCCGCGCGGTATCGTCGAAGACGGGGTCGAACGATACCTAGAGCGCTTCGACAGCGTGCCACTGGCCGTGGGCTCGATCTGCGACGGCTGTGGTGCGGAAGTCGCCGAAGGAACGGTCGTCCGCTATCACATGCGCACCGGGCTGATCTATTGCCCGGCATGCCAACCCGCCGACAGCCGGCCACTCAGCGACAGCGCGAGCCACACGTAACGAACCGGCCGGCGCGCGAGCATCCGCCAAGGTCTCGGTCGTAGGCGGCCGTCGATGTCGCGGTCACATTAGGTAGAAGAGCAGGGACACGCTCAGCCCCAGCGAAAAGAGGCCGCGATTCGCCGACGCGCATGGATCCAGTGAAACGAGGTACTCGCCGCTTAGTTCGGGACCCAGGCGAACCACTGGTGGATAGTAGCCGGGGGTCCATTGCGTTTTCGTCAGTGGCGCATCCAGGCCAAAGAGCACAAACGGCGCCTGCCATCCCGCAACCTCTCTTTGGCGAACCGAGGGGCAGTCCGCGGTGAGAAATCGGCCACTGTAGCCAAGCCCGGCCCGCAGGACCACAGGCTCCACGGGAAGGGCAAGCTCTGGAAACAGTGTGACGTGAGCCGCGCCTGCGCCTCCGACGTAGCTACCACCGAGTCCGGTGCTTATCCCCAGCCAGCCATCCTGACTACCGCCCCCAAAGGCAGGCGTGAAGAGGACGCGGACATCCGCGCCGACGTGGCCCAGGGTATCGATCGTCGGCGCCACCGTGAGCCGGGCCAGCCCGACCAGGTTGCAGCCGGCAAGCACAAGTATCGAAACAAGCCCGCCAAGACGTATGAGATGTGCAAGATGCACAAACGCTATTTTTGCATATCTACGGAACTAATGGACAGATTTGATCGGATAGCTCCGGGGCTCAAATCGTTGTTCCGGTCGGCGAATTCATCAACGGCGCCGATGCCGACAAAAATTAACATGAAGGGTCATTGAGCAGATTGGATAACAATCAATCATGTATTCTTTGTTGATGAATTACCGCTGCTTGGCTCGGTACACTCGGCCAGCCAGTCGATGTCCTGGCGGGTGCGCACGATCGAGTAGCCCTGCTGCTTGAGCGCGTAGGTGATCGCGTCCTGCAGATCGCGTCGCGAGGTGATCTGCTTGAGCTCGATCCCAAGCTGAACCATGGTGCGCGACACCGCGGCGGTCACACCCGCCAAGACGCAGCGCGTGCCCAGAAGCCCCGCGGCCCGAGTCGCCTGGATCAGCATATTGGCCACCGCCGTGTCGACGACGCTGACGCCCGTGATGTCCAGAATGATGATCGACGCCTGATGACTTTCGATCGCGGCGAGCAGGTCATCCATCAAGTGCGCGCCGCGCAGCGAGTCCAAGTGCCCAATCAGCGGCAGCACCAAGATGCCGTCGTGGATCGGCAGCACGGGTGTTCCAAGCTCGCGCACGGCGGCGCTAAGCCGCTGAATTTCCGTCTTGGCCTGCTGCAGTGCAGCGACGGGATCGCTGATCTCATCAAGAGACGGTGTCAGCGACACGCCGCTCGGCTGCAGCTCGCTCGAACGCAGCTCCAGATCGGTGGGCGGACGAGGTTCGGTGGCCATGGCTATCGTCCTCCGCTTCCGCTGGTATTCGCCGGACTTGCCGCGGCCGAACTTGCGGCACTCTGGCCCAGGACCGCGATGCGTTCGACCAAGCTCTGTTTCATGTCGGCGCTGAGCGGCTTGCTGCCCAGCCACATGTTCCAAAGATCAATGCAAAGCGTCGCATCGCGCGGACCCTCGGCGCGATTGCCCGCAGTCGTAACGCTGATCAGGCCGTCGCTCGACGTCGCGATAATCATCTCGTCACCTGGAGCGACATCGCGATTGAACAGTGCCAGGAACTGCTCTGTGCTTTGGCGCAGCGCGGGAGCGGTCGTCGCTTTCAGGTTCTCTTTCAGCAGATCACGATACGAGTCTGCGATCTGCTTGGCGCTGAGCTTGCGCGTGAAATACAAGACGGCGGCTTTGCCGAAGTCACCCAGCACGACGAAGTTCTGGGCCAGATCGCGTGCGCGTAGCTGCGCAAGCTCGCTGCCACCGGCCTGCGCCACCAGCTTGGGAAATGCGCGACGGGCCGCAGTGTCTTCGACGTACAGCGCCATGCCGTACAGCGAAAAGGCCAGATAGGAACGATGGCCGACGCCGATCAGCGCATGCGCCTTGCTATCGACGGTGATGCGCGACAGGAAGCTGTGCTTGCTCTTCGGCTCCAGATACGGAACAGGCGGCTCGACGGCAGGCAGCGGAGCGGTGGCCGGTTTCCCTGCGGCCTCTTTGTCGAGCGTCGCGATCCAGCCTTTGACATCCGCTGCGTTGGGCGCTTCCGGCGCCTTGCGCAGATAGTTGCGATAGAACGCAGCGGCATCGGCGGGGCGTCCAGCCATGCGGTGCGCTTGCGCGATGTTGTACAGGAACACCGGATCGGGTCGCGTCTCGAACGCTTTTTCAAACAGCGAGATCGCGGCATCGAAGCGACGCAGGTCGTACTGCACCATGCCGTCTTCAAAGAGCTTCTTGACCTTCTGCTTTAGCTCTTCGTCCGCTTTGTCCGGGCTGTCTTTCTTGGCTGCTTCCTTCTTGGCCCAGCTCACCGAGGGCGCTGCCGAGATCACAAGCGCCGTCGACAGCGGGGCCAGCGTGGCCCACAAGCCGAGGCATATCGGCGCCTGGCGAAGGAAGAAACCTGTGGCAATCACCGCACGATGGGAACGCATGGCCATTCGCGCTCAGAATATCAGCTTTCGCCGCCGCCTGGGCGGGCCTAGCAGCCGAAAGTCAGACGAGGGATTTCAAGTGCGCCCGCCGAGAGCAAGGGACTGCGCCACACCACGATCGCAGATGAAGCTTGATATGATGCAGTGCGAGGAGGTGTCTTATGCGGTGTACTAGCTTGCCCCTGGCCTTCGCGCTCAGTTTGTCCCTTGGCAATCTATCCTGTAACGACGTGGGCCTAAGTGGTGGCGATGTCGGCCCGATGTTTTCGCATCCTGACATCGTGTCGATGGGCTACGAAGGCTGCAAAAACCTGCAATGCCGGCAGGTTACCTGCAAGAGCAGCAAGGTGACCTCCATAAGCGGACGGGTCAACATCCCCGCGGGCAACCTGCCAATTCCGGGTGCCTATGTCTACATTCCGAACTCTGCGCTGAAGCCGATCACGACGGGCCCTTCGTGCGAGCGCTGCGATACGCTGTTTTCCGGCGAGCCCGTGGCCCGTACTCAGACAGGCCTTGATGGCACGTTCAAGCTGAACAACGTCCCCATCGGGGAAAACGTGCCGCTGGTGGTGCAGGTCGGCAAGTGGCGTCGTCAGATCAATGTCTCGTACGCAGAGCCCTGCAGCGATACGGTGCTGCCGTACGAAGACACGCGCCTGCCGCGCTCGCAGGCAGAGGGCAATATTCCCAAGATCGCACTGGCCACGGGTGGCAAGGACACGCTTGAGTGTTTGATTCGTCGCCTGGGAATCGCCGACAGCGAATTCACGCTGCCCAGTGGCACGGGTCGCGTGAACTTGTATGCCGGCAAAGACGGCACGAACTCGTTTAGCACCACGTTCAACGGCGGGGGCATGTTCCCACTGGCTCCGTCGCTGTGGAGCAATGCGACGACCCTGAATAGCTATGACATGTTCATCGGATCGTGCGAGGGCGCAGGAACCCCCAACAACGAGACACCGCAGTCGATCCAGAACGTCTTTGACTTTGTGAATGCAGGTGGGCGCGTCTTTGCGTCGCACTATCACCATTACTGGATCCGTGCGCAGCCGGCGTGGAGCCCGCTGATGACGTTTAACATCCGGCAAGATCTGCTCACCGTCACCGCCGACATCAACACCCAGTTCAACCGTGGCTCGAATCTGGCGAACTGGCTCATGGATCCGGCGGTAAGTGGCTCGCTGACGCTTGGCAAGCTGCCACTGACGCTGGCTCAGAACACGCTGCAGAGCGTCGATACCACCAAAGTGCAGACGTGGATCACGGTCCCGGCCTCGCAGAACATCCAGTACGTCTCGTTCGACACGCCGACCACCGCGACGGACGCGCAGAAGTGCGGTCGCTTCGTGCTGTCCGATATTCACGTCTCGTCCTCGTCGGATCAAGCGGGCCCGCTCTCCCCATTCCCCACGGGCTGCATCGGCACCGGTCTTTCGCCGCAGGAAAAGGCGCTTATCTTCCTGCTCTTTGACCTCAGTAGCTGCATCGAGCCGCCGATTGGCTAGATAGGTCCGCTTGTCCGCTGCGCCGACGTCCTAGACTGGCACCACGCGGGGACGCACCACGCGAGCCAGCGTGCGCGCTTCTCGCATGGCCCTCTGGCCGGACGAAGCATCGGGAGTCTGGTGCTGGTGCAGGATCTTCAGCGCAACCTTGCGATCCAGCTCTGGATCGTAGGCAGGGAACACAGTTCGCATGCCGCCGGAGCCCCGCTGCTGCGGAAGCGCCAAGCGACCCACTGCGGCTGCGTCAAGGAAGTGCAGACCTGCAGCATCCTTTGACAGTGGCTCTGGCCTTTGGGTCGCATGCCGCGGCCCCGGGGATGGCCACGGCGAGTCCGCACGGGGCACGGTTGTCCGAATGAACCGCGGCCTTGGTCGGTGTATCAGCGATAGGTGTACGTGTAGATCGTCTTCGCGCGAACGGCGCCGCCCTGCGTCGCGATGATGCGTTCGACGATCTCAGCGACATCGCCGTGCGCATTCCATGTGTAGTGCTCGACGACGTTGCCGATTGTGCGCGATGCTAGCTTGCCCGCTGCATCGTACGTTGGTTCATAGACACGATAGTGATGGGACTCGCGGTTCTGCTCGCGCACGCGGAAGACCGTTCCCTTTGCATCGTATTCGTACATGGAACAGCCGCTGTGCTCGGAGCAGCTTCGCGACAGCCGTCCCTTTGCGTCGAACACCGCGGTATGGCTGTGGTACGGGCCTTCTTTGGGATAGTGGCGCCACGTCACTTCGTCGTGCGTTCCGTCGGGGCGCCACAGAAATTCATCGCGGAAGTATTCGCCGGTAGGCTTGCTGGGATCGCGCATGATGCGTGCGCTGATGCGCCCTTGCGCGTCGAGGCTATAGGAAAAGTCTCGACGCTCGGTACGCCGCGTGTGGTCCTTGTAGACCCGTGAAGTCAGGCGGCCCGCCGCATCCCACGCAAAGTCGTAGGACACCACCAGCGATCCATCTGGCTTGCGGTGCTCGTGACGCAGGATGTGGCCGGTTCGATCGTACGTGCGGATCTCGCGCGCTTCCTCGGTCCAGCCGTCGCCTTTGGGCACCCGGCGGACGGCGACCAGCTTGGTCAGTTCCGGTCGAACCTGCTCAGGATCTTCGTGTCGAAGTAGCGGCTCGGCGACTGCCTGCGATGCGGCTAGCGCCAGGACCAGCACTACAGCCCCGATGGCTTTGCCTCGACTGTCCTCGTACCCCGGTCCACGCATCGTCTGACTATACGACTGGCTGGATGCGGCGTGCGATTCACGTGCGCGCCGCGGGTAGGCAGGCGGACTGTGACCAATGAACAGCTAGCGCAGCGCACCGTCAGCATGCCGTGTAGCTTCAGCCGAAATTGGACTCCGAAGCGCGCAGAGATTGTATGGCGGGCTCTTCAAGAGAGCGTCGTAGCGACGGGATAAGCCGTGTGTCTAGGATGCTCGGAACGAGAGAGCGCCATGGAGAAACGCAGTTATCGACGGTTCACGACGGAAGAGAAACGCAGCATTCTCGACGAGACGCAGCAGCCCGGCGTGACGATGGCGGAGGTCTGTCGCAAGCATCGCGTCAGTCCGGGCCTGGTGTATCGCTGGCGGACGGTGGCGCAGCAGGCGACGACGGAGGCGCTGCAGAAGGTGGACAGTCGCGGCAAGACGGCGCCCGACGCTCACACGGCGCGGCTGGAGGCGGAGCTGAAGCGCAATAGGCACGCACTCAGTAGTCGTCAGAGGCCAGACGACGCTTGTGCAGGTGAAGCCGAATGCTCCGGTCCGGGCTGGCTCATGCCGCTAGCTCCCGGCTAGGAGGACCCCAGGTCCAGCCCAGCAGACGTATGTTGCGAATCCGCTCTCAGTGCAGTGCGGGTTGGCGGGGATGCCGGGCGGCGTAGGGCAGTGCTTTGTAGTACGTGTGCTGCAGCGATCGACGGGCAGCAGCCGTTCGATTCTGTGCAACATGCCTGCGCACGCTCGACGTAGGCATGTTGCCAGCCCGCCAATCTGGCCAAAGCCAGGGCCCGGCAACTTTACCGTCGCAGTAGGGAGGCTGAACATCCGGCGGGCAGGCATGCGGTGCCGCTTGCCACGACTAGCCGGAACTAGACATGATCTGTTGTCTCTGACGCCACCACGAATAGTAGGCGCCCTTGTATCCCAGCGATACGGCACGCTGCAGGAAGGGGTTATCAGCATAGTTGTTGTCGTCTTGCCCATCCCCAGCCACCGTTGGCAAGGCCACCCGATAGTGCTCGGAGGCCGGGACGTACTCCTGAATCCAGCGAATCGTATTGGTCCAGCGACCGTCGGGGCGCGACAGGGTCTCGGGGGCTTCGGGCAGGTCTGGTGAGAAATAGAACACCGGGCGAACGCGTCCCTGCTCATCGAACCAGAACTGGCGCTCATACTCGGAAAGGGATGCGCAGCGCTCGAGCGGTTCTAGAAAGATCGGCCCCTGCGCAGTGTTCGACTGCAGCCCGCGGATGACCTTGCGCCCCGATGACTCCGCAGCCATGCGCACGCCCAGAGGGGCATGCGGGAAGACCTGCAGCCCAAGCGTGTAGCCGACCACCGTGGTCGGCAGCGCCAGCGTCGCGTCAACGGCGGCCTTGACGGTGTCGATGGTCTCACCGGGCAGCCCCAACAGCAGCTCTGTCGTCACCATGATGTTGCGATCAGCCAGGAGCCGGGTGACCCGCTGCACGTCGGCCAGCGTGTAGACCAAGCCAACCCGTCCGCGCGGTGCGGTCCACACGGCTAGGTGTTCCCGACACACATGCTCGGCCGAGATGCACACGCCCCGGCAGCCAGCGCGTGCGAGCAGATCAGCTAGCTCTTCATCGAAAGGCAAGGGGTGAGCATAGATCCAGAGCCGCAGATCGCGCAGCGGGCTGAGCGCGCTCTGTTGGCGAGCGATGATCTCGCGCAGGATCGCTTTGCTGTGGGAAATGGCGAGATTGAATTCGCTGTCGGTGGTGTGGATGTCGTAGACGCCCTGCGCGAGCAGCGACTCCAGCTCATCCACCACAGCGTCAACACTGCGTCGAGCGATCACCGTGCCTTTGGCATCCGGTTCGATGCAGTGGTTGCACGCGAAGGGACAGCCATTCTTGGTGAGGAGATTGCCGAGTCCGCCGCGATCGTAGTAGGCCCGGTTGTCGATGCGGAAGGGGACGCCGGAGCGTCGGGCATAGCGGGCTTGGATATGACGACCCAGCGTGGCGCCGGCCAGCGGGGGCGCGGAATCAGCGGCGGCTCGAACGGACTTGCCATCGTATAGGAGGAGCCCACTTATGGTGTTGGGTGAGCGTCCACTTGCCAGCGCATGGGCCAGAGAACACAAGATCAGCTCACCCGGGCCCTTCACGCCGTAGGGGACGTTGAAGTACTCCATCGCTGCGTATGGCATCGACGAGAAGCCAGCGCCACCAAGCACAATGGGGGCCGTCGTGGCCGCGCGGATCTGCTCGATCACGAGCCGATGATCGGGCAGAAACACCCGCTGCTCTTGCGGCTGCACGCTGCCAGCGTTGCGCAGCGTGACCCCGACCAGTAGAGGCTTGTGGGTCGCAAAGTAGGCAGCGACTACGCCGCGCCAGTCCTCGGGGTGCCAGGTTAGGTCAATGACGTCGACATCGAACCCTTCCATCTCCAAATGGGAACACAGAATGTCCAGGGCATAGGGAGTGACGCCGGGTCTGACGAAGTTGGGATTCACCAATGCGACAAGGCCCTTGGCTCGACTCGGCTCGGTCATTGTTGATTCTCCACAGTAGGGGGAGTGAGCGAACACAGGGATGCAGGAAACAGAAGATCATGGGGCCTGCTTGGCAGTGGCCAGCCCCTGACGGAAGCGAGAGACCACTAGCTCGACGGGCTGGCGGTCGCCGTCCACCTGTAGGTTCAGCCGACGCATCGCTTCGGTGGAGATCCGAGCGGCCAGAGAAGCGATCGCGACACCAAGCGCCGGGATGCGGGCCAGCGCGTCAGCACGGGCCACGAAGACCGCCTCGTATGGGGGGAACCACTGCCGGTCGTCCTCAAGCTGCACGAGGTCTAGCCTCTCGATAAGTCCTTCGGTGGAGTTGCTGGCAATCAGGTCGACCTCGCTCGCCGCAAGCGCGTGGAAGGCAAGCGACAGGTCGATCTCGCGCGGGGCTTGGCTGAACTTGATGCCGTAGCGGGTCGCTAGACCAGGAAAGCCGTCGGCCCGAGTCAGGAAGTCAGGACCAAAGGCCGCCCGTAGCGTACCGGCGTGTCGCGCGACATCGGAGAGGCTACTCAACCCCAAGCGGCGGGCTGTCTCGCGGCGAACCAGGATGGCGAAGTCGTTGCGAAAGCCCAGCGGATCAGAGACTTCAAAGCCAAAGCGCTGACGATATTCCCGCCGGACTTGCTCGTGGACGAGCCGAGGGGCAGGGCCAGCCGGATGCTTGAGAATGGCCGTGAAGGAGGTTCCGGTGTACTCGGGATAGGTGTCGATCTCGGCGGCGGCCAAGGCCTGGTGGCAGAGCGAGCCGCCCAGCTCGAAGTGGCGCTCGACGCGGATACCGGCGGACTCCAGCGTCTGGGCCAGAAGCTCCCCCAGGATGCGCTGCTCGGTGAAGTCCTTTGAGCCCACTCGCAAGAGCGGTGCGCTGGCCGGGCCCGAGGGGGTCTGCACGCGACCGGCCCAGGTACCAGCGGCCAGCACCAGAGCGATCGCCGCAAGCGTTGCAGCAGCAAGACCACGCACCCCCGCCCGCCCGCCGTGAGCTCGCGCATCAAGGTTGCTGGACAACAGGGCCAGCGCCATGTCAAGAGCGACAGCCATGGCCGCAGCGGGCACGCCACCGCGCAGCAGCAGTCCGGTGTCGTGCATGCGCAGCCCGCGAAAGATATAGGAACCCAGACCGCCGGCTCCGATGGCCGCTGCCACTGTCGCGACCCCAACCGCCGTCGCTGTGGCGACTCGCAGGCCAGCTACGATGACCGGCAGGGCCAGCGGCAGCTCGACCTGCAGCAGCCGCTGCCTTGGCGTCATGCCCATGGCCAAGGCGGCGTCGCGCACCGCGGGGTCAATTCCGGTGATGCCGGTCACGGTGGCGCGAACGATGGGCAGCAGCGCGTACAGCAAAAGAGCGATGATCGCTGTGCGGGCGCCGATGCCGCCAATCCACGGCAGCGGGATCAGGAAACCGAAAAGAGCCAGGCTGGGAATGGTCTGCAACACGCCCGTGGTAGCCAAGATGAACCGTCCCAGCGTCGGGCGTCGGACGGCGAGCACCCCGAGCGGGATGGCGAGCGCGGTGGCGCCAGCGGTGGCCACAAGGACCAGCTGCAAGTGCTGCCCGGTCAGCGCGACCAGCTCACGTGTTGCGGGAGTCAAGCCGGTCCCCACGTGGGCGCGATGGTCTCCAGGAAGGCGCCGGCTAGGCCATTGCGCGCCAGGGCAAACTCGCTCGGCGGCGCGACGAGCGATAGGCGTCCCGATTCCAGCAGCGCCACGCGGGTACCCACGACCAGCGCTTCGCGAATGTCATGGGTGACGAAGATCGCGGTCTTGCCTAGACGCGCCATCATGTCGGCAAACTCGCGCTGCAGCGAGGTGCGGCTGAGTGGATCGAGCGCGCTGAACGGCTCATCCAAAAGCAGGATCGGCGGGTCACCGGCCAAGGCTCGCGCCACGCCTACCCGCTGGCGCTGGCCGCCTGAGAGCTCGTGCGGGAAGCGCTGTCCGAACTGCTCAGCGGGCAGCCCAACTAGCTGCAGCAGCGACTCGACGCGTTGCTGGATGACATCGGGCTGCTGTCCCTGCAGCGTTGGCACGATGGCAACGTTGCGGGCGACGGTGAAGTGGGGGAACAAGCCGCCTTCTTGAATCACGTAGCCGATCCGTCGGCGCAGCTGGATAGGATCCCAGGCCATGGTCGAAAGCCCTTCGACCCGGACCTCGCCCTGCGTTGGCTCGACGAGGCGGTTGACCAGGCGCAGGGCCGTCGTCTTGCCACTGCCCGACAGCCCGAGCAGAACGAGGATATCGCCCGCCTCGACATCGAGCGAAAGCTCATCCAACACCGCGGCCGCCGCACCCGGCGGGCAGTAGCTGACGCAGCGGAAAGAGATGACAGCTTCCGCGGCCTTGGGCGTCGATTTCGGGGTGGGCTGCATGGCGACCTGACTGGACAATAGAGAATACGTCTGTGCGTCACGCGTTCGGCAGAATCCTCGCCGAAAACTTCAGGCTAGCGAACTCATCCAGCCTCGGAGGAGAGGTGGCAGAGCCGAGCCATGGGCTAGCGCACCACGCGAAAGCTGGTGAAGGGAAAAGGATAGGTGCGGCGATACCAGTTGCGAAAGCTGCGGCGGAGCAGGGCGTCTTCCGTGGCCCACGATGCGCCAAAGACGATGTCGTGTTCGCCATCGAAGAAGTCCGCGGAATAGCCGGGGTAGGTGCGAGCCCAGGCGGAAAAGCCAGGCAGCGGGGCAAAGGGCGATGCGGTCCATTCCCAGCCATTGCCCACCAGCTCCTCGACGCCCCAGGCGCTGCTGCCGGCTGGGAACTGACCGACGGGAGTCGGATACCAGCGTCGGAACCCAAAGTTCCCGTGCTCAGCGGCTGGTGCCGCGTCGCCCCAAGGATACGCGCGCAGCGAGCCATCGGGCGCGCCGTGGGCGGCGCGGTGAAGTTCTGCTTCGGTGGGCAGCCGCCCGCCGGCCCACGCACAGTAGGCGCGTGCTTGCATCCCCGAGACCTGTACCGGGAATCCGGCTCCGGCGTCGAAGGGAATCGGACCGAACAGAGTCTTGATCGCAGGCTCGCCTTTTGGGTCCTGCGTCCAAGACTGCGGGTACAGCTCGGCGCGCGACCCATTTGCTTCAAAGAAGATCCGCCAGTCGCAGTTGCGCACCGGTAGTGAGTCGATCACAAACGCCGCAACCTCGACGATGACTTGGCCGAATTCGTTGTCCCAGCCGAACGGAATCTGATCCCAAGTGGCGCCTAGAGTCGTCGGGCCGGCCGCGATGTATCGGGGTTCTGCCGCGCGTCCGCAGCCGGTCTCGGGTGGCGGGATCCAGGCGGGGCGTGCGATCAGATCCGGCGGGCTCTCGGCCAGCATGTACAGCAGCGTTTCGTGGTGCATCCACTCGTGCTCTAGCACGAGGTGCAGCACGCGGCCGCCCGCGCACAGGACATCGTCAGACCGTGACAGCACATCGGGCAGCACGCGCAGGATGGCGAGGCGCACGTCGTCGCGATAAGCCAGGGTCTCGTCGATGGACGGCCAGCCAGTGATGCGCTGCGCCTGGGCACTGTCGGGATCTGCCGGATCGATGCCGCGGGCATACAGATCGTCCATGCGGGCGTGGTGCGGGGCGAGCCCCAGCGCGCCACGCCCGATCTGATTCCACGCGAATGCTGGCAAGTGACCTACGTAGAACAGAATCGGGTGACGCAGGTGGATGGGCTGCGTCAGCCAGGCCGGGCGCGGAACCAGCGCGAACAGCGCATCGGATCGCTGCCAGGCAGCAATGAAGGTGGCACGGAAGGTGTCTAGCTGGGACATCACACCTGCGCCCTGCGAACGAGGACCAGCGCGAACTGCTGCTCGGGATCGGTGAACCAGTCGTCCACGCACAGGCCGGCAGCGGCGAGGGCGCCGACAAAGCGATCGCGTGTGAACTTGCAGCTGATCTCCGTACGGATCTCGCTGCCCTCGTGCAGGTCGAGGCGCAGATCGAGGCCGCGCAGGTTCACTGACGTATCGCGCAGGGCTCGCAGGCGCATCTCGATCCAGGCGTGGTGGCTGTCGAAGAAGGCGCGATGTGCAAATGCTGCGGGATCGAAGTCGCCCTGAAAGCGACGGTTCAGCACCACGAGCATGTTGCGATTGAAGGCAGCGGTGATGCCCTGCGGGTCGTTGTAGGCCGCTTCGATGCGCGCCGGATCTTTGACGAGGTCGATACCCACCAAAAACCGATCGTGGGCTCCCATGCTTGCTGCCAGCTGTGCCAGGAAGGTCTGCCGTTCGTGCGGGTGCAGGTTGCCGATGGTGCCGGCAAAAAACACGATCAGTCGCTGGCCCGGCGGGCCCAGGCGATCGATGTCGTGGACGAAGTTGCCGACGACACCGCGGAACTGACAGCGCGGATAGTCGGCCGCCAGCCGCGCTAGCGATTGCCGCACGAAGAGCTCGTTGATATCGAGCAGGGTGCAGGACCAGTCGTCCTGCGAGTGTGGCCAGGCATCGAGCAGCAGGCGGATCTTGCGACCGGCGCCGCTGCCCAGCTCCACCAGGTGCTGGCAGCCGCTACGCTCGACGATGCGCGGCGCCCAGCGCTCCAAGATCGCGATCTCGGTGCGCGTCGGATAGTAGACATCTAGC
Source organism: uncultured Myxococcales bacterium (assembly GCA_964554495.1). Classification (GTDB taxonomy): domain Bacteria; phylum Myxococcota_A; class Polyangia; order Palsa-1104; family JAEUJZ01; genus JAEUJZ01. Next base: position 25,131 of record CAZKOY010000045.1, read on the forward strand.
TCGGTGATGCGCTCGAAGAGCTCGCTGCCTACGTCATCGTAAAAGTAGTGCGGCGGGATCTCGGGCAGCGCGCGGCTGAGGCTCTCGCGCAGGGCGGCGCGCTCGGGTTCCGAAGGACGGGACGACTCTCCAGCTGCGACATCCATCCGGGCTGCTCTGTGAGGGCTGGCAGCGTAGGCCGCTGACGTGCCGAGCCGTGAAGTCGGCTCCCGGCCTCAGTATATCAAGGGGAGTCATAACGACTTTTGGCAAATTTGAATACGACGTGCTGAGTTTTCCGATCGATACACAAGACACGAGGGACACGAAGGCGTAGCAGGAACGCCGCACGCCGGGTTTTGCGGGAAGACCCCGGCCGGTCGGCGCTCGCGACTCTGAACACCCAGGGCTGCGAGGGTTCGATCAAGCATGCCGCGCCAAAGCGAGGCGGGACAGAATAGCGGGGGCGGACGCTGAGGCTTCGCCTCGGCATGGCGAGCATTTCCGCTTGGCCAATAGGCAAACCCCAGGTGTGTGGCAACGCGGCGCGCCTAGAGTTCCTGCCTGCTCACCTCGAACCGGGATTTCGTTCCGCAAACTCTCGACAGGCGGAGCGTCCGACGCGAGCACCGACGACGCAGCAGATTGAAGCCGCCGGCACGTTGCACTTTGTCAACACGCAGCTAGGCCTCAAGGTGAGTCCGTTTGCTGCTATGGAGAAAGCGCTGCGCCCGCGAGCTTCGCTTCAAACTCCCGCTGCTCGCGAGCGGATAGACCCAGCGCATTGAGATCGGGCTGTTCGCCTCGCAGCCGCGCCTGGATCGCAGCCAGTTCCCCACGTGAAAACAGCGCCGCATGCAGTCGGTAATCGACAAAGGCTTCCCACGCCGTCGGCACCCACGCCTTGGCGATGCGAGCGATGGCGTCACCATACACGCGAATCTCGTGCTGCGCATGCGCATCGATGCGCAGCGCCAAGAAGTGCAGCAGGTTGTGCAGATCGATTTTCCAGTACCACTGCGTGTAGTAGTTCAGCGTCAGGTTCATGCGCGCAAGCTCGCGCGCAAGCTGCGGATCCTCAGGGCGCTTGGCTGCGCCGGTTTCGTCTTCGTTTAGCAGCTCTTCATAGTGGTCATAGCAGCGCTCGGCGTCGTCCCGCAGAAGCTTCAGCACGTGTGCTGCCTGCTGCGGTGACAGCTTCGCGTCGCGGCCCTGCCGATTGCTGCGCGACTGCTCGCCCAGCTGATCCGGCGACGGCAGATAGAACTCGCGATCGAGGATCGAATAACGTCCGCTGTATTCGTTGACGTTGGCGGTGCGATGGCGAATCCACTGACGCGCCACAAAGATCGGCAGCTTGACGTGCAGCTTGATCTCGCACATCTCAAACGGCGTCGTATGGCGGTGCCGCATCAGGTACCGGATCAGCCCGCGATCGTCGCGCAGCTTACTGGTGCCGCGCCCATACGACACGCGTGCGGCCTGCACGATGGCGTCATCACTGCCCATGTAATCGATGACGCGCACGAAGCCATGGTCCAGCACGTGAAGCGGCGAAAATAAAAGCTCTTCCAGTTCCGGCACCGACGGTCGGCGCGTCGTATGCTGCACCGCTCGTGCTTCGGCGATCGCGGCCTGGTCTGCATCCTTTAGCGACATGGCGCGAACCTTATGCCAGGCCTGCCGGCAAAAGGAACAGAAACCGCGAGGCTCGCGCCGCGCGCCTACTGTGCGTCGAGCGGACGCCCCAAGTCAGGCAGCACGCCGGCCAAGTCGATGCCGAACACGCACACGTTGTTGGCATCAGGCTTATGGCAATAGTTATCGGCGCGACACTCATAGCCGGGAGGACAGCGTGGCTCGTCACTGCCGCAGCGGTACGCGCAGTCAGAATAGGTGGGCGCAAAGCACTGGCTGCTGGTCAGTGCCAAAAGCACAAGCGTTCCCATTCCGATCCGAATCGTCCACCGCGTCACAGAGCGGCGGCGATATCGGCGCTCACAACCGACGGATTCGCCTGACATCAGAACCTTCCCCCCAGGCCTAGAAGGACGCTTCGCGTATCAGCGCGCAGCGTCGGGAATGTCAAGGCCAGATCGCGCTTAGACCGCCGCTCGTACCCCCAGAACAATAGGCCTGTGCCCACCGCCAACACGCCGGCCGATATCAGACAGCCAATCGTTGCGGCGTTGTACGTCGTGCCTTCGTCTTGCAGCCGCATCCATTCGCTGTGCTGTGCCACGTCGTATATCGGCGGCAGGCCATCTGCGATCTGCGTCGTCAGGCGGCTCTGGGCATCCGATCGCTTTTGCGCCAGGATGCCAAGGCTGGTCCCTGCAACGGCAAGGCCGAGCGTGAGCGCCACACCGGTCCAGGCGAAACCTGCAGTCGTGCGCAGCAGTCGTGCCTTGCGCGCCTCTGCCGTCTTGTGTGCCTGCAGTGCCGCGGCTTCTTCAGCAGTGAGCGCCTCGGTCGCATCCTTGCTATCGCGCAGCGGCGCCGGGGCCGGCTCAGGCTCTTCAAGAGGAGCCGGTGGTGGCTCAGGTTCGTCAAGCGGCGCCGGGGGCGGCTCGGGTGCGTCGGTGGGGACGACTGGAACTGCGGGCTGGCTCGGCGCCACCGGAGCTTCCTGCGCACCGCTGCGGGGCCGTCGGCTACGCGCAGACGCTGGCTCGGCCCATGCTGCGATCAGCAGAGCCACAAGCAGCAGGGCGGTTGCACGTAGCCTCATCGGTCGCTCCAGCGCTCTCTTCGCGGCCTTGTCCCTTAGTGTCCCGACGCTGCCGCCACGGGGTTGGCATCGACGATCTTGCCGTCGGCGATGTACACCACACGCTTGGCGTGCTGCATGACGCGCGGGTCGTGCGTTGAAAACAAGAACGTCACACCCATCTGTTGGTTCAAGTGCTGCATGAGCGCGATGATCTGCTCAGATGTCTTCGAGTCCAGGTTGGCCGTCGGCTCATCGGCTAGCACAAGCTCGGGCTGCGTAATCAGCGCGCGGGCAATCGCCACGCGCTGCCGTTGTCCACCTGAAAGCTCGTCGGGGCGGTGCTTGACATAGGGCCCCAGTCCGACGTCTTCGCACAGCTTGTGGACGCGCTCGCGCAGGCTGCTCATCGGCTCGCGTCGCCGCCGCATCAGGCAGGGGAACTCGACGTTTTCGATGACGTTCAGCACCGGAATCAGATTGAAAGACTGAAAGATGATCCCGATCTTTTCGTTGCGGACGCCTGCCAGCTTGTCGAAGTCACGATCGCTCACTTCTTCACCGGCAAACTTGTACGACCCGCTCGACGGGCGATCCAAGCAGCCGATGATGTTGAGCAGCGTTGACTTGCCCGATCCTGAGGGCCCCATGACGACGGTGAATTCGCCGCGATGAAGCTCAAGATCAACGCCTTGCAGCGCAGGCACCAGGGTCTTGCCCAGCTGATAACTCTTGACGATGCTGCGCAGCACAACCAGCGGCTGCGAGTCCGAGGCATGAGTAGGTGCAGATGATGTCATCGCTTCGGTCCTCTAGTAGAACGCACGCGCCTCAAACAGGAAGCGGAAGTCAATCGGCAGCAGCGAATACTCGCTGATCGCCACATCGTTGACCGTCACTTGTCCGACGGGAATGCCGCGGATCGGAATGAAGCCGAACAGCGAAAGGGTCAGCCACTCGCGCACGCTCCACGACACGCTGGGCGAGATGGTTCCCGAAAGATCGGTCAGGCCCGCGATCAGCGTCGCGCCGATCGTCCAGTCTTCTTTGATGCGCGGCTTGTTGTAGCTGACGATCAGATAGTGCCGGCGCAGCGGATCAAACGTGAAGCGCTGCGGCAGACCACTCTGGCCGCTTGAGCCCGTCACAAGACCCGTCCCACCTGAAAGCTGCAGCGCGCGATAGGCGACGCGCAGATAGTCCTCGAACTCTTGGTCGCTATAGCCGTCGGCTTGATAGTAGTACTCGATCGAAAGCAGGCTCTCGTCGCGGAACTGCGTGCGACCGCCGACGACCAGGCGCGGATACAAGGTGCCATCCCGCACCTTGCTGGCGCTGATCGCGCTGCCGAAGTTGCACAGGCTGGCGGCGGCACACAGATGGTCGGCGTACAGCCGCGAGCTGCCAAATTGAAACAGCGCCTCGATGTGAAGTTCATAATCGGTAAAGAAATACCGGGAAAAACTCGCACCAAAACGCGACGCATTTTCAAGAAGGTCGTTGTATTTATTTGAAAAATAATAAAAGAGATTTACATCTGAATTAAATAGCAAGAAATACAATCGCGCTGCAAGTAAATAGTGATATGAGTCATCGGCTGGCTTCGTTCCGTCGACCAATGGATAATCTGGGTATTTCATTAAGGCAAATGGAATGCCGCTATTTTGATACAAGACTTGGGGCGTAAACAAGGCGGTAATCGTGAACTTTTCAAAGGGCAGCTCGACCCTGGCCACCCAAGCGCCAGCCCGCTGAAAGTTGGGGTCGGTGGGATCCTTGGGTGGGTTGATGAGGTCCGTCGGATTAAAGGCAAATCCCGAACCCCAGATGATGCGCTTCTTGCCCAGCAAGAAGTTCAGCCAGGGCTTCGGAGCGTACGAAAGATACAGCTCGCTGGGAACGACCAAGGGGCGAATGCTGGCGACATCATGATCCGCAACCTGCTCGCGCCCGCCATTGCCGTCGCTTTGATAGAACAGCCAGCCATTTTGATAAATCAGAGAAATATCTGTGTAGATCGATAACTTGGGGGTGATATTGACTTTTAGCTGAATATTCGCTTCCAGAATTTCCGTAATCGATGGCACATCACGCGTCGGCAGCGGCGTTGTGCTGGGATTGACATATCCATACTGCAGACGGTTATCGACATAGCCATTCACTTCGGCCGTCGCACGCTTGCTGTCACCGCTTGCCCCGGACTTGGCTTTGTCGAGATCGTCGAGCGACTCTTGCGCGCAGGCCGGGTGCTCTGCATTTCCCCACAAGGAAAGCAGAAAGGCCAACGCGATGAGCAGCCGCCGACACATGTTTCGCCTGTGTTCTCGTGGTTCTTGCGTCTAGCGTCCGAGATCGTCGAGCACAAAGCGCTGTGCCGGGATCGCGATGTCCAACTTCATGTCCAGCATGGTCATCTCGGACCACCGCTTCGTGGCGAGCTCGTTACGCATGGTGATGTGCGACGGCCGCTCGTGGCCGTGAAAGTTCTTTACGTCTTCAAACACCGCCGAGCGCAGCAGCTTTCCCGACGCTGCATAGTATTCGGCCTTGGCCGGCTGCTGCTTGTCTTTGGTCAGCCACAGCTTGATGCGGTCGTACGCGGCCTCTTTCGACTTCGCCGTTAGATCCAGAAGCCACAGCTTGGGATCTTCTGCGGTCTCGCGCTTGGCGGTGTAGTCCGCGACATAGTTCACGCGCAGGACGTCACCGTTGTTGAAGTCGCCGCCTTGAAAGCTCTCTCGCGAGGCCAGGCGCATGGCTCGCTTGAGGTTGGGCATGTAAACCCACATGTTGTCGCCGACGCGCAGCATCTCTTGCCCTTTGGCGGCGGCAGGCTCGAAGAACCACGTGCGGATCTTGTCGTCTTCCGACTTCAGCGCGCGGAACTTGTAGCTGCGTTCGCTGCCGTCTTGGCGATGCGCTGTCATCGTCATCAGCGCGTCGAATGTCTTGGGCGACATCACTTGATCGTATCTTCGCAGAAGCTCTTCTGCAGTTGGCTCGCCTGGCGACGCGGCCAAAGGCAGCGACAGGATGGCCAGCGAAAGCGAGACCGGCAGAACGGAAGATGTGTGGCGCTTCATCTGAAAACTCCTTCGGGAACGGCTGGCCTAGTTCGCGCGCAGTGCGTCAACCGGGCGAAGCCGCGCGGCCTTCCATGCGGGGTACAGCGCGGCCAGCATCGTGCCAACCAGCGCAAAGCCCACCACCAGAAGCAGGTATGAAAGATCGATGTGCGGATAGATCGTCGTCACATCGCCACCAGGCGGGCGAATGGTGAAGCCCTTGCGAAACACGCCCGCGACAATGCCATAGCCCAAGATGACACCCAGCGTCGACGCGAACAGTCCCAAGAACAGCGCTTCGGCCAGGAACAGCACGGTGACTTGCCAGCGCCGTACTCCCAGCGCCAGCATGGTGCCGATCTCGCGCACGCGTTCGAACACGGACATCAGCATGGTGTTCACGATGCCGGTGGCCACGAGCAAGAACAGCACACCGCCAACGAACAGCATGACGTACAAGACTGAGCCTACGCGCGTCTTGGTAGCGGGATCCAGATCGGCCCAGGTCGTCACATCGTATTCGCTGCCCAAGGCCTGTCGCAGCGACGCAGCCACGGCGTCTGCTTGATCCAGGTGCGCGATGCCGACCACGTACTGCGACACCTGATTTGGCATGCGCAGCAGATCCTGGGCAAAGCGCAGGCGGACCGTGGCCATGCGCTTCGACTCGGCCACGCTCTGCGTCGGTAGGAAGCCGCTGATCTCGACATCCAGCGCGTTGGTGCTGGCATGCGGCCCAGCGGCTTGCATGACCAAGGTCGCGCCCTTGTCGGCGCCCAGCGCTTCCGCCAGCGTCTTGCCAATCAGCGCATCGCCTTCCTTGCCCGGTTGCAGCGGCTGCGAACCTGGCGACACGCGAGTCAGACGCTTGGGGCAGACCTTGTACTCGCGATCCGGATCGATGGCCATGGCCATGAACATCGTCGATTCGCTGCCGTTATTGACCATGCCATCAAACGAAAGGCGCGGCGCCACGGCAAGAACGCCAGGGACCGCTTCGATGCGACGCACAAGCTCGGCATCCTGCGGCAGGCTGAGCTTGAGGGGATCGTTAGATCCAATGTGCCCTTTGCGGAACACCTGCACAGCGCCATGCCTGGACTCGACGGTGGTCTCGATAAGATTGGCAACGAAGCCATTGTTGATGCCCTGCAGGGCAACGATCGCTGCGCAGCCAAACAGCACGGCCAAGGCGGTGATGATCGAGCGCCGCTTGTTGCGCGACAGGTTGCGCAAAGCCAGAAGTAGAAGCCGCATGTCACACCGCCGCCAGCGCCTCAACCGGGCGCATCTGGCTGGCTCGCACCGCCGGCCACAGTGCCGAAAGCACCGCACCGCCTGCAGCCAGCCCCAAGACAAACAAGATGTAACCGACCGTCACCGTCGGATAGATATGAAGCGGAGCGAGCATGCCAGGGAACTTGAGCACGATGCCCTTGTATCCGTAATAGAAGACGAACGCGCTGCCTGCTGCGGCTCCTAGAATGCCGCCAAGCAAGCCCAGGATCCCGGCTTCCAGCAGGAACAGCGACAGGATTTGCCGGCGGCGAACACCGACGGACATCATCGTTCCGATCTCGCGCGTGCGTTCCAGAACCGACATCAGCATCGTGTTGGCGATGCCCAGAAGTGCGACGAACAGGAAGATCGCGCCGATCAAATTCAACGTCGCGTTCTGCGCCGCGATGGCGTCATCGATAAACGAAGCCACATCGTGCCAGGTCACGACTTCGTACTCGGGACCGACCGCGGCCTGCAGACGTGGCTTGAAGGTTTCCGCATCGTCAAAGCGCTCGATACGCACCGCAATTTCGCTGGCCAAGTTCGGTATGCGCAGCAGGTCCTGCGCAAAGGCCAACGGCACGAAGCCAAACTTTTTGTCCGGCATGGGCAGGCCCGGCTGGCCGTACACGCCGACATAATCGATGTCGAGCGCGTTCATAACACCGTCGCGATCGTTGGTCAGAATCGTGGCCTGCTTGCCAACGTGAACACCTAGGCTGTCGGCAAGTTCCGGCGTCAAGATGGCTGCGCTGGATCCACCTTCGGCCAGCGTCTTGCCCGACGAGATCATGTCGAGCCGTCGCGGGCAAACCAGGATCTCGTTTTTGGGATCGATGGCCGACAGCATCGCGACCGCGCTTGTGTCATTCGCGTTCACCATGCCGCCAAAGGCGATGCGCGCAGTCACCGCTTGGATGCCGGGCACGCCGCGGATCTTCTGCAGAAAGGCTTCGTCCGTCGGGACAAGCAGGTCCAGCGAAGACGTCGTCACCGCCTTCATGAAGCCCTTGCGATGGATCTGCAGCGCTCCGGTCTGCCCCAGGATGATCGACTCGCGCAGCGTCGCCTGCATGCCATTTAGGAAGCCACGGATACCGACCATCACACCCAGCGCCAAGAAGATCGCCGAAAAGGTGATGATCGACCGTCGACGGTTGCGCGCCACGTTGCGAACGGCGATGCGCACTAGCGATGGAAGCATTCGCGTACCCCGGCCCCTTTCCGCTGCCCACGTTCTTGGTGTTGTGCGTTCATCTTGCGCCAATCAGATCGTGGGCACACACGCTGTCTGGATCCATGCATCCAACTCAGCGAACTTGAAAGTTAGGATGACATGATAGTTATAGTTGTCAACTATTATAGTTCACACAATGAAGTATCTGGTCTTTCCATCGAGCTTCTGATAGGTTGCAAGCATGAGCGAAAAACGGAGTAGTTCCCGTCGACTTCGTTCGCGAACGAGCACTGCTGCTGCGGCATCTGCACGCACGCCGGCCCCTCGTCCTGTTGCTCCGCCGGACGATGCAGGCGATCCCGTTCTCGCTGAGCTTGCCCAGACCTTTTACGAGATCTTGGTGCGCCATCGGACTGCGATGCGCGACGTCATCGTCCAGGATGGGCTGTCGCCTCCACTGATTGCGACGCTGCACATGCTGGGGGAATCGGCGATGACCATGCGCGAGCTCGCCGAGAGCATCGGGCTTGAGCCTTCCAACCTGACCGGCATCGTCGACCGCTTGGAGCTGCGCGGGCTCGTCGAGCGCCAGTCGTCCCCCGATGACCGTCGCATCAAGCGCGTGACGTTGACACGCAGCGGCATCGCGATGCGCAAGCGACTGATCGAGCGCCTGCAGCAGCCGACGCCGTGGATGCTGACGCTATCGCGAACCGATCAGCGACAGCTACTCACGATCCTGCGCAAGGCGCTGCAGAGCTCAAGCGCGGTACCGGCCGCAGCACCGGAACCAGCCAGCAGCAAGTCGCGGCGCTAGCTGGGCCGCACGCACGCGATTGCCGTCGAGCGTGGCTGTTCCATCGGCGGGCATTGGCGCAAGGAATTCAGCGGGCACGCATCGATCTACGCGAACTTCTTCGCTGCGCAGCGGCTAGCGCAGCGTAAACGCTTCGCCAGGGGCTGCGGTGCTGCTGAAGCGCGGCGGACCCAGCAGGACTTGGTTGCCCTGCACGGCCATGTGTGCCCGGCCGCCCACGATCGTCCAGGCGGCCAGCCACGATCCGGCGATCTGGTGATACGCAAAGGAGAGGCCTTTCTCAGAGTCGTGCGTGACCAGCCAGTCGCGATCCATGGTCAAGCGGTAACCGAGGTGATCCTGGTCGGGGTGCTCAGGGTGCTCGATGCGCTGGCCGCTGACAAAGCGACCCGCCACGGCTTGGTACATCTGAACGAATGTATGTGGCGGCGTGGGCCGACCCGGTCCCTTCCACATCACAGCAAGCTGATCGGCCTGAAGCCGAGCAGAAATCCCCCAATAGCCAGAGGGACCAGCAAGATCCTCGACCAAGTTCCAGCGCGTGTCGTCGGTTTCGTAGACGCGTGCGGTGTTGTTGTCGTCAGCGAGGACCATGCGCTTGCCTGACAATGCGATCTCGCTCGGCCGGGCGCGCAGGGCCACGCCGCCCGCTGGCAGAATCGTCCACGTCCCGCCGCCAAAACGATAGGTACGCAGGTAATCGCCGCTGGCTGTTGCCGCAACGAGCAGATCGCCTGCGACGGCAACGCGGATGCCGAGGCCTTCTGTGCCGAATCCGATGAGCGCCTGCTGTTGGGTCCACGTCGTGCCGCTGCGGCGAAACACGAAGACGGCTCCTTGCGGTGCCCAATAGCTGCCCCAGGACGCGTACATGATCTGGTGTCCTAGCACCAAGGTGTCGCCGTGAAGCGCCATGGAAAAGCAGTACGGATAGCCAGGGGTGTATCCAGGCAGCGTCGGGCTTACCGTCGCCTGTGTCTGCCAGCGACCGCTGCTGTACGTCATGACGATGACACGAAAGCGATACGTGTCATTGAACACGGCTGTGTTGCCATCCATCACGACCGATGAGCACAAGCTGGGCGTGATCGTCGCCAGTTCGTTGAGCTTCTGCGTTGACGAAAGGGTCCGCGGGCGAGACCACAAGAGAGCTGCGGTCGTCTGCGCGGTCGCATGAGCGTCGGAATCATCGCTGGGCGCGGCTGGCTCTGCTCGCTCGGCCCCCTGGCCGCAAGCGAAGAGGCCGCAGAGTGCCATACCCAGTAGCATCGCCGGGAAGCGGCGACGCGCAGACTGGAAGTGGGCCGCGTTCTGTGCGAAGTCAGGCGATGTCTCGGTTCGCGATTTGCGCATGAGCTGTGGTCCTTGAAAACGTGACTAAGTGGTCACGTTTCTAGTAAATGAGGATGAGCATGTCAAGGCAGCACAAGAAAAGCAGTAGAGCCCGACGGCCGCGTGCCTTGCCGTCGCTTCCTTCCGCCGCGCCGCAGCAAGCGGCAGTGGGCGATGCAGGAAGCAGGGTCCGATCAGACGCAGCGCGCCCAGCCCGCGCATCGCGTTTGGCGCGCTCGCTGACGCCTGTTCGCCAGGTGCCGGGTCCGGTGGGGGGCAAGCGCGATATCAATCGTCGCAAGCATGAGCAGCGCATCTTGGTGGCCGCGCGGCGGCTGTTTTTGCGGCGCGGCATCGACTGCGTGACCGTGGACCAGATCGCAACGCGGGCCCGCATCGCCAAGGGCAGCTTTTACCGCTACTACCGCAACCAAGCGGCGCTGGTCCGCGCCCTATTCGCGCCCATCGAGCAGAGATTGGCCGTGATCTATGCGACCTGCAGCGCCGGACTTGCCGAGGCCCACGATCCCTCGGGCTTGCTGGGGGCGTACATTGCGCTGGGCGGCAGTTTGGCCGCCCTATTGAACGATGCTCGCGAGGAAGTGCTGCTGTACCTGCAGGAATGTCGTGGCCCAAAGAGCCCGTCGCGGCAGCCGATCCATCGCGTGGCCGAGCTTCTGGTTCAGCAGACCCAGCAGGTGACGGAACAGGCGATGCAGCACGGCCTGCTGCGTCGCGCCGACCCGTACTTGACGGCGCTGGCAGTGATCGGATCGACCGAGCGTGTGATGTACGAGCACCTAGTTGGTCAGGGCGAGCGGCCCTCCGCCAGCGCTGGGCCAGCGCTGATCGAGCTGTTCCTTTCCGGGGTCATAAACCAGGATCTGCGATAGGCAAAACGACGGGCGGAAGCGATGCGCGGAAGCGATGCGCCGAAGCGATGCGCCGAAGCGATGCGCCGAAGCTATTGGCAGTTGCCGCTGCCGCTGATCGGGCGCGGTGTCGCATCATTCGGGCACTTGATCGTGCAGGTACTGCCGCCGCTGCAGCTAAGGCTGCACTTGCCCTTGGGACACGACACATTGCAGGTCGCCTTGTCGTTGCACGACACGCTGCCACTTACGCCCAGGGTCAGATCGCAGGACGCGTTGATGCAGTTGATGCTGCCGCTCTCGCCCGTGGTCAGGGTGCAGGTGCTGTTGCTGCAGTCGATGCTGCCGCTGGCGCCAGTCGTCAAGGTGCAGGTGCTGCCGTTCTTGCACGTTGTGCTGCACGAACCAGCGCAGGTGCCGACGCAGGTGTTGCCTTGTTCGCACTTGAACGAACAACTGCCGCCTTGCGCGTTGCAGCCGGTTCCGTTCCAGGTGCAGCTTCCGTTGGCGGTGCAGGCACACGTGCTGCCGGTGCAGGCACAGCCGGGCCCAGGACACCCACCCGAGATCGGCTCGGCGCCGCAGCCGACCAGCGAGCCGATGCTCAGCAGCGAGACGCAAGCGACAAAGAGCGTGCTACGCACAGATGACAACCACATGGAATCCTCCTAGTCAAAGCCAAGCTTTGTTGCGAGATCGGTTCGATTAGTGAGAGCGGCAGACCATGGCGTTCTTGCCGTCTTCGACGCGAGCCTTGGGATCGCAGGCAAACTTCGGCCCGAAGTCCGTGC
>CAZKOY010000046.1:0-36695 GCA_964554495.1 uncultured Myxococcales bacterium
TCTCGATGCACGATGCCGGCTTGGTGCGCCGCGTGCAGGCCAGCGCCGGCTTGCAGGTACATGTCGAGGATCTGCCGCCACGTGCGCGGAGCATCGCCGCACCAGTCCGACAGCGTCTTTCCCTCGATGTACTCCATCGAGATGTAAATGCTGCTGTCGGCTTCACCGACCTCGTACACCGCAACCACGCTGGGATGCGCAACGCGCGCCAAGGCGCGGGCTTCGACCAAGGTGCGCTGACGTTGACCGATGCTGCCGTTGCGCTCGGGATGCACGATCTTCAGCGCGACCTTGCGATCCAAAAGCTCGTCATAGGCCGCGTACACAGCGCCCATCCCGCCTGCGCCCAAGCGACGAATCAGCGGAAAGCGCCCGACTCGCGTGGGCTCGCTGTATGCGGCCCGCTGCTCTGGCGATGGAGCATCGAAGACCTCGTCGTCTATGGTGACCGAGGCCAGCCTATGCTTCGTATCCCGCCCAATAGCGCCCATCGACGCACTCAGTATCGCACAGGCGACACGAACACCGGGGATTCACCTTCGCGAGGACTCGACTCGACGACGCTCGCAGCGGCGGCAGCGATGCCACAGAAGCCGTAGCGCCGCCAAAAACCATCGCGTCGACGCCTATTTATATATCAAAATAAAATGAAGATTAAAATCGCATCATTATTGCAATATACTATATATCGTGATAAAAAATTCGCGCCGCATGGGACGGCTGGGCGCGCTCGCTGTCGTCGGGCTGTCGTCGGGCTGCATCGCCACAGCCGGCGTCGGCATCGGGCCGACCTTCGACACCCTCGGGGGCGTCGGCGTCGAAGCACAGCTTCGCCTGGGATATGGACTGGGGAACGTGCTTCCCACGCCCAGCCTTCCGCTTAGCGGCCGCATCGGCGGCGGCACCGAACATGTGACGCAGGTGCCGTATCTTTTGCTTGGCTTCGATGTCCCTCTCACGCTGGGTCGAGGGGGCCACGAGGATGTGCTCTTCCGCGTCGGCGCCGGGGGCACGGGTCGGATGTATAGCGACGGCGCGCGGCTCTTTGGCCCCAGCGTCTTTTTTTCGGCGAGCGGGGTCCTCTACAACACCATGTCCCAAGGTGGCAGCCATAGCCTTCCCCACGGCCACTTGCTCGCGCTCGGGGGAGAGCTTCGCTTCGACTACCTGCTAGGCAGCCTGCCCAATCGGGCCGTGTTCAGCCTGCCGGTCGTGCTCGACTTCTACTCTCTGTGCTTGTTTTGGTACTGCTCCTAGGCTCGCGCTAGTCGACGCAGGTGGGACGCTTGCGAGGCGGCGGCATGACGGGCTCTTCTTTGCTGGCGCCCTTGTAAATGATGTTGTGACAGCCCGTAAGCTTGGTGGTCTCGCTGCACAGACCGTGCTCGCGACCCGTCGTGTCGTAGCGCACAAACATGCAGTAGCCCTCGCACTCTTCACCGTCCATGCACTCTTTGCCGGCGTCGCTGGTCTTGCAGTTACAGCCCGCCACTTTGTTGACGCCGAAGCGGCCCCAGGTGCCCTGACACTTGGCGCACTGTGCCTGCGCAGCGGCGAGCGCCTTGTGCGTCACGTGTACGCGTCCGCGCGAAGACACCTCGCCACCTTGCTGCCCCGGCGGACGATAAAAGACCTCGATCTCAAGATCGGCGGGACTGGCCCATGGGATGCCTTCGCGCCACACAGTCTGCGGCGGCACGATGGGCGCCGGGCTGAACTCAAGGACCTGGCTGCGGCGCGGCCCTTCAAAGATCTCGACACGCACCAAGCTTTGGAACTCGCTGGTGCAGTTGCGGGCGGCGACCAAGATCTCGCCGCTGCAGTTGTTCCATTCTTCGTCGCACTTCATGTCCGATTCGGTCTCAAGCAGCGTCATGCCGAAGTCCCCTGCGGTGCAGGCGGGCGGCGCGGGCGGCGGAGCCGGCTTGCTGGGTGGCGTCGGCTTGGCAGCGGGCTTGGCAGCGGGCTTGGCAGCGGACTTGGCGACAGGCTTCGCAGCAGACGGGCTGGCCGAAGAACCAGCGGCTGGCGCCGACGTCGCTGCAGCAGGTCGAGACACGGGATTGGCAAGGGCAATCGCCACCGAGGAAGCCAGCACGCTCCCCAGGAACAGCGCCCGCCCCCCGCGGACACACGTCTTCAACATAAAAAGGATTCTAGCGAAGCGCTGTGGCGCTGGATAGCGCTTTGCTTAGGGCGGGCTGTGCTGCAGAGCGTGCATCAGCGCTTCCCAGGGCAAGGTGGCGCAGCGCAGGCGCGATGGCACCTCGCGGACGCCTTGCAGCGCAGCCAGATCACCCAGGTCAGACTCACTGCTCTGCCGGCTGGCTGCGTCGACGGAAACCGCAGGAGCAGGCGGACTTAGAAAAGCCCGCAGACGCGCCGCCAAGGCCAGCGCTTGCGGCGGCGTGCTGCCCGCGATTCGTTGCGTCATCAGCGAGGCCGAGGCACGGCACAGCGCACAGCTATCGCCTTCAAAGCAGGCCTGCACGATGCGCGGCGATGGATCAGAAGTCGCCTGATCTGCCGTCGCTGGTTCGATGCGCAGACGCAGCGTGATCTGATCGCCACACAGCGCGTTGTGCAAGCTGGCTTGGTGCGTGGCCTGCGGCAGCGGGCCCAGGTTCTGCGGCTGGCTGTTGTGCTGCAGGATGATGCGCTGATACAGATCGCGAAGCGTGGGGTTCATGCGCGCCTTGCCTTCAAAGCGTTGCTTGGCTCGACAGCGATTTCCACATTACCGTCGACGAAACAAGTGCAGCGCCTGCTCGACAGCCGATGCCAATGCCTGCAGATCGGCGTGGTTGGTGTAACAGCCCAGCGAGGCGCGAACCGTTCCCACAATGCCCAGGTGAGCCATCAGCGGCTGCGCACAGTGATGACCGGTGCGCACTGCGACTCCTTCGAAGTCGAGCGCTGTGCCGAGATCATGGGGATGAACGCCCGGCACCACGAACGAGATCACCGGCACATGCGATGCGTCTGTCGCGTGCCCTGCCAGCACGCGCACGCCGTCGATCTGCTGCAGACCAGCGACGGCGAAAGCGCGCAGCTTGGACTCGTATGCCAAGAGCGCCGGACGATCGATGGCCGAAAGGTAGTCCAGCGCGGCCCCCAGGGCGATCACTTCGGCGATAGCCGGTGTGCCCGCTTCGAACTTATGCGGCACGTCTTGATACAGCGTCTGATCAAACGCGACCGACAAGACCATGTCTCCGCCGCTCTGCCACGGCGGCAGTGCATCGAGCAGCGCGCGGCGTCCCCAAAGCACACCGGCCCCCGTCGGGCCGTACAGCTTGTGACCGGAAAAGCAGTACGCATCGCAGCCCAGAGCTTGCACATCGACGGGCAGGTGCGGCACGGCTTGTGCGCCATCGACCACCACCACGGCGTGCGGCGCGCGGCGACGAACCTCAGAAACCAGCGCGGCCACTGGCACGATGCAGCCCAGCACATTGGATGCATGGCTCAGCGCGACGATGCGCGTGCGCTCGCTCAATAGCTCAGGCATACGCTCGGCGGCGATGGCGCCGTCGGCAGCAAGGGGCAGCACGCGCAAGGCAGCGCGGCGTTCCTGACACAGGCGCTGCCAGGGAACCAGGTTCGAGTGATGTTCCAGGCCCGACACCAGCACCTCGTCCCCGGACTGGACCTGGCTTTGCCCCAGTGTCTGCGCCAGCAGGTTGATTGCTTCGGTGGTGCCGCGGGTAAAGACGACCTCGGCAGCCTGCGGCGCGTTCAGAAAGCGACGGACTTTTTCACGCACCGCTTCATAGGCGTCACTTGCCTGCTGACTTTTTTGATGCACGCCGCGGTGAATATTGGCGCACAGATCGACGTATGCCCGCTGCAGCGCATCAAGCACGACCTGCGGCTTCTGCGCCGTGGATGCGCTGTCCAGATACACCCAGGGACGGCCATGCACGGTTTGCTGCAGCGCCGGAAAGTCGGCGCGCAATTTCGCGAGCGCAGGCAGCGGATCCACAGGAAGCATCGCGCTCGACTCGCCGCGCGAGCGCACTTTTACGAAGAAAGCTCTGCGGCGGCGGCCACCGGCAGCGGCGAAGAAGCCGAGGGCGCCGTGGGATCCTGGGGAGGCTTCGGTCCAGACTGCCCCTCGGGCGGCATGGCTGCCTTCAGGCGACGGTACTGCGTCATCAGCACCATGGCCGCAACCAGCGAAGTCGCCACCAACAGACCAAAGAATTCAGCGTGCGACCAGGCTTTCCAGAACCACTTGCCCGTGCGACCCGAGAACCAATTGCCGAGCGAAGTCGACAAGAACCACAGGCCCATCAGCATCGCGGTCATGCGGCGCGGCGCCAGCTTGGTGACCATGGACAGACCCATGGGCGAAACGAAGAGCTCTCCGATCGTGATGACAAAGTAACAACCAATCAGCCACCACATGCTGACGCGCCCCGTATTGCCACCCGCCATCGAGGCGAGAACCATCAACGCATACGCGGCCGCGGTCAGCAGCATGCCGATGCCAATCTTGGCCGGCGTCGACGGCTCTAGCCCGCGCTCGCGCAGGAAGCCCATGAACCACACCAGGATCGGGGTCAGCAGAATAATGAACACCGAGTTCGCAGCCTGGAAGTATTCAGGCGAGATCTCGCCGCGGAAACCCAGGAAGGCATAGTCGCGGATCGTGTTATCGCGCGCCCAAATCGTCAGCGTGCTGCCATTCTGATGGAAGGCCATCCAGAAGGTCATGACGATGGCGCAGATGATCGCGAGGGCGACGATGCGCTGCCGCTCGACGGAAGGCGGATCCGGTCGGTCTTCGTAGTCGGGCCCAAGCGGCACATCGAGCACGGCCGACACCGACGAGCGCTGGTCTGCGATCTCAAGGTGCTTGCGGAACAGCGCAAAGATGACAAACGACAGCGCCATTCCCACTCCGGCTGCGGCAAAGGCCTGCGCCCAGCCATAGGCCGTGCGGAGATACCCCCCCACCGGTCCCGCCAAGCCGGCACCAATGTTGATGCCCATATAAAAGATGCTGAATGCCGAGTCGCGACGGGAATCACCTTGTGGGTACAGGTTGCCGACCAGCGTCGAGATGTTCGGCTTGAACAGGCCGTTGCCGATGACCAGCAAGAACAGCGAAGCGTAAAACACCGTCATGTTCGGCCAGCCCAAAAGCACATAGCCCAGGCCCAACAAGCTCGCTCCGGTGAGCACGGCGCGGCGATAGCCAAACACGCGGTCGGCGAAGATGCCGCCGACGAACGGCGTCAGGTACACAAAGAACATGTACCAACCGTACGCGCCGAAGGCTTCTTCTTCAGTCCAGTGCAGCTTCTCGTTTAGGTACAGAGTGAAGAGGGCCAGCATCAAATAGAAGCCGAACCGCTCCCACATCTCCGTGAAAAAAAGAACGTAAAGACCCTTCGGGTGACGAGAAGCCATCGCTAATTCCCACCATCCCGCAACCAGATGGCAAGAGCAAGAACAAAGTGTGACCCGCATCTACGATGTCACATCGGGCGTTTCGCGGAGCCGAGCAAGCGGCGCTTAACCCCTCAACTTCGCTCGCTGCTTCGTGCTATACGGCGCCCATGTCCGGCCCTGAAAAATCGCCGCGTTCTCCGGCTGCTGATCACACGGTGCCGGCTGGGCCAGCCACGGTCGACCGCCAAGCGCTTGCCGCCCTGGTGCGCACGACGCTAGGCGGGATGGAAAGCAGCCACCGTGCGCCTGAACCGAAGCGATTCAGCGTCGCTGCGCGCTTTGCGCTGCCGCCGCTTAAGCCCGCAGTGCTCGCCGTGCGCACGATTGCCGACCTCTCGCCAGAGCTTGCCGCGGCCCTTGGTCTTGCGCCCCAAATGCGGGCCGTCGGCTTCATCACCTGCACCTCAGACGATGCGCTGTACGTCGCGCTCGACGAAGGAACCAAGGCGGCACGCGTCGATGTGGTCTATGCCAAGAGCTTTTATGCCGGCGCAGCGCATGCATCAGGCCCGCTGTCTGGTGAGGTCATCGGCTGCTACGCCAGCCACGACATCGACGAAGTTCATGCCGCGCTCGCTGCCTGTCGTCGCTGCCTCGCAGACGAGGCCTGGTTCTATGCCGCCGAGACGCGCAGCGCGGCGAATGGATCGAGCGAGCCCATCGCATTTTTTCCTCACGTTGTGCGGGCCACTGGGACGTACCTGTCAAAGCAAGCGGGCCTGCAGCCCGGCGAGCCGATGTGCTACCTGATCGCTCCTCCCGTCGAGGCGCTGGTCGCAATCGACGCCGCACTCAAGACCGGCGGTGTGCGGCTCTTGCGCTTCTTCGGCCCGCCGACCGAGACCAACTTCGCCGGAGCCTATCTGGGCGGTGACCTGCCCGCCTGCGAAGCGGCCGCCGAAGCCTTTGCCGCAGCCATCTTGGATGTCAGTCGGCACCCACAGCCCAAGGGCTCGTGGTCTGCTCGTGGTGCCGGCGAGCGGCTATCCCCCACCCGGCGCTCGCGCTAGTCGCCGGCTAGCTTGCTTGCGTGGCCGCGCTGCGGCGAGCAGCCAAGATCAGCTCGCATACTTCGCGCACAGCGCCCAGGCCACCAGGGCGCTGCGTGATGTAGTGCACAGCGCGGTGCATATCGCTGACCGCTTCGGGGACCGTGGCAGCAAAGCCAACCGCGCGCAGAAGCGGCAGATCAGATAGCTCATCACCGACGAAGGCCGCTTGATCGGCAGCCAGGCCAAGCTCTTGGCACAACGTGGTAAAGCGCGTCAGCTTGTCCTTGAGCCCGAAGAACGCGTGGCGCACCCCCAGCGAGCGGGCGCGGGCCTGCGAACCTGGCAGGGCCCCCTCGGACAAAATTGCGACTTCGATCCCTGCGGCTTGCAAGCGCTTGATGCCGACGCCATCGCGCACCGCAAAGCGCATGCCCCAGCGCGGCCCCGCTTCGTCTTCGCCCAAAAAGTACAGGTGACCATCCGATAGCACACCGTCGACATCCAGGCATAACAGGCGAATGCGCGATAGTCGCTCGCGCAGCGCCGCCGGCAAATCATCCAGGGCTGGCGGCCATGTCCCGGCGGCCCCACGTGCAGGCACCGTCGAGGCCGCAGCATCAACCGCAGGCAACGATGGAGAAGAGGAGTTGACCATGTCCAGGTTTCCTTGTCGGGCCATTTCTTCGTCGAGCACGCGCCTTGATGGACGCTGGCCCCGGCGCAGTATGCCATCCTGGGGCGGCGGGCGATGCGGAATTGCGCGGAATAAAGTTGAAGCGGACCCCGTTTTGCGCTCTACACATCGGCGAGCCGCTGTCTGCCATCGCCTGCCCTGCCGACGGGGCCGTTCTGGCTACGAACTCTGCGTGAACTCATCCCATGGATGCTCCTCCCGTCATCGACATCGAGAATCTGAGCAAGGTCTACCAGACAGGCGACGTCGAGGTGCATGCCTTGCGCGGCGTGTCGGTCACGGTTCAGCGCGGCGAACTGGTCGCTATCATGGGTCAAAGCGGCTCGGGAAAGTCGACGCTGATGAATATCATCGGCACGCTCGACCGACCCAGCGCAGGTCGATATCGTTTGGATGGCGTGCCCATTGAAGAGCTCGACGACGTCGAGCTTGCCCGACTGCGCAATGAAAAAATCGGCTTTGTGTTTCAGTCGTTCAACCTGCTGGCCCGCCACAGCGCCATTGCCAATGTCGAGGTGCCGCTGGTCTATGCTCGCGTCGGAAAAAGCGACCGCGAGCGGCGCGCCATCACCGCGCTTGAGCGGGTTGGCCTGGCCGAGCGCAAGCACCACTTGCCCAACCAACTGTCCGGTGGTCAGCAGCAGCGCGTCGCCATCGCGCGAGCCATCGTCACCCGACCCGTCATGCTGCTCGCGGACGAGCCAACGGGCGCGCTAGATACCGAGACTACGGCGCAGATCATGAAGCTCTTCTGCGAGCTGCATCAGAGCGGCATGACGGTTGTCCTCGTCACGCACGAGCCACAAGTCGCCGCCTATGCCGAGCGCATCATTCGTTTCCGTGACGGCCGCATCGTCGTCGATGAAAAAAACCCTGAGCGAGTTGTCCCTTGAAGCCTGCATTTTGTTCTTCGCCCTCTTCGATTCGCGGACTCGGTGTCGCTGTTTTCTTCGTGGCAGCGACCAGCGCGCTGCCCACCCAGGCCGAGCCACGTCGCCAAGACGCAAGTGCTGCCCAAGGCACAGGCAGTACCGCTAGCTCAACGCAGCCAGATGCTTCTGCGCGTACGGCAAGCGATGCGCCGGGAGCGCTGCAGTCAAGCGGATCGGTGCTGATCCCCGAGGCTGCGGAAGGGCGCCCACTGAGCCTGCGTGACGCCATCGAGCTAGCCCTGCGCAGCGACCCCGCTGTCGCTGCCGCCGTTGCCACGCGTGAGCGCAGCGACCTGGCCGTCTTGCGAGCACAGCTCGACCGCGTCAGCATTCGCGTCGATACCTTCCTGACCGAGCAGTGGCGGGCGGCCAACCTGGGTGGCAGTGCGCCGCCGGCTAGCTGCTCATCGCTGTTGCCGCTGTCGATGCTGCCCGACGGCAGCACGCTGGGCACCCCGGTTCAGCTGCTGAGCATAAGTGGCAGCAGCTATGGCTCGCCGAGCCAGACCCAGTGCGATGCAGCGAAGGGCGTCTATGTGCAGTCCGAGGCCATCGCCAGCGGCTGGCAAGGGCAGTTCAACTTGGCAGCCGATCTGCGCCTGCCTCTTTTCACCGGCTTTCGCATCACCAGCAACGTCGACCGCGCCCGCCACCAGCGCGATGCCGCAGCAGCGACGGTACGTGACAATATGCGGCAGGTGGCATTGACGGTTCTGCGCGCGTATTGGTCAGTGCGCCGCGTCGAGCTACAGCAGCAGGTGTCACGACAAGCCATCGCTCGTTTTCAAGAAGCGGTGCAAGTGGTCACCGCGCGCGTGCGAGCCGGACTGGCCGCGCAGGCAGACATCAATCGCATGGAGACACGTCGCCAAAACGAGCTTGCGCGCATGGCCGATCTCACCGGCAGCGCCAACGAGGCACGGGCCCAGCTTGCGGTTGCGTTGGGGCTGGGGGCGACGCCAGTACAGCTCACCGAGACCACCGACATGCTGCCGCCGCCACCGAGCAGCCCCGAAGAGGTTGACCAGATCTTGAACACGGCCTATCGCGAGCGCCCCGATTTGCGGGCTATGCAGGCGCAGGTTCTGGCCGCCGCAGCCATGGTGCGCATGGCACGCTCGACGTTCTTTCCCCAGCTTTCGCTTTCGAGCCTGATGCAGTTCAGCAACAACCCCTTTAACCCGCTGGTCGGAGCCCGCGCCGCCAACCAGAGCGCCGATCCGTTTGCCAACATCACCGGCTCGCTGTTCGTTGGTGGCACGCTGTCGCTCAACCTCTTCGACACGCTGAACAGTTACACCGGCCTGCGGGATGCGCAGCTTGAGCACCGCCGTGTCATCGAAGAAAATCGCCGCATCGGCCGCTTGGTCGAAGCCGATGTACGCGCGCTGCATGCTCGCCTGTCGCGTCTGTACAACACGCGCGAGCCCCAGCTTCGCAGCCGCGAGATCGCTCGCGACAATCTCGACATCAGCGAGCGGCGCTACAAGAACGGCGACATCGGTCTGCTCGACTTCATCGATTCGCAGGTCGAGCTTCTGAACGCCGAGATCAACCTCGCCAACACCGCAGCAAGCATCGCGCAGACCTGGAGCGAGCTGTACCTGGCCAGCGGGCGCCTTCCCCCAACGCCCGGTGCCGAGCCCGCATCCATCGCCTCGGCGGGTCGAGATCGTGGTGACCGCGAGACCGGAGGTAGCAAGTGAGCGGCAGTGGCAAAAAGTCGGGCTGGTGGAAGCTGTTCTTCGCGCTTGTGGCGGTTGGCCTGCTGGGTCTTTCACTGTGGCTGCTGCGTGCGCGCGGCCAGTCTGGCGAAAAGATCGATCCGTCGCTGGTTGCCAAGGTCAGCCGCGGTGATCTGGAAGTCGCAGTGGTCGAGCTAGGCAAGATCGAGCCGCGCGAAAAAGTCGCAGTGCGTTCGAAAGTCGCCGGCCAAGTCGACAAGATCTTCATCGAGGAAGGCATGGCGGTAAAGCAGGGGCAGCTTCTGCTTTCGCTGGATCCAACTGAGTTTCAGCGCAGCGTGGTGCGCGCCCGCCAAGATGTCGAAAAGGCCGCCGCTGCCGTCGAGCTTGCCCAGCTAATGCTCGACCGCCGCAAGCAGGCGCTCGCCGATCGCGCAGTGGCGCAGGTCGAAGTTGAGACCGCGCAGAACGATCTAAAGACGCGCAAGATCCTGCTCGATCAAGCCAAAGAGTCGCTGTCTGTGGCCGAAGATCAGCTGCGCTATTCGCGCATCATCTCGCCGCTGGACGGCACGGTGATCCAGCGCAACATCCGCATCGGCGAGACGGTGGTGCCCGGCACCATGGCCACGTTCGACGAGCGCTCGCTGATGGTGGTCGCCGACATGTCGACGCTGATCGCCAAGGCTGATCTGAACCAGATCGACGTGGCCAAGGTAAAGCTTGATCAAGCGGTAACGCTGACCTTGGATGCACTGCCGGGCAAGACGTTCAAAGCGCGCGTGACGAAAATCGCGCCGGCCTCGGTGCTGCCCAAGGGCAAAGACGTCGAGGTATTTCCCGTCGAAGCAACGCTAGAGCCCGGTGCGCTATCCGAGATTCGCCCCGGCATGACGGCCGACATCAAGATCCATGTCGAGACCAAAAAGAACGTCCTCAAGCTGCCGATCGAGGCCGTGATCAAAGAAAAGGGGCAGACCTATGTGAACTGCATCGCGGCCGGAGAGAGCAACAGCGGCGCAGCGGTGGCTTCAGGCCTGGGCGCAGGCATGGGCAAAAAAGGACCCAACACCAAGCGCGTCGATGTGCAGGTCGGGGCGCGCAACGATCGCGAGCAAGAGATCCTAAGCGGCGTCAAAGAGAACGACGAAGTCCTCATCCGCCCACCGTCCGCTGAAGCCAACGAGTTCAAGTAGGCCGGAACCGTCAGCATGTGGATCGAGTACCTCCGAATTGCCTTGTCGATGCTGCGCGGGCACATCTTCCGCTCGCTGCTGACCATCTCGTCGATCCTGATCGGAGCGTTTTCGATCGTGCTCATGACCTCGCTGGCTGAGTCCGGTCTGTCGACACTGGCGTCGAGCTTTGAAGAGCTGGGCGGAGCCCGCCTGATCTCGCTTTGGCGCAAGTCGCCAGAAGCGATGGAAAGCAAGCAGGCGTCGTACCAGCGCGGCATCACGCGCTTGGATGTGCCGGTCTTGCGCGGCATCCCGCACGTGGTCAGCGTCACGTCGCTGGTCTCGCTGCGCAACCGCCCGCTGATCACCGACGCGGGCAAGCGGCGAAACGGCGATGTCGTGGCCGGTGATGCGGCCTTCCTTTCATTCTTTCGCTATCGCATCAGCGAAGGTCGCAGTCTTGACTCCGAAGACATGGCGCAGCACAGCCGCGTCTGCGTCATCGGCGATGGCTTGGCCGACAAGCTGTGGGGGCGCGGCGAAAAAGTCATCGGCCGCAGCGTCATGGTCTCGGGCCTGTACTGCCGCATTGTTGGGCGCTTGGCCAAGCTCGATCGCTGGGGCGTCGGCTTCGGCTGGGAATGGGACGAAGTCTTGGTCATGCCGATGGAGACCTTGGCCGATCACGAGGCCACGCTCGTCGACACCGGTCGCCGCCTGTTCCTTCTGACCGAAGGCCCACAGCACAACGAGATCGTAAAGCGCATCGTCAACGCCGTGCTCTTGGAACGCCATCATGGAGTCGATGACTTCGCCATCTTCGACTTTGAAAAGCGCCTGGCTGGCTTCTATCGCGTCTTTTTGATCATGAAGGTCATCGTCGGTCTGCTCGCCGGTATCTCGCTCTTGGTCGGTGGTGTCGGCATCATGAACATCATGCTGGTGTCGGTGTCCGAGCGAGTGCGCGAGATCGGCATCCGCAAGGCCCTGGGCGCCAGCCCGAGCGACATCAGCCGTCAGTTCATCGTCGAGGCCATGCTGCTTTCCGGCTTGGGCGGCGGGGTCGGCGTGGCCTTGGGCATCGGCGGGACCCTGCTTGGCGGCAACATCATTCAGCACTTCAAGCCGCGCTGGCAGATCGTCGTGTCTGAGCCAGCCGTGCTTCTGGCCTTGGGCTCGGCGGTGCTGGTCGGTGTGCTGTTCGGATACATGCCAGCCAAGCGCGCGAGCCGCTTGGATCCCGTCGCCGCCATCCGCGCCAACGGCTGAGGCGCAGGCTACGGCTCGCCGCTGCAGGCTATTCGCAACGCGGCTTCGGGTGGTACGATACCCAAGCTATGCCGCAACCGAGTGCCAGCCCCGCCCCCCTGACCTATGTCCGCTGCACGCTGGACTATCCCCGCCTGGATGACTTCGTGGCCCGCTACGGCCGCAACCTGTCGCGCGCCGGGGTGTTCCTGCCCATGCGCGAGCCTTTGGAAATCGGCAGCAGCGTGCGCTTCGAGATCGTGCTGTCGGATTCTCAAGTGGCGCTGCGCGGCGAAGGCACCGTCAGCTTTCGCGCTCCGTTCGAACCGGGTGCCCCCGAGCGCTTGCACGGCATTGGCCTGCGCCTGAGCAAGCTAGATGGCGACAGCCGCACGGTGATCGAGCGCGTCCTCGCGTACAAAGCGGCGCATCCTGCGCTGTTCTTCGAACCGGCTCGCGATCCGATCCTGTCGCCCCCCTCGCCGTTTGCTTTTGTCTCACCGCCTGAGCCGGCGCCAACCAAGCCCGCAGCAGCGGCGCCCAGCGAAGCGCCGTCGAAGCTTGAGCCAGCCGCCAAGCCCGTCGCCACCAAAGAGCCGCCTGCGCAGAGCTCTGCTCCAAAAAAAGACTCGCCTGCGCAGAGCCCTGCTCCAAAAGACTCGCCTGCTTCGCAAAAGACACCGCCGCGCACGCTGACCTTGCCGCGCGCGACGCTGCCATCCCGAGCCACGCCTCGGCCCTCGGCGCAGACGCCGCTTGTCGCGTTGACGACACCGGCTTCGGAAAAGACACCCGTGCCAAGCGGCGGCGATGTCGTGCAGTCGATGCAGACGCCTAAGCTGCGCCCAAGCGACTCGGCACAGACGCCGAAGATCGAGCTGCCTGTGCCGTCGGCTGCGACGGCACCTCGACGACCTGCGACGGACTCGACCAAGACCCCACAGCACAGCGCCACGACGCCCGTGATGTCGTCAAGCGCCACAGGCAGCACAGCCAGCGGTCGCGCCAGCAGCCGCTCGGCACCCGACGAGCGCAGTCGCCACGACGCCGACGAAGAGCTCGCCTCGCTGCGCAGCCCAGCAACCGCGCGCAGCGCAGCCACGCCCGATGCATCCAAGCGCCTGCAAGAGCTTCTGAGCCGTCGCGGAGCCAAAGACTGATCGCGCCGCGGCTCCCGTTCACGCGGCCACTACCGGCGAAGCTCGGCGGCACGCAAGAAGGCTGAAAGCTCGGACGTTGTGGGGCAGCCCCAGCGACCGAGATCGCGGCACTTGATCGCGGCCGCCGCACTGCCCGCTCGCATCGCGTTCGCAAGCACGCTCCGCGGATCGCACGCGCCCGACATCTCGTCGAGCGCCTGCAGGATGCTGGCCCAAAGCGCCGCGCGATAGGTGTCACCGCACGCGGTGGTATCGCAGAGCCCCGCGTCGCTGCGCATCGCTGGAAACGCCGACTGATGCACAAGCGCAGTTCCCTGTTCCGTCGGCAGCGCCAGGATGCTGCCCTGCTCTCCCAGCGTGGCGACAAGCGGCTTGCGCAGCCGCTGCGACAGGTGGCGCAGCGCTGAATCCGGCATGGGCTCGCGAGTGATCTGCATGGCAACGCTCGCGGAAAGCACGCTCAGATCCGCGGCTTGCAGCAAGGGCAGCGCCTGCAGTCCCGCATGATCGAGATCCAGCGATCCGACGCAGCCGCACGCCGATGCCTGCGTCAAGAGCGCCAGTGCAGCCTCGGGACAGGTCGCATCGACATGCACAACCCGAGCATGCCTGAGAAGCGGGACTGGATCGCGATCAGCAGGTGGCAGCAGCGCAGGATGCCGATGCTCAATGACCAAGCGCTCGCCGTGCTCATCAACCAGGATCAGCGCACTTCGCGTCGGAATATCCGAAAGGACGTGGACCCACGTCACATCGACGCCTTCTTCGCGCAGGCCCTTTTGAATCTCGCGACCGTCGCTGTCATCGCCGACCACGCCGCAAAACGCGGTGCGCAGACCCAAGCGACTTGCGGCACACAGCGCGGTTGCGATCTGTCCTCCGCCAACCTGAGCCATGCTCTGCGCGCGGACTTTGCCGCCGGACAGCGCATCTGAAAGCAGCGGCGACAGATCCGCAAGTCGCCCCGGCAAGCGCAGCACGCGATCGAGCGAGCACTCGCCCAAGCCGACCAGGTCAAAGGGGCGACCGACACTGGCCTGCAGGCGATGCCACAGCGATAAGCCGGCGAATCCAGACATGCATGCTCCAACGCCTGCGATGGGCCAGGCTTGCGCCGTGGGCCCTAGGTGGCCGCTGCGGCGTCGTCCCCACCGTCCATGGACTGCGGGCGCGCCCGACGCTGCGACAGGATCTCGCGCGGCGAAAGCTCACGCGCAGCGATCAGCACCGCAAGGTACACAAGCAGGCAGGTGCCGCTGGCCAAGAGCGTCCCGAGCTTGCTGCCGAGCAGGCCGCCGTGCCCGACCGCTGGCCAGATTCGCCCCACGGCAAGGCCGGCAGCCAAAGCCACCGCCACGCGCGCCAGCGACAAAAGAGGCAGCGTCACGCGCAGCTTGATCCACAGGTAGATCAAGTTCAGCAGCAGGCCGCCGCCCATGCCAAACAAGAGCCCCATCGCAGCGCCGCGCAGCGGCTGAACACCGGCCGCAAGCGCGCCTTGGATCGACGCGTAGACGGCCAACGAAGACCCCACGACGGTCGCAATGCCGAGCAGCGCTGTGTCGCGCGTGTGACCAAGTGCGTTGGTAATCGTGCCGATGATCGTCGACAGCGCAAAGCACGCATAGGCACACAGCAAGATGGCCAAAGCCGGCGAACCGGTGACGTATTCCGCTTTGTAAAGAAGCGACATCGTCGCTTCCGGGCGAGCGCCCAGCGCAACGACCATGCCCAGGCTGGCCATCAGCGAAAAGCGCAGCGTCGAGATGACGTACGCGCGGGCCCGCGACGGATCATTCTGCACAGCGGGCAGCGACAAAAGAGGGAAGGCGACGAACGTTGCCACCAGCATCAGTTGATACGGTAAGCGGGCAACGGTCTGCGCACTGCCATAGACACCGACCAGCGCATCGACGGCTTGCTTGACCGCCGCGCTGCTGCCAAAGGCCTGCGCGGTCACAGCCATGGCTTCGGTACAGAGCCGCTTGAGCCACCAGCCATCTAGGAACATGAGCGCGTTGAGCGCCGCGTGGTACACGAAAAGCCAGCGCACAAAGCCCAGCATCCGACCGACGCTTACCGTCGAGGAGGTCCGCTCCCCGCGGCGCGGTAGCCCCACCCACAGCACGGACACAATTAAGATCAGCGCGGCCGCCAAGACCCAGCCGACAAGAGCAGGCATCGTTGCGTGCCAGGTGATGGCAGCGAACAGCACAAAGCCGACGCGCAGCGTCGCGAACAAGATGTCTAGGCCGCTCTGCTTGTGGAACTCGCGCGCACCGTTGGCGGCGCCGACAAACACCGCGTAAAAGCCATACAAGAGCACGATCAGCGACGACACGCGCAGAAGCGGTATCAGCTCGGGATCGTGCTCGAAGTGCGCGATGGCAGGAGCCACCAGAAAGAAGAACCCCGCGACTCCGCCGGCCACCAGCACGTTCATGCGCAGGGCTGCGGTCTTGGCGGCTTCGACCGAACCCGAAGCGGCAAACTTCGACACCGCCTGGATGGTCGCGGTGACGATCACGTTGTTAAGCGGCGAAAACCAGCCGCTGACCAGCGTCCACATGCCAAAGGTGGCCGTTGCAAAGACGCGTGGCAGCACCAGCGGCAGAAACAGCCCGGCCAAAAGAAACCAGACCTTGGCCAGCGAGATGTACAGCACGCCGCGCCGTGCCGAGCGCGCGATCTCCTCTGCAGCGCCATCGGCTGGCGAATTCGCCGGAGAAGATCCCGGCACCCGATCCGATCCAGAGCTCATCAGGCCCCGGACGGTAACACAATCACGCAGCCGACGGTGCGCCGCGATCGTACGAGCCGCGCCGCGCGACCTGGTCGCGCTAGACTGCTCAACAGATCCTTGTGTGGAGGCAGGACATGAAGAGCTCAAGACCCCGCGCCAAGGTGGCTGCGGCGCGCCCCTCGCAGCAGACGCCCCGTCGTCGCAACGCGCCACACTTTGTGGCGCAGGATCTGTCGGGCGCCGAGTTTTCCGACTGCAACCTGCGCGATGCGCGCCTGCAGGACGTCGATCTGTCGGGCGCGCAGATCCACGACGCCACGTGTCATGGCCTGTGCCTGGACGACGTCGATGCGCGCAAGGCCCGCATCCACAACGTCGAGCTAAGGCAGACGCGACTCGATGATGTGAACCTTTCGGGAACGCGGCTCGTCAACGTCGACCTGCGTCGCTTGCACGCCGAGGACGTAAACCTGTCTGGGGCGCGGCTCTGCAATGTCGATCTCAGCGGCGTAGAGATCCGCGATGCCGAGATCGCAGGCCTTACGATCGACGGCATCCGCATCGATCGCCTGCTGGCTCGCGCCCAGAAGAAGCGGTCCTCAGGCCGCTAGCACAAGACCGGTGTCTATTCGGCGTGGTTGTCGCTGGCGAGCAGCTTCGCAAGGACGGTCTCGGTCGATGCGGCGCCGCTGATTAGCTGGTGCAAGGCGCTGCAGATCGGCAGGCGCAGGTGCAGCGCATGGCTTAGGCGGATGGCCTCGTGAACCATGCTGGGACCATCGCAGACGCGGCCAAGCTTTTGCTGCGCCGCCGAGAGCGACAGACCCTGCATAAGCAGGCGGCCCAGCTCAAAATCGGCCGACCCACGACCGTCGGTGGCGACGACCATCTCGCCGATGCCGGCCAAGCCATAGAAGGTCTTTTCTTGCGCCCCCAAGGCCACGCCCAGCCGTGCCAGCTCGGCGGCCCCGCGGGTGATCAAGATGGCGCGAGCGGCTACTCCCAAGTTGAGCGCGTCGGCGATGCCGCCACACAGCGCAATGATCGCGACGCTGGCGCGGGCGACCTCGACCCCGGTCAGATCATGCGTGGTGTAAATGCGCAAGGTCGGCGTGTGCAGCGCATGGCGCGCGGTGGCGCAGACATCGTCGAAGCGGCTGCCACAGACGAGGGCTGCGGGGCGCCGCTCTTCCAGATCCAAGGCCAGGGCTGGGCCAGCCAAGGCACCGACGCGACGGATCGGCGTCTCGTTGCGCACAAGCTCTGATATGGACAGGGCCCGCACGCCGTGCAGCCCGCCGCGTGTACCGATGGAGTGCGCGGCCTCGCCCGTCGCTGTGGTGGTGCTCTCGTCTTCCGGCGTGGCCAAGCTGCCGATGGCGTGGACCAGCACCTGCGCGCCGTGCAAGTGCAGCGCAGCCTGCCGCAGCAGCGGTCGCACCGAGACAGCCGGCACCGCCAAGACCAGAAGGTCGATCTGCGACAGGCTCATGCGCTCGTCCACGGACAGCGCGCTTGGCGTCGCGATGTGCAGCAAGCGCAGGATGCGCGTCGGCTCGTGCGAGGCGCTATGCCGCAGGTGACTGGCCAGAGCCTTGGCCCAGCGTCCCCCGCCCAGGACAGCAACAGAAACCGGACCGGCGGTCATGGCAGCACCCCCAGCGAGTCGATGCGATTTTGGTAATAGAACAAGATCTGCCGATCGCCGAGGGCTAGCTTGCCGTCGGCGGTACGCAGGACAGCCGGCTCGCTGTGATAGCTAGCAAAGGCCGACAGCGCAGCATCCAAGACCTCACGCGCAGAGCCGCGGGCGTGTGGCCCAAGCAAGTGACCGCGAGAGCGCAGGCGGGCCTGCAGCGCCTCGATATCGGCGAGCACGGCGCCCTCTTCCAGCGACAGATCCAGGGGCTGACGCAGGCGGCGGTACAGATCGAGACCGGGCAGCGCAACATCGAGATAGCGCCAGATCACGCTGGCCAAGATGTGCGTCGGCATCAGCACGGTGTCGCGACGAAAGCTGCGGGCGATAGACAGACCGGTGTCATGCATGTATTCCGCATCGCGCTGCGGAACGATCTGCGGCACACCGCGCACCCAGAAGTATCGCGACAGATCGACGGGGTGGCCGTGCGGGCCCAGCGAGTGGCCTTCTTCATCGACGGGATTCCCCAGCACATCGAGCGGCGCGCCAAAGCGGATCACGACGGCGCCGGCATGGGTGACGGTGGTGCGGATGAACTGCACCATGCGCTTTAGCTGCGTCGACTCGTCGTCGTCGATGATGAAGCGCGACTTGCCGGTCTCTTTCAGGTAGTCGGCGATCAGCGTCTCGGCTTCCAGCACAAGCTGCATGTTGATGGTAACCGGCACGATGTAGATCGGCGGGATCGGTGGGCCCGCTGCGGCTCCGGTAATGCGGCGATAGCGCTCGACGGTGGCCGACAGCGTGGTGCCCAAAAGTCCCAGCTTCAAGTGCTGCTCGACGCGACCCGAGCGCGAGCGGGTGCCGCCGGGGAAGAACATCGAGTGATAGCCGCGCTCTAAGATCACCTGCGAGTAGGTCTTGAGCACGTCCTTATACAGGTCGTGCTTGATGCGGCGATCGACGCGATAGGCGCCGAGGTTGCGCATAAAAAAGCCGAGCACGGGGTTGGTAAACAGGTTCTTGCCGGCGCCATACGTCGTCGGTGGCAGGCCGGCGCGCTGCAAGGCATAGCCCATCACGGGCGAGTCGAGGTTAGAAAGGTGCGTCGGCACGCAGACCAAGGTCGCCCGCCGCGACAGTCGCTGAAGCTGCAGCAGCGCTCCTTCGACCTGCAGGCGCTCGTGCAAAAGCGAAAGCAGCTTGGCCGGCTGCACCAAGTGGCTGGCGATATCGGTGACGCTCTCGGGCGTCAGCAGCAGACCCAAGGCCGGCGGCAAAAGCTGCGTGGCGATGCCGTACACAGGGGGGCTAAAGCCGCCCGCGACATCCTCGGTGAAGCCGTGAACCACCTTGGCAAGCTGATCGATCAGGGCCGGGCGATCGAGGCCGCCCAGGTGCCGCCACAGGTGCTTCCACTGGCCGAGGCTCTTGACCTCTTCCTGCGCCGCCGACTCGGACAGCCGACGGATCTCGTGCAGGCAGGTGTCATTCAGGATGTATTCCGGCGCGCCGCGAGCCAACACCGCCTGCAGCGCTCGCTGCGCGGTCTCTTGCACGATGGTCGCGCGCTCGCGCGGAAAGCGGAGGAGCGGAAATTCAGTCGTACGGTTAGACACAGCCGCATTGTACAGGGCTTGCAGAAGAGATCGTCAGACGCAAAAACGCACAGAAATGCGGCTGACTTTGCGACGAGGTGTAGCGATATACTGCCCCCATGGCCGCATCTGGGACCCGCGATAGTCAGGGCATGGTCTCTGAAATCAACGTCACGCCGCTTGTCGACGTCATGCTGGTCTTGCTGATCATCTTTATGGTGGCCGCGCCGATCGCGACGACGGGGGTGCCGGTGGCGCTGCCCAAGGGCGAGACGCAGACCATCGAAAGCGAAGAGAGCAAGCTGATCCTGACGATCCCCGCGAGCTTTGCTCAGGACAACGCCGTCTACTTGGGCAAGAGCCGCGTGCCCTTTGCCGAGCTAGAGACAAAGCTGAAGACCAACGAGAAGCTGCAGAGCGAGCGCGAGATGTACATCCACGCCGACGGACAGCTTCGCTATCAAGACGTGGTCACGGTGATGTCGGTGGCGTCCAAGGCCGGGGCGGAAAAGCTGGGGCTGATCACCGATCCGCTGTCCAGCCGCGAAGAGGCTCCGCCGAAGCCATGACGCAGGCGACGCTTCCGCAAGGCTATCGTCGGCGCAGCCTCGATCGCCAGAGCCTGCTTTGCGGGCTGTGCTTGGCCGTGCTGGTCAACGGCGGTGGCCTGGGCGCGATCGTGTATTTCGGACGGCACGCAGCGCACAAGGCGACGGCGCAGAACGAGGTGTACGTCGACGTCAAGCTGATGAAGTTTGGCAAGAAACGCGACCTGTCGTTTCTGCCGCACAAAGAAGCCGCGCGAGCCCCGGACCCTAACAAGATTAAAGTCACCGATAATCCCGATAAGCCGGTACCCAAAGACAAACCCAAGGAACCGCCGAAGCCGGATCTGTCAAAGCTGGATAAAGCACTTAAAGATCTGAAGGTGGAAGAGGATCGCAAAGGAGCGACGGAAGAGGGCGATCCCAACGGGGTTCAGGGCGGGACGGCCAGCGATCCCAGCGGCGATCCGTTTTTGCAGCAGCTTGTGGCCGCGGTGCAGTCAAAGTGGACGGTGCCGACGATGCTGTCGCCCGGCGAGCTAGCGCGGCTGTCGGCCGATGCCTGCCTGAAGATCGATGACGACGGGCGCCTGGTCGAGTTCCGCATCAAGCAACCCTCGGGAAACAGCCTGTTTGACGGCAGTCTGCAGTCCGCGCTGAGCACGATCAAAGATCTGCCCAAGCCCTACGGCCCCTTTGCTCGGGCAGCGCGGCGCGGCAACCTGTGCCCCTCATTTTCAAAACAGTAGCCAGGGCATCCACGGTTATTAAACAATATATTTAATCGTTATAAATATTTATTTATTTTCCTTAAAACGTACATAAATCCGCCGATTCTTAGGTTTTGGCGGGCGTTCGGCGCAGGCGGGCGCCGAGGGCGATGCCGCGCAGGCCGACCAGGGCGACCAAGCCCGAGACAATGACGACGGCTCCGGTATTGCCTTCCATGCGGCCGAAGATCACGACGGGGGCGACGGTGGTGGCGACGATGGCGACCAGAAGCTCTAGGCGACCAGCGACGATGTTCTGCACGTGATCGAAGGTTCGCCCCAGCCACAGACCGACGCCCAAGCCGGCCAGGGAAAGGACCGCGATGATCTGCCAGGTGGCCTGAAACAGCAGATCTTCAGGAAGCTGGTTTTCGTGATAGTGGGCCAGCGTCGTATAGAACGCGTGCAATAGGTTGGTGCCGCCCAAGACCAGCGCCGACACAGCCAGCGCGCCATGCAGGACGGCAAAAGCGATCAGCGTCGGGCCCCAGTGCAGGGGCAAGCCAGCCCGGCGCCGCGCCAGCATGCCGACGGCGAGCACGACGGCCAAGCACAGGCCACCGAAGGTCTCGCCTAGCTTTTGGTACAGGCCGCCCGGTGGCATCAGTGCCATGTCTTCGAGCAGCGCGACGGGCTCGACGCCAGGGGTCAGGCTGGGATCGACCGAGGGGCCTTTTTGGTACAGGCGACCGGCGGCATCGACATACGCCGACACGCCCGTGTTGACGGCGCGCACCAGATCGGTGCGGTGCTCGACGGCGCGATAGATGGCCAGGGCCAGGTGCTCGTACGGCTCGCTGGTGGCGCCAAACCACGCGTCGTTGGTGATGTTGACCATCAGGTTCGGCGGGTTCTTGTCGGCAAACAGGCGACGGCCAAAGGCGGGGATGATGTCCTCGTAACAGATCATCGGACCCAAGTAGTAGCGCTTGCCGCCATGGTCGAAGGGGAAGGTGGTGGTCTCGGTGCCGCGCTCGAAGTTCGAGATGGCCGGGATCAGCTCGCGCAGGAAGGAAAGCTGACGCGCAAACGGCAGGTACTCGCCAAAGATCAGAAGGAAGTTCTTGTCGAAGCTGCCGCGCACCTCGCCGTTTTTGTCGAGAAGCAAGGCGGTGTTGTACGGCGCCCACTCGCTGCCGCGGCGATCGAGGGTCAGCGCTCCGAACAGAAGCGGCGTCGTGAAGCCGCTCTGCAGCTTGCGCGGATCGTTGTCGGGAAAGTCGCGGGCGAAGTCACGGCGCAGCGGATACGGGTACGAGGACTCGGGCCAGACGATGAGATCGGCTCCGCGGGCGGCCAAGGTCTGCGACAGCGACACGTGGACGGCGTGCTGCCGTTCGCGCAGGCCGGGCACAAACTTTTCGTGGATGCCGATGTTGGCCTGCACCACACCGACGCGGATCTTGGGAGCATCCGCCCGCGCCTTGTCGACCTGATAGATGCGCATCATGCCGTAGCCCAGCACCAAAAGGATGATGACAGCGGCCAGAGCCGGCGGACGCAGCGACGGTCCCAACAGCAGACCGCGGCGCGGCAAAATGCGCTGATTGGTAAACAAGATCGAAAGCTGCCACAGCGCCGCATTCGACAGCACCAGCACGAAGCTGACGCCAAGCGGCCCCGTGATGTCGGCGATCTGGATGACAGGCGGCACCCAGGCCTGCGTGATGGCGAGATACCAGGGAAAGACATAAGGCACACAAAGCTCGCAGGCGACCCAGACCAGCGGGGCAAGCCAGGTCACGGGCATATCGACGTGTCGTCGCAGACGGCACAGGATGGCCGCGAACAGACCAAACGTGATGGCTTGATAGGCAATCAGCAAAAGGAACAGCGGCAGCGCCGCCACGAACGGCAGGTGGCCAAAGCGCATCAGCAGACCGACGATCCAGTAAAAGCCGCCGCCGTTGGCAAACAAGCCGGTGACGAAGCCGTACAAAAACGGGCTCTGCGTCCGAGGCTGACCTTGACGATCGAGCAGCACCCACAGAAGCGGCACCATGCCCAGCCAGCACAGCGGCCAGATGTCGAAGTCGGCGCACGACAGAAACAAGAGTGTCCCAGAGAGCGCGCACAGAAGCAGGCGCCCCAGGCGGCTCTCGACCAGCGTGCTCAGACGACGCAGCCACGGGGGCAGCTTGGCCTTGGTCAGCCCATCATCGTGACGAGCCGCAAGCGGCGACGGGGCGGGCACGGTCTGGGCGGCAGCTCCCGCGCTGCCCGACGAGCTATCGGCAGGCGTCGAGGAGGGTTTTTCACTCATTGCGGCAGCATATCACCCCTTCCTCCCACATCGCCCACGGCGCTGCATGCCCAGGCAAACGCGCGGTGCGCAAACACGCCGCGGCGCGCCCTGTGAGGGGTGACCCTGCATTTCTCGGCCCATCTCTGCGATATCGGATGCAGAATGGACCCATGAAGAAGCCCGGCCTGACGTTTTGGATCCTCGTCGGCCTGCTTGTCGGCATCCTGTACGGCTACGCGGTGCCCGGGCACGCCGCGGCCATGAAGTCCGTCGCCAAGCTGTTTATCCGTCTGATCAAGATGCTGGTGGCGCCGATCATTTTCTCGACGCTGGTCGTCGGGCTAGCAGGCGCTGGACACAAGCACATCGGCCGCTTGCTGGTCAAAGCCCTGACCTGGTTCTGGATTGCGACAGCGGTCGCGCTGACGATTGGCCTGGGCATCGCCAACTTCGTGAAGCCGGGTCTGGGTGCGGTGCAAAAGCTCGGCGTCAGCTTCACACCGCCGCCGGCCGCCAAGCCGTTTTTCGAGCAGGTCGTACCCGACAGCATCTTTGCCGCTCTGGCCGATAACGCCGTGCTGCAGATCGTGTTCTTTTCGGTGATGTTTGCCGTGTCGCTGTCAGCCGTTGGCGAGCGCGGAAGCCCAGTTATCGAGTCGCTGCGTGGCGTCGCCGATGCCATGTTCAAGATGACCGATTACGTCATGAAGATGGCGCCGATTGGCGTGGCGGCAGCCATGGCAGCAGCCGTTGGCGAGCAGGGTCTGGGCGTCATCATGCAGCTAGCAAAGCTCGTCGGTGCGCTGTACCTGGCACTGGTGGTGTTCGTTTCGCTGCATCTCTTGCAGATGAAGTTGACCACTGGCATCCGCCTGGGTACGACGCTGTCGGCGCTGCGCGAGTCGCTTCTGCTCGCGTTTTCGACATCGTCGTCGGAATCAGCGCTGCCCAAGGCCATCAAAGCGATGGAGCGGCTGGGTGTGCCCTCGCACATCGTCGGCTTCGTGCTGCCGGCTGGCTATAGCTTCAACTTGACGGGCTCGACGCTGTACATGGCCCTGGCTGCCATGTTCATCGCCCAGGCAACGCAGATGAGCATGCCGGTCTCGACGCAGCTTGTGATGATGTTGACGCTGCTTGTGGCCAGCAAGGGCGTGGCCGCCGTGCCGCGGGCCAGCTTGGTGGTGCTGGCTTCGACCTGCGCTCAGTTCGGCCTGAAGGTCGAGTGGATCGCAACGATCCTCAGCGTCGATGCGGTCATGGATATGGCGCGCACGACGGTGAATGTCCTGGGCAACTGCATGGCCTCGGTGGTGGTGGCGAAGTGGGAACGCGCGCTGCCCGCCGATGCGCCTATCTTTACCGGAAACCTGGTGGCCGAGGAGGCTCTTCCGAGCACCGAAGCCAGCCATTAGTTCGCGTTGGGGGGAAACTTGGCCGTGGCACACACTCTGTCCGGCATTCCGCTTTCAGAAGTGCGGATGGCACTTCTGAACCAGCTTCGTTCAGCCGATGAATTCGATGCCTTCTGCCTTGAGAAGTTTGCCAGCGTCCATGCGCAGTTCACGACGGCACTGAACCGCGAACAGCGCATCAGCCTGCTGTTGCAAGAAGCCGGGGCTGAAGCGGTATGGCGGGCGCTGCGCGGTGGCGCCAATCAGCTGCAGGCGCTCAACGCGCGCAATCCATATCGCGGGCTGCTGCCGTTTGAGATCGAGCACGCTGATCAGCTACTGGGACGCAAAGCAGCGGTTGCCGAGGTGCGGACGCGAATGCAGCAGCGCATCGCATCCCAGCCAGCCCGGCGCCTGCTGCCTATCGTCGGAGCACTGGGCTGCGGCAAGACGTCGTTCCTGCGCGCCGGAGTCCTGGCTTCGTTTCTGGGCAAGCCCAGCGAGGCCAACGGGCTGCCCCAGCTATCGCGGCACCACATCGTTCTTGCGACGCCGGGCGAGCGCCCGCTGTGCAGCCTGGCCGCCGCACTGTCGCGAGCCAGTGGCGGTTCGATCAGCAGCGACTCGTTTCTGGATCTGCTGCGTCAGCCAAATGGCTTGATCACAGCCTGCCAGCGCTTGACGGCGTCGGGCGAAGCCAGCCCGCTTACGCTGATCGCCATCGATCAGTTTGAAGAGCTCTTCACGATGAGCCGCTCGCCCAAAGAGGCGAGCCTGCTGGTCAGTCGCATCTTGGAAGCGACCAGCGCGCCGCAGCCGCTGTTTGTGCTGTTGGCCCTGCGCAGCGACTTCGTCGAGAGCCTGGGCCTGTACCCTGATCTGCAGCGGCTGGCCGTGGTCGATCCGTACACCCTGCCGATGCTCGATCGCGCACAGCTAGCTGACGCCATCGTGGCCCCCGCGAGCCGGGTCGGCCTGAAGCTTTCCGCCGAGTTCGTCGACGAGCTGGTGCGGCAGACTGCGGGCCTGCCACATGGCCTGCCGCTTCTGCAGTTCACGCTGCATCGGCTGTGGGTCGATCTGGCGAGTGGCCGAGACGGCCTAGTGGCGCTGCGCCACGTCGGCGGCATCGAGGGAGCGCTCTCGGACTGGGCGAACTCTTTGTACAAAGCGCTGGAGGACGACGCCGATCGCCTGCGAGCGCAGCAGCTGTTCTTGCGTTTGCTGCGCCCGCCCGAGGGCGGACACGGCGTGGCACGTCGCAAGCGCCCCTTGGCAGAGCTGGTCCCGGCCGGGCAAGACGACAGCGCGACGCGCTATCTGGTGCTGCACTTCAGCCGCGCCCACGAAAAGCTGCCGCAGGCCGGCCTGCTTTCACTTGGCGAAGAAGACGAAGTCACGCTGGCCCACGAGGTCATCGCCAAGAGCTGGGGCATGCTGACAACCTGGCTGAAAAGCGAGACCGAACAGCTGCAGTATTTGGCGCGGCTCGATAGCGCCATCGATCGCTATCGCGAAGACCGACGTGCATCGCGCTGGCTGTGGCAGAAGCGCGATCTGGACAAGCTGCGCGCCCTGCGTGCGCTGCCCGATGCGGTCCTAAACCGCGACCAGGAAGACTTTTTGTACGCCAGCGAAGCGTTCGAGCGACGCGAGCTAGCCGAGAAGCTTTCCGACAAGAGCGAGCAGAGCGAGCGCCGCAAGTGGCTGGCCTGGGGGCTGCTTTTGGGCTGCGTCGCGCTGGTGCTGGGCTTGTCGATCTTGGTCGTCTCGCTGGACAAGTCGCGCCAAGCCAAGGCGCTGGCGCAGAGCCGCAGTGCCGCAGCGCTGGCCGCACAGCCCGGACTTGGAATCCAGGCGCTGCTTCTGGCCATGCAAGCCGCCGATGAGTCGCGCGAGTTCGGCTCCGGCTGGGAAGGGCTGTACCAGGTCAGCATGGTGCTTTTGCCCTCGCGCTTGCTCGGTCAAGTAAATGGCGACTCGCTGCCTAGTGAAGCCACGCTGCGAGCGCAGGCAACGATCCGCGCAATCGCCTTTTCCCCCGACGGAAATCACCTGCTGGCCGGGGGTCAAGACGGCACGCTGAGCATCTGGGATCTGCGCCGCCCGCCAAGCCCTGGGGATGGCGCAGGCAACCAAGCAGCCCCGCCCAACCCTCGCGTCCTTTCGACGCGCAAGCATGACAAGCCGCTGAATATGGTCAGCTATGCACGGCAAGGCGAGACCATCCTAAGTGCCGGCGACGATCGCAACGCAACGCTATGGGACAGCAATACCGAGACGCCACAGGCCTCGATCACCTGGCCCACCGCCGGCAAGTCGAGCGGCGATGCCAGCGATCCAGACAAGGGCGCACTGGCCAAGAAAGAAAGCGACAAAGGCATCCTGTCTTTGGACCTTTCCCCCGACGGGACGACGCTGGTCACCGCTGGGGAAGACTCGGTCGCGCGCGTCTATGATGTCGAAGAGCGCAAGCTGCTGCTCAGCCTGCCGCACCGCGATGTGGTGTATTCAGCGAAGTATTCTCCGTCGGGAACGCGCATTGTGACGGCGTCCCGCGATCAGCTGGTGCGCATCTTTGATGCCGAGACCGGCGTGCTCTTGCGGGCCATTGGACCTTCGACCGCGTCCGACGCGCTGCGCGACGCGAAAGCGCTGGCCAAGCAGACCGACGGCCACCGCGGAGAGGTCCGCTATGCCGTGTTTTCGCAAGATGGTCAGCGGCTGTTTTCCGCGGGCGAAGACAACATGGTGATCCTGTGGGATCCCGAAACCGGCCAGAAGATCCGCACGCTGCAAGGGCACGCAGGGCCGATTACGTCGATCGATGAGTCCCCTGATCGTCGACAGATTCTGACGGCCAGCGAAGACAACACGGCGCGCATCTGGGATGTGCAGACCGGGCAGCCGCTTTTGTCGCTGGAAGGGCACACCGACCGCTTGCTGTCGGCGATCTATGCACCAGACGGCGACACCATCGCCACGCTAAGCCACGACGGCACGGTGCGCTTGTGGCAGCCGAAGCGCCGGCCGCATGTCCGCATCGCCGCTCACAACGACTGGGTGCGCTCGGCGGTGTTTTCCCCCGTGCCAGGTCAGCGCTTCGTTCTGTCGGCAAGCGCCGACGGCACCGGCCGCATCTGGGATCTGCAAAGTGGCCTTCTGCGGCTTGAGCTGCGCGGACATCCCGAGTGGGTGAACTCAGCCGCGTACAGCCGCGATGGGCGCTTCATCGTCACCGCCAGCATGGATCGCACGGCCCGCGTATGGAATGCCGAGACCGGTCGACTGCTGGCCACGCTCGAAGGACACAGCGACTGGATTCGCTCGGCCGCCTTTTCGCCCAGCGGCGAGATGATCGTCACAGCCAGCAAAGACAAGACCGCGCGCATCTGGAGCGGCCCGCAGTGGCAGAAGTGGACCGCGCTGGTCGGGCATGAAGGAGCCGTGACCTCGGCGGTGTTTTCCAGCGACGGCAAGGAAGTGCTGACCGCCAGCGAAGACCAGACCGCGCGGCGCTTTCGTGTCTCAGATGGCGCCGAGCTTGGACGCTTGGCCGGGCACGGTGACTGGGTGCGCCACGCCGTGTACTCGGGGGACGGCAAGCGCATCTTGACCGCCAGCCGCGACCGCACCGCGGTGATCTGGGATCTGATCCCGACTGGCGCCACCAGCCCTCTTGGCATTCCCGTGCTGCGCGAGAGTCGGGCGCTGACCCTGCGCGGCCACGTCGGTTGGGTACGTCACGCGGTCTATTCACAAGACGACAGCAAGATCCTGACCGCTGGAGCCGACATGACAGCGCGGCTGTGGGATGGCAAAACAGGCACGCAGCTTCTGGTCTTTGCCGGCCACAATGGTCCGGTCTCGACGGCCGAATTCTCACCCGATGGCAAGTACGCGGTGACGGCTGGGCGCGACGGGCAGGTGCTAGTGCATGCCTTCGATGCCGAGGTGCTGCGCCACTATGGCTGCGACATTCTGCGCTCGCTGTACCGCCATCCCGACGCCCCGCCGCAAGATCTAGATCCTCTGCTCAAGCGCTGTCGCACGCAGCCGTAAGCAGCACGTGCCGGTGCGCTTCACACAAGCGTAGTGGCCAGAAGAATCGCACGTGCTTCCGCAGCAGTGGCCACGCTGCGTCCGGCGGCCTTGCACAGCGTCACGGCCTTTTCAACAAGCGGTGCCGAGCCTTCCGCGAGCACGCCTTTTTCGACGTAGATGTTGTCTTCCAAGCCGACGCGCAGATTGCCCCCTAGCTGCGCCGCCACTTCGGCCATGGGGAACTCGTGTCGACCGATTCCGGCCACGCCCCAGCTCGACGGAGTCCCTGACTTGTTGTGTACCCGATCGAGCTCGGCCAGGCGGCTCACCAGAAGCTCGACGTTCTTTCGACTTGCCGACAGCGCACCGCGCACACCCAGCACGAACTGCACGTGAAGCGGAGGCACCAGCAAGCCCTTTTCGACAAGCTCGGCCGCGATGTCGAGGTGCCCCAGGTCATAGATCTCGACCTCGGGCACCAGTCGGGCCGCTGCGATTCGGCGCGCGATCTCCAGCGTATCTTGTCGCTTGTTGACGAAGATATCGTCGCCAAAGTTGATCGTGCCAACGTTGAGGGTGGCCATGTCTGGGGCTTCTGCTCCCGCGAGCGTCAGCGCGCCGCAGCGCTCGTCGAGCGACATGCCCACCGCGCCGCCCGTTGAGCACTGGATCACGACATCGCTGCGCGATCGAATCGCTGCGATGGCCGCAGCAAAGCGGGCGCGATCTTGGCTGGGGTTTCCCGCTTCATCGCGCACGTGCAAGTGGATGACGCTGGCCCCCGCCTGTACGCAGCGCGCAGCTTCTTGCCCAATCTCTTCGGCAGTGATGGGCAGGTGTGGATTCTGCGCTCGCGTGGTCTCGGCACCGACGATGGCTGCGGTGATGATGCAGGGTCCAGGCCGCCACAGACCGATCCGCCGCTCACCGGCTGCCGGCGCTCGACGCAGCTCTTTGGGCACGACACAGGTACCGCTGGCGCGACAGACCAAAAGCGGCTCCGCCAAGACCTCCGCCGCCGTCGGGGCCAAGCCGGGTTCCAGGCGCGGCGCCAGGATCTTATGCGCTGTGAACTGCATCTTGAGCGACGTGCGCCCAAAGCTCACGATCTCACCGCGCGCCTCGATGAAGTCTCCCGAATAGACCGGAGCAAGAAACTCGACGCTGTCGTAGGCGCGGAACAGCCCTTCGTCACCGTCTGCGCGAATGCACAGCTCGGTCGCGACATCGCCGAACAAACTCAGAAGCTGCGCGCCGTCGACCAGGTTGCCGCCATAGTGCGGCTTGGACATGCGAATGCGGATGGTTGCCTGCATGGCCGCAGTCTGCACCGGATGCAGGCCTCAAGCGAGTGCAACCTTGCGCACGTCGTGCCATCGCCCGCTGCGCAGCGACAGACGGGACGAGGAAGAAGGCGCGAGACGTGAAGCGGAGGCGAGGAAGCGGGTGCGAGACGTGAAGCGGGGACGAGCTAGGGTGGTTAGCGGCGTTACCAGCCGAAGAAGCCCGCCACCTTGCGGGCCGCACCACCCACGGTGTTCATGGCCGAGCGGGCGCCATTGGTGACGGTGCTGGCGGCGCGCGACACCTGCTCACGCGCTCCGTTGTACAGGTTTGATGCCCCGTTTACGACGGTGTCACGAGCTTGCCGAGCGCCCGTTCGCACGTCGTTCCAGCCCAAGCGCCCGTCGCCGTCCCGGTCTGCGGCATTGTGAACCGCCCGCTGCGCTTGCTGTGCCCGCTGCACGACGGCATCGCGGACCTGGCCGGCGCCCGTTCGCACATCGTTCCAGCCCAAGCGGCCATCGCCGTCGCGATCCATCGTGCGATGCGCCGCATCGCCAAGCTGACCCACGCGATCCTGCACTGCATGCCGCGCGTTGTTCAGGCCGGTCAGCGCGTTGCGCCCCATGGTCGTCACATCGCCCATGCCCAGCCGGCCGTCGCCATCGGCGTCCAGCGCTCCGTGAATCGCTTGCTGCGCTTGGCCTGCCCGATCGGCCAGCCAGTCGCGCGCTTGCGAGCCACCGTGGATCAGCGAATTCACGACGTTTCGCCCCCCCGCGAGCAGGTTGCGTCCGGTGTTCTGCAGGGCTTGTCCAGCATCGCCCAAGTGACCGCGCACGTCGCTCAGACCCAGGCGACCGTCGCCGTCGTGGTCGGCGGCGTTGTACAGGCTGCGCGCACCGCTTTGCACCATATCGCGCGCCGAGTTGAAGCCATTTACTGCCGCATTGCGCAGCTGACCAGCGCCCGCTGCGACATCGCCAAAGCCCAAGCGACCATCGCCATCGCGATCCAGCGCGCGATGACCGCGATCGACGGCCCAGGCCGCGCCGTTTTGCACGGCCTCTTTGGCATCACTCATCAGCTCGCCAGCTTGCCGCGCCCGGATGCGCAGATCGTCCATGCTGAACTTGCCGCTGCCGTCGGCGTCCAGCATGTTGATCAGCCCATCGGCACCGCGGTCGACCAGCTTGGCGCCACCCTGCATGGCATTCGAAAGATGCGTGGCCGGGTCGTTCAGCGTCAGCCGACCGTCCTTGTCCGCGTCGGCGACAGCGCGGGCTAGCTGTGCGGCCTGCTTGACATCCAGCGTGATCTCGCCACCCAGCGAGCCGCCCAAGCCAAGCGCTGCATAGACGCGCCCGCTGATCTTGATCTTGCCGTTTTCATACGTGATGCCGCCGTCGGCACCAATGCCTGCGCCGGCCATGCCAGACGCCGTGACGCGACCGCGCAGGGGTCCCAGGTTGGCGTGGATATCGCCCTGCGCTTCGACGCCGGCAAAGGCTCCGATGCTGCCTTCGGCACCCACGAAGTTCGGACCGATGCCAGCCCGTCCGCCGAGGCCCGCCTTGGCCCCCGCGAAGGCTTCGCCGTGCGCGCCGATGCCAGCGTCAAGCGGAGTATCGACACCAGCGATGCGCAGACCCGGTGTCTTCAGATCGGCATCGCCGCTGGCTCCGACTCCTAGACGCGCGCTGGCGTTGCCACCGACGAGGACTCCGTCGCGCGTGTTGGCCTTAAAATAGGCATCGGCCCCGGCTTCCGCGACGCCATAGGCTTCGCCCTTGGCCACCGCCGAGCCGTACTGCCCGGTGGCGCTGGCCTGTCCGCGGACGCCGACTTTTTCACGCACACCGGCCGCGGCTCGGGCGTTGTAAATATCCAGCGAGCCCAGACCCTGCACCGGATCGATCTTGCCCATCGGCGTCTGACTGGCCAGGCTGCCCTGCACGACGGTGCCGCGGGTCGAGTCGTGAAAGAAGCCGCCGCCCTCATCGCCTTCGCGCTGACCGACCGTGGTCGTTTCGATGCCGGTCAGATCCGCTTGCGCCAGCTTGGGTCCGG
The DNA here is from genome assembly GCA_964554495.1 of uncultured Myxococcales bacterium. Lineage (GTDB taxonomy): Bacteria > Myxococcota_A > Polyangia > Palsa-1104 > JAEUJZ01 > JAEUJZ01. The sequence goes on from CAZKOY010000046.1 coordinate 31,685, forward strand.
CGATCTCGGTGTTGTCGAGCTGTCCGTTGTCTTCGACGACGGTGCGACGAGAAGTGTCGCCGCTGCCATGACCCCAGCCCTGCCAGCGGTTGTACTCGGGCCACGCGTTGTTCGTGAAGCCCTGAACCACGTTGCGCCCGTGTACATCGAAGTTGTTGCTCGCGGTCCCGGTGCCGGTCAGCGACCCGGTTCCAGACGAGCTATTCCAAACTCCGCCACTTTGGCCCTGCTCAGAGCCGCTTTCCGTCGTGCCTTCGGACATAAAAAAACTCCCCCAGGACTAATTCTCGTCGATTTCGCGCAAAAGTGACGCGGCTGCGAGCCGCAATGTCTACGTCGCAGTCGCCTGAAATGCACCCCAGCGAATTCCATCGGGATCTAGGAACAGCAGAAACGCGCCCTCGCCTGTGATCTCGCTCGGCTCGCGCACGACGCGCCCGCCGTGCTGCTGGATACGCGCTGCGGTCGCCGCCAGATCGCGGGTCTGGATGTAGTTCGTGACGCCACGCATCCGTCTGCCGCGCTCGCCACCGACTAGACTGATGCCGCGCGAAAAGCCGCCATCCATGCTCACGGCGTAGTCGGCTTGCTCTTCGATCGGGGAAAAGCGCCAGCCGAGCAGGCTGCGGTAATACGCCATGCCTTTCTGCAGATCGGGAGCCGGGATTTCGAGCCAAACGATGGGGTTCTCGCCGCTGCCCCGTAGCTTCGGCGCGAACTCGCGATACGGCTGCCAAAACAGAAGCTCATTGCCGAACGGATCGACCGTTCCGGTGTACGCCCCGCTGCCCGGCACTTCGGTCTTGGCAATAAAGATCCGGCCACCCAACGCAGAAACGGCCTGCGCTGCCGCTTCGCAGTCAGGCACTAGGGCATAGTTTCCGACCCCCGGAGGCCAGCGCGGCGACGGTGTCACCATCAGTGCAGCGATGGGCTCGCGTCCGCTGTCGATCAGCGCATAGTCCGGCGCCACCACATGGACCTGCCAGGCAAACGCGCCGCGATAAAACTGCACCGAGCGCGCAAGGTCCGTGACGCGGATCTCAACCTGACAGATGCGACGAATCGGAAGGGTATCCATGGCAGGATCAGCGTAACAGAAGAGGAAGCGTCGATGCCGAACTGGGATCAGCTAGAGGCGTACGTGCGCGCCAACTTGAAGCTGCTGCGAGACGATGGGCGTGGGCTGTGGCTTGGCTGGCAGAGCCGCAGCGACGATGGGCAGCTCGATCGACAGACCGTACACATCTCGCCGATGACCGCGTACCGCGAGCCGTGGATCGTGCTGGTCGCAGAGGTAGGACCTGACTCGCTGCTCTCGCAGCGCGAGGCGCTGCAGCTAAATGCCGAGCTGACGATTGGCGCGCTGGCACTTTACGAAGGCCACTACGGCCTGCGCTGCTCGCTCAACATCAAGAACCTGCCCATCGATGACATCATCCTGTTTTCCGAGCGCTTGGCCCTGGCTGCCGTCGAGATCCGCAAGCGACTGACGCAGCCCATTCCTCCGGCCAAGTCGGCCAAGCTGCAAGGCTACTGGAGCAAATAGCGCGCTAGCCGATCTCGCCAATGCAGCTTGTCAGTTCAAAAAACAAGAAGGCCAAGACGTGTTCTTGCGGCAACAATGCGGCTCCATCGGGCGGACAGTACGCAGGAAACGCCAGCCGCATCGAGCGCTGGCGCGTGTGGTACGAGCTAAACAGCGCTCGTCCGCACACGGCGTGCGGCGGATAGTCGAAGCTCAAGGTCAGGGGACGCTGACGCGGCGGACGAATGCGGTCAGCGACATCGGCCGACAGCCACGTCGTCACGGGGTACCGCGCGCTGTCGGCTGCGGCTTGCTGCACCACGACCCAGCCCGGCAGAAGCTCGCTGATCGGCAGCGCATCGGGAACCAGCGGGGCCGACGGGGAAAGCGTTCGCAGCCAGTCGGCCAGCGCCACGGTTCGAGGCGAATTCAGGTTGACCGCGGCGCGCAGGCTGCTGAGCGTTCCCCCCTGCCCCACTGCGGTGTGAAAGCCGTGCGGCGTCGTGATCGAGCAGTCCTGATCGTCCTCAAAGCAGACGAACGGCGAGAGCTCAGGCACCTGCTGCAAGAAGTCGTACGACCAGTCGGTCACGTACACGCGGCCCCCCGCAGCCAGATAGTCGCGCAGGTTGGCCAGCACCTGCGGCTGACGCAAAAGCGCCGCCGAGTGCGTCGTGCCAGAGCAGTTTAGAAAGATCTGGTGATAGCGAAACAGCCGCTCGCGATCCGAAAGAAGCTCTGCGATCGGCGACTGTCCCGGCAGCGCGGGCGTTCCCGGCGATTGGTTGTCGTACAGGTGTATGGCGCCGCGGCCCTCGCCTGCGCTGGCCGGATCGCGCGCCGCCGTAAACTCGCTGGCTGAGAAACCAAGCTCACGCAAGACGCACTCGATGGCGTCGTGATCGCCGGCCGCGACGGCCATCTGGGGCAGATCTCCCTCGCTGCGCTGGGCCGGCAAGGGCAAGCTGCCCAGCAGTCCTGGGCCCATGGCCTGCTGGCTCTGACACGCGGTCAGCGGAAGCTCAAAGACGCGACGGAAGCGCCCCTTTTGCACGACGATGGGAATGCGCTCACCGGCAGGCAGGTTGCGCAGCGCAAAGCGACCATCCATGCCGGTCTGCGTCACCACCAGCGCGCGATCGCGCAGCGGACTGCTGCAGGCTTCGCAGGTCAGCGCGCTTGGCTGCGCGCTCAGCGGGCCCCGCTCTTTGGGAACATAGACCAGCGCCTGAGGAATCGGCGTGTGGCCGTTCGGTGCCGTGACGCGACCTATTAGCTCCGTCGTTGCGCCGGCCGCACAGCGCGGCACCAAGCAGGCATAGCCGCTGCAATCAGCATCCGGTGTCTCGTCTGGCCACGTCAGCCCACCGTCGACGGTCGCGCAGCCAGCCAGCAGCATGCCAAGCCAGGCAGCGTGACTCAGCCCGGCCCTAAAGCCCGTGTTTGACGACGTGGGACGCATCGCATCACAGGTGGTAGTCGACGGTGTAGCTCACCAGCTCTGGCGCGCTAGAGCAGAGCTTTTCGACCAAGAAATAGATGTCCGATCCACCGGAGTACGAGCTAGCCCCCGACGACATGCTGCCGAAGCTGTTGCCGGAAAGCGTGACGCTGTCGGATTTCTTATTGGTGAAGATCGACAGGCGATAGCACGGCGTCGGCACACCGCCGCGCGTCGTGAAGCTGACCAGATAGTCGTTGACGCAGAATGTGCCGCCGTCGGCATGCACCACCCACCAGTCAGGTGCCGCGCCCACTGAGCCCGAAAACGAAGCGACCGGCGGGTTGGTGTGAACTCGCTGATCCGACGGAACGATCGAGCTGAAGTTGTCCTGTGAGGCGCCGTCATAGCAGTCCTTGGATCCCCGGCTGGCTGCCGTCGGCTGCGTGTGGCCCGGCGGCACCTGGTCCAGGACCTCGCAGCCGTTGCTCATCAGCGTGTCAATGTCGTAGTTGTCGCCGCGGCAGGTCATGTTGCAGGTCAAGCTGCCGGCTTGGCAGAACACATCATTGCTCGACAGACCCAGGCCTGGGCAGACGTTGCCGCAGCGACCGCAGTTCGACACAGTGTTTAGGGCCGTGCAGCTTCCGCCGCAGCAGCCGCTGCCCGCCGCGCAGGACTTGCCACAGACTCCGCAGTCGCTGACGGTATCGAGCGGCTTGCAGGTGCCTGCGCAGCAGTCTTCGTTCGTGCCACAGGCGTTGCCACAGCGACCGCAGTGCTGCTTGCTGCTCGTCGCGTCGGCCGCCAGCTTCAGCATGCAGCCAGGTGGATCCATGTCGCCGCAGCGCTTGTACTGGGGCGTCGTGGCGGCGCAGCGATCATAGCGACCACCCGGCAGGCAGCTTCGCTGTCCCGTGCAAGCACCCGCGTCGTTTTCGCGCCAGCAGGTCTGCGGCAACGACACGCGATCGCAGAAGCCCCCCAGCGAATCCAAGCACAGCTTGGCCTTGGGTACACACAGCTTGCGGCTGGACACGCCCATATCCCCGCCCGAGCTTCCGTCGGGAACATCGAGGCACTCATAGTCGCTGGGACAGGCGGCCGCGGACAGCGAGCAGTCGACATGGCAAGCCGGAGCAATGTCCCCCGGCGCTTGCAGACAGCGCCCAGATAGACCGCAGTCGCTGTCCTTGCGGCAGCTTGCGCAGTGTCTGCTGCTCGCCGGAACGCAGAAGCCATCGCTCGATCCAGCGCTCTTTGGCTCGCAGAAAAGCCCACCGGGAAGCGCCGCACAGTCCATTTGGTTGCGACAGCCGCGCACGCAGATCGATGCACCATCGGTGCCCACCGGACGACAGGCGCCGCTATTGCACTCGCTATCGCTGGTGCAGGGCGACAGATCCGGCTTGCCTGACAAGTCCGGTACGGGCGAAAGGTCGCGCGGCGATGCCAAATCGAAAGGCGGCGTCGACAAGTCGGGACGCGGATCGCCGCTGCTGAGATCGCGGCGGCGCGCTTCTTCCTCGTCGATCATCATCGTCTGGGTGTTGCAGCCCAGCGACGACAAAGACAGCGACAGCAGCGGACCGAGCCACAGCAAAAGCGGGAACGACAGCACGAAGGTGCGCGAATTCATGGCTGACTCCTAAGGAGTTCGTGCCCCTAGATCATGCGACGCTGACGACGCGACACAGAGGGCAGCTAGCTGCGGTTTTTGAAGGAGCGTTGGCGCGTCCGAGGACCCAAAAAGGCGCGAAACGCCGGCACTATAGTCCGAATCGAAAAGGCGGTGCTTTTCTTCACCAAGCGGCCTCGCTATTCTGTTCGCACTCGATGGGCTCGACAGGAAAAGCCGCCGGATTCCCTCGCCGCTTTGGCAAATACACGCTGCTTTCGCACTTGGCCACGGGCGGCATGGCGGATGTGTTTCTGGCCCGTCAGCTTGGGCCTGGGGGCTTCCAAAAAGAGTGCGTGATCAAGCGCGTGCTGCCGCAGCTTGCGCAGGATCCCAGCAACCAGGCCTTCGTCGAGATGTTCCT
>CAZKOY010000047.1:0-36676 GCA_964554495.1 uncultured Myxococcales bacterium
TGTCCTTAAACAGGATGCCGGGCTTGGGAAAGTCGGGAATGTCGCGCACCTGCTTTTCGATGCGCGCAAGGGCATCGGCAGAGCTCTGCGGGCGGGCGTGACCGGTCTGCGGGCCGTCTTTCACTGACATCATGCGTCCTTCGGTGCCATGGGCTGCTGGGGGTTGGGGCGGCGCGTCTGCGTGCCCGATTCCGTCAGAAAAACCACCGCAGTATGCCCGAATCGGCCCTCGCCAGCGGGCGCTTTTCTGCGCACCATGCCGCCCTCGGCTGACCCCGCAGTCAGGACTCGCCCGCGCGCTTAGCCGCGCGTGGCAGAAGGCTGCCAGGGCTCGGGCAGATTGCGCAGGCTCCACGTCGGCCGTCGGGTCAGGTAGCGATCGGGATCGACATGAAAGCGGGCCACCTCGCGTCGCAGCGGCTCATCTTCGTCGCTGGCCAGCACGGCTGGGTCGGCTTTTAAGACCTGCCACAGGATGGGGTGGACACGGTGGCGGTGCCATTCCATCGGATCGGCTTCGGCATCTAGCGCGGCCGCCTCGTCGACGGGAGCGATGGCGGACTCGCTGCGTCGGGGATCGCAGGTGGCGGCTTGCGTGACCCGTTCAATCAGGCCACCGAGCGCCTCGCGTGCGATCAGCGCTTGCTCGCGCAGGGGCAGGCGCTGCCAGACTTCCCAGAACAGCGTCTCGGGCTCGATGAAGTCGCTTTGAATGCGGCCCAAAGAGCTCTCGCAGTTCCAGTCGTACGCCTCGCTGCGCAGCGCCTGCAGTCGATCGTGGGCGCCCAGCCGCAAGAGCGTCTGTTCTGCGTCCGCGAGCAGCGGGTCGTGCAGCACGCGCAGCTTCGGCTTGACCTGCGGATGGCGCTGCAGGTACTGCGCGCGATGCACTTCCAGCAGCACCGACTCGACGAAGTCGCGGGCGCTGGTGCAGCCGTACTGGGCGCGGACTTCAAAGCTCGCCTCGTCGTACAGCATGGTGTGGTTGAGCGCGGCGGACAGCGGGGGCACGGCATCTTTCTGCAGCACTTCACCGCTTTTGACATGGTATTCGCCGCGAATGCGCAGGCGGTTCAGGTTGGTCTCGCTGTAGCGCATGATCTGATCGGGGCGATAGCCCAGCGACTCAGGATGCGCGCCCTGCCAATAGCCGGGGTGGACATTCTGGGCGAGCAGTCGCACGGCGCGGGCAAAGGCGAAGTTGGTCTGAAAGATCTCCTCCTGGCTTCCGACGGGACCGGCCTCGGACATCAGCCCCGCTGGCGGTTGCGCAGCCGGCCCAAAGCCATAGTCGAGGAGGGCGTTTTCGACGCACAACTGACCGATGGCTTGGGGATGGAAGGCGCCCGCCCAGTACTGTTCAAAGACGCGCAGGAAGGCTTCGCGCCTGCGGGGTGTGGCGCGCAGGCTGCGGTCGTCGCAGTTGGGGTAATCGAAGATCCAGCAGGCTAGCTCAGGATGGTTGAAGCGATCGCACAGAGTGTCGGCGAGCAGGCTGCCTGAAAGGTACGTCTTGGCCGACAGCGAAAACTGGCAGCCACCGTGGGCGATCGACGGGCGCAGCCCAAGCTCTTGCGGGATGTCCCAGACGATCTCTTGCAAGAAGCGAACGAAGCGCGCGTCGTACAGCCACAGAAGTGGCACGGGCTTGATGCTGAATTCGTAGGTCTCGGGATCGAGCCCAAAGCGCACCGTAAAGACGTGGTCGTCGCCTTTGCAGCGGAAGTGCAAGTTTTGTCGCGGCGCGCCCCACTGGTCCAGATCGCGCTCGCGCTCGACTTCGTCGAACAGACACCAGTCGGCGCCCCGCTTGCGCGCGTCGCGGTATTTTTCGCGCATGGCTTTGGCGACAGCTTTTTCCATGCCCAGCGTGTACGGGCTCCAGAAGAACTCCGTCTCGGCTTCTTCCGTCGCTGCGTTCTTACGCCAGAGCTTCAGCGTCTTTTTGTTGGAAAACGTCGGCTCCATGCCGATCCAGGCGCTGCGGAAGTCTAACGTATCAGTACGTATGACATTGCCCAGCGTGGCGGTAAACGGGGCGAGCTCTGGCTTGTTTGGCATGGGTACCCTCCGTGTGCATCACGGCCCGTCTGGATTTTCGGCTGCGCGTACCTTGTTTACACGGCCTTTTCCGGGAACGCCTCGACGGAAAATGAGCCGAATTGGGGCGTGCGAGAGCGCGCGTCAGTACGACAGCGCAAGGCCGATCGAGCCGGTGCAGAGGTGGTCACTTGGACAGCTCGCGCTGCGCTGCGTGGCGGCGATCACCACCGCCGTAGCCGTGCCGGCGGCGATGACTCCGATGGCGGCCCAGAACCACCAGCGCTTGTACAGCGGGCGCGCCTCAACCGGCGGTGGCGGCGGTGGCGCATCGACGGGAGCACGCAGGCCCGCTTCATAGTCGATGCCGCGGTATAGCTCCTCGGCGACGCTGGCCAAGACCCCGGCCTGCGGCACACTCGCCTGCACCCGCACCGTCGCGACCTGCTTGCTGATGAGCTGACGCGAGCGCAGATCGTACAGGTGCGCCGACAGCTCGACGTCTTCGCCGGTTCGCTTGCGCAGCTGAACGAACAGCGTCTGATCCAGAAACAGGGTCTCGCGCAGGTTGTCGACGACGCTGTCGATGGGGCTCTTTCCCATCTGGGGCGCGACCTTGACCACGGCTTGTTCGACCAGCAGATACTTTTCCGATCGCATCAGCTTGCCGATGACTGTGGCGCCGCTATTGGCCTTGACCTGGGCCACGCGCAGGCCGCGCTTATAGCCCAGCTTTCTGAGCGTCACATAGTGCTCGCCGACCGCCAGGCCCGGCACAGAAATGGGCGCGACGCCGATAAAGTCCCCATCGACAAAGACCTGCGCTCCGCTCGGCTCGGACGACACCTGCAGATCGGCCCGCGCAAGCTGGCTAACTTCATGGCGCGCTGCTTCGACCGCATCGGTCATTTGGGGCGGCACCTGCGTTGGATCCGCCGTGTACGTCGGTCGCCAGACGAACAGCCGCCTGAGCGCCTGCTGCATGGCTTGTGTCTTGCCTTTTTGGAACTGCGCGATGGCCACCGCCATCATCGCGTCGGCCAGCTCCTGCTTTTTGATGTACGGCAGGACGGCGATTAGCTGATCGACGGCGTCGGCTAGCTGCAGGATGGCGCTGTCGATCTCCATCTTGAACAGCGCATCGCGGCCCTTCTGCAGCGTCGTACGGGCCAGCTCGACCTGATCAAACGGCATCTCTTGCGCGAACTCGGCCAGGCGTACGTCGAGGTCCTTCATGTCCAGGTGGCTGTTTTTGCGCAGCGCCTCGCCCAGCTCGCGCTGTATCGCCACCTGCACGTCTTCGCTGATACCTGGGCTGGGCAGCGTGGCGATGGTCACTCGCAGGCGCCGCGCTTTCGTTGCCGCCGAGCCTGCCGCAGGCGCCGCTGCATCCGCCGCCCTGGCTAGGCCGGGCAGGCCGCCTAGGATCGCGCTAAGAATCACGCCGAGGACCAGGCCCCAGCCAAATCGGACGTGCCGTCGCTGCATCACAAAGCTGGACGCAGGTGGGCTGCGTCTCGACGGTATGCGGACTGCCGAGCGCGTGCCCTCACGGAGCGCATGCATCGTCATTGTCCAGATCCGGGGCTGGATGGCGGATCGAGCCGCTCGATGCGGCTGGCCAGATACGGATCGTCTTTGGCATACGACTGTAAGAGCGTCCGAAGCTGCTTGACCAAGGGAGAGTCTGGGCTGGCTCCCGGCAGGCTGCGCTGCACGACGTCGTCGATCAGCTCTTGCACCGCCTGCGTCGGTGTCATGGCTCCGCGGCGCAGCTTGTCGATGACAGCCTGCACCCGATCGCTGCCCGCCACTTTCTGCGTTGCAACCACCGCCGTCGCTGCAGCCACGGCCGGCGCTGCGGTCACTGCATCGACGCGGGCTGTGGCGTCCACGCCAGCGACGCCCTGAGCCGCATCCACCGCGGACGAGGCGGCGACGGGCCCTGCTTTGCTGACCGATTCGATAGATCGCGGGCCCTTGCTACCGGGCTGGCCTGACGAGGGAGGTCGATTCGCCATGAGAGAGTAACTCCTGTCCAGGATATCAAAAGCAGGGGCTTGGATGCGTCGCTTGTGCGTCGTTGCGCGCCGTGGAATCTTCGCCGACCTTCAGGCACATTGGCAGGCATACCTGGGCCTGGCCGCGGCTGAAACGGGAATTGGGCTGGGCTCCATCCGAGCGTGTGTTTAGGTTAGAGCCATGTCTTCTGAGACGCACTCTGGCAGTCCTGCGGGACCTGTGCTCGCTGGCGCTGCTTCGGTTTCCGGTTCAGCGACGGCGATCGATCCGATCTGTGGCATGTCGGTGAGCACGCAGGCTCCCAAGGGGGGCACGTTTTCGTATCGCGGCACGACGTACTACTTCTGCAATCCGCGCTGCTGCGCCAAGTTTTCTGCCGATCCCGAGCACTATCTTGCGTCGCCGCCTCCGCCGCGCCCGGCCCGCCCAGCGGCCCCCAGCCCAGCGGCAGCACCGTCGCCCGGCGGATCGGCTGCGGGAACGGGCGCGATGGCGCCAGGCGTGTCGGCTGCGGGTCCCCAGGGCACGGTCTATGTCTGCCCCATGTGCCCAGAAGTGCGCGAGAGCAAGCCTGTTCCCTGTCCCGTCTGCGGCATGGCCCTAGAGCCGCAGGTCCCGTCGCTGGCTGAAGGATCTGCATCCAGCGACCCCGAGCTTTCAGCCATGACTCGTCGCTTCGTGCTGTCGGCGCCGCTGGCCGCCCTGGTGCTGGCGATGGCCATGGGGCCGATGTGGTTTCCGTCGCTGTTTCGGCAGGTCCCGGCCTTTTTGGCTCATGAAAGCGGTCCGCTGCAGGCGGTCTTGACGGCGCTGGTGCTGTGGGCGGGCTGGCCGCTGTGGCAGCGCGGCGTGGCGTCGCTGCGCACGCGCAACTTGAACATGTTCACGCTGATCTTTCTGGGGACGCTGGCGGCCTTTGTGTTCAGTCTGGCATTTCTGCTGGTGCCGGGGCTGTCGGCGCGGCTCGCGTCGTCTGAGTCGGGTGGCCACGCGCCGCTTTACTTCGAGTCCGCCGCGGTGATCACGACGCTGGTGTTGCTGGGACAGGTGCTTGAGCTACGGGCGCGGCAGCGGACCGGCGATGCGATTCGCGCGCTCTTGGGCCTGCAGCCGCGACAGGCCCGCCGCATCGATGCCGAGGGCCGTGAGCACGAGGTCGATCTGGCCGCGCTGATGCCTGGCGATCGCCTGCGCGTGCTCCCCGGTCAGAAAGTGCCCGTTGACGGTGTCATTGAACAGGGCGAGAGTGCGCTCGACGAATCGATGCTGACCGGCGAGCCCATGCCGGCCACGCGGCAGCGCGGCGATCGCGTGCATGCTGGTACGGTCAACGGCAATGGCAGCCTGATCGTTCAGGCCCTGCGCGTCGGCAGCCAGACGCTGCTGCAGCAGATCGCGCTTCAGGTCGCGCAGGCGCAGCGCAGCCGTGCGCCCATCCAGCGCTTGGCCGATCGCGCGTCGGCGGTCTTCGTGCCAGGCGTCGTGGCCGCGGCGCTGATCGCGGCTCTGGCGTGGCTGGCCTTTGGATCGGGGACGCCTCTTACGCGGCTGGGCATGGCGGTCTTTTCGGCGGTGTCAGTGCTGATCGTGGCCTGTCCTTGCGCGCTGGGCCTGGCGACGCCGATGTCGATCGCGGTGGCCAGCGGTCGGGGGGCGCGGTCGGGGGTCTTGGTGCGCAACGCCGAAGCCCTAGAGCGCTTGGCGACCGTCGACACGCTGGTCTTTGACAAGACCGGAACGCTGACCCAAGGCAAGCCGCGGGTGGTCGAGCTTTTTCGCGTGGCCAGCGAGCCGAGTGCAGGCGGCGATGAGGCGGCGCTTTTGTCATTGGCAGCGTCGTTGGCCAGCGGCAGCGAGCATCCGCTGTCACGGGCTGTTCAGATGGCGGCGCATGAGCGTGGCGTACCGTCGATGCCTGCGACCGACGTTCAAGCGGTGCCGGGCCGCGGCCTGCGCGGCCTGGTGCAGGGATCGCTCTGTCGAATGGGCAGCGCCGAGTATCTAAAGAGCGAAGGGATCGATCTGTCGCCGGCTGCGGCCGTCGCCTCTGCATGGCAGGCGGCGGCTCGCACCTGTGTCTTTGTGGCCAAGGGGGACGCGCTTTCGGGCGTGCTGGCGCTTCAGGATCCGCTGAAAGACGGCTCGCGCACTGTGCTCAAGGCGCTGTCGCGGGCCGGGCTGCGCGTGGTCGTGGCCAGTGGAGACAGCCGGGCCGCCGTCGCTGCGCTGGCTCGCGAGCTGGATCTGCCGGACGCCGAGGTCCATGGCGGTCAGTCCCCGACGGACAAGGCGGCGCTGATCAAGCGGCTTCAGGCCGAGGGGCGTCGCGTCGCGATGGCCGGGGACGGCATCAACGATGCGCTGGCGCTGTCGGTCGCGGATGTCGGCATCGCCATGGGCAGCGGCACGGATGTCGCCATGCACGCAGCGGGTCTGGTGCTGCTGGGTGGTGATCTGGCCGGCGTGCTGCGGGCTCGCCGATTGAGCCAGGCGACGCTGGGCAACATCCGCCAGAACCTGTGGTTCGCGTTTCTGTACAACGCGCTGGGCGTGCCGATCGCGGGCGGGGCACTGTATCCGCTGCTCGGTGTGCTGCCAGGTCCGATGCTGGCCAGCGCCGCGATGAGCCTTAGCTCGCTGTGCGTGATTAGCAACGCCCTGCGTCTGCGCAGCGTGCGTCTGACCGAGGACAGCCCATGATTCGAACACTCAGGGGGCGCTGGTTCCATCTGCCAAAGTCCTTGGGCCTTTGGGTGCTGGGTGGATCGCTGTCGTGTGGCTTCGGAGGCGGCATCTCGCTGCCGCAGGATCCCGTCTCGGTACCGTCGTGCGGCGAGGCGCGCTGCGAGAGCGAGATCGCGTACCAGGCGCCGCTTCGCATAACGCAGATCGACGAAATCGTGGGCTATTCGATCACGCTCTGTCATCGCGAGGTCTGCGCCAGCGGAGCATTCTGGCGGGTACTGGATACCAGCGAGTTTGGCGTTCGCTTCGTCGGTCCGATCCAGGCGAGCGCTCGCTTGCGCTCTGCGACGTCGCCGCCGTCTTTGGACTATGTGCTGAGCGTCGTATTTGAGGGACCTGGAGAGGACTATCAGCCGGGCGATCGCTTTTCGATCCGGGTTATCGAGACGAAAAGCAGCGCGACCAAAGTGGACTTCGCCGCGACGGTGCAGAGCTATCGCGAAGAGCGCCCCAACGGCGAAGCCTGCCCGCCGCTGTGCCGCGCGGCCAGCCTGGGCTAGCGCAGAAGCTCGATGACGATGTGGATGCCCGACAGGATGGTCAGGGCGATAGCGAAGGGGATGTGGACGATCTTCCACTCGCGGAACATCGGCTCGATCTTGGGGTAAAGGACGCGGCGGCGCTCGAACAGCGCAAGCTCGGAGGCGATGAAGGCGACCTTGGTGCGCGCTTTGGTGTCTTTGATGCCCGACAAGCGATGACGCAAAAGCGAAGCCCGGAATGGTCGCACGATCGCGTCGACCAGCAGCATGCGCAGCGCCATCCAGCCCGAACCAACACCCGACAGCTTCGGATCGGTGACCCGAGAATAGTGTTTCTTCAGGTTGGCATAGAAGCGATCCGCGACGTTGACGCCGGCATGGCGGTTGCGCAGATCGGCCAGCTTGCGCTCGTATTCCATTACCAAAAGTGATGCTTGCGAGGCCAGATCGGGCAATTCTGTTGATAGATAGCGCCCAATCACGCCCGAGATCACCGTCGCTAGCATGGCGTAAATGGCCAGCGAGACCCAGTTGTCGAGCTTGGCAGCCGTGTGCAGACCGACGAGCACCGGGCCGATGGTGCCGGCCCAGACGTGATAGTCGAACATCGCCTGCTGTCCGCCCAGCCTCTTTAGCTGGGGCACCCACTTGTGGATCGAATAGAACATCGACGAGAACATGATCACCGTGCCGATGTAGCCGAGCCACAGGGCAAACGGCGAGCCGGGACGGAAGTCGATGTTGGCCAGCGCTGTCTCAGGATCGAGGTGCAGCGGGTGATCCTCAGGCAGGTACTTGGTCAGGTAATAGAAGAGCAGCGACAGATCGGGCCAGCCCTTGCGCAGCACGATCTCGGCGACGCAGCCGAGCGTTCCGAGAAGCGAGATCAGCCACAGCCAGCCCGTGCGGAAGCGCTGCTCTTGCTTCTTGGCCTTGTCGTCTTCTTCCGAGAGGCCTTTGTAAAACTTCTTGGGATCGAAGATCTCGTTGACGTCGAACATCACCGAGTGCTCGAAGCCCTTCTTGGCGGCCGAGGCCATCGAGTCGGTGCGCTCGGTGAATGCAGCCTCGGGCGGGATCTCAAGCAGCGCCGAGGTCGGGCAGGCGCTGATGCAGGCCTGGTCCTCGTAGTTGACGCAGTGGTCGCACTTGCTGGCGATGCGGCGTAGCTTGGCCTTGCGCGGCTTGCCCTCGCCATAGCCCAGCTTGTTTTCTTTCTGCAGACGGATCTGCAGCAGCGGCTTTTCTTCGAGATCGTGCATCTCGATGGCGTCGTACGGGCACGCGAGCGCGCACAGCGAGCAGCCGATGCACGCGTCTTCCAAGATCACGACTTCTTTTTTGTCGTCGTCGAACTTGATCGCGTCATACGCGCAGGGGTCGATGCAGCGCTGGTCGACGCAGGTGTGACAGCAGTCGACGAAGTCGAGCGCGCCGAGCACCTTGCCGTTGAGCGACAGGCGCTTGACGCCATAGCGCGCCTCGCAGGCCTTTTCACACTCGTAACACTCGATGCACTTGTCTAGCTCGCGAACGCGCAGTGACATCGCCACCGACAAGCCGTGGCGGACAAAGAAGTCAGCCACCAGCGAGCGAGCGCCCGTGTTGGCGTTCAAGCGGCTGCGCGCTGCGTCGGTGGCTCGTCGCAGGCGATCGCCAAAGAACTGATACGTGCGGCGCCAGCTTTCAAGCCGCCCCATCGAGACACTCAGCAGGCGGACCGGCGTGATGGAATAGACCGCGACGTTGGCCGCATCGGGGCTTCGCGTGTCGAGCGTGATCAGATCACCCTCGGTAAACAGGCCCAGATTGGTCTCGCACATGCGGATGAGCGGCCCGACTTCCTGGCGTCGCTTCATCTCGCGCTTTTCGGCTTTTTTGTCGCCGGCTTTGTAGCTGGCTTGGGCACGGCGCTCGCGATCAAGAGCCTCGGCATTGAAGCGAGCCATCGCGGCTTGGCCTTCGATGATCAGCAGCGCCCGGCCGTTGGTGTCGAGCAGAAGGTCGCGTCCCGAGCGAACTAGCTTGAGATCGCCTGCCTTGATGGCATCGGTAATGAACTGCGGATTCAGACCGTTAAGCAGCGGCGCTTCGCGCACGGCTTCCCAGGTCTCTTCGACCGGATCTTTTCCGACGGGAGCAGCCGGGCCCGCAGCCGCGGTGGCCGTCGCGCCGAAGAAGCCCAGGAACTTGCCGACGATTGTGCCTTCCGCGGGCAGATCTTCATCGAGTCCCGGCCTTTTGGGCGCGCTCGGCTGCTGCAGAAACTTGTCGAGCGAGCCCATCATGGTCGCTTCCGAGCGTTTCTGCTCGGCGGCTTCTTGCTGCACCAGCAGGCGGCCTGGATCGATCGGCGTGACCTTGGCCTTGCTGCGTGCTTTGACGTCAGAAACGGGCTTCTTGCGGTTGCCCTTCCCGTCGACGACGCCGCTCTTTTCGGTCGTCATCGTCGACTCGCCGACGCCTTGGTTGGCGACTCCGGCCAGCAGGGATGCGACGTTGATTCCGTCCATCATCCGTGTCGATTCGTTATTCGGCACGGGCGCTGCCGCAGCGCGAACCGGGATGTCGAGCATCCGCGTTGCTTCGGCTTGCGCGCCATACGACGGGCCGCGAAGGACGGGGATGTCGATACTTGGGCGCTGCGGGGTGGTGGGCATGCCTCCCACTCCGGGAAGGCCGCCGCCCGAGGCGGCAGAGGCATAGCTGCCCAAGTTCGCCGTGCTGAACTGAACCGTCGCTTCGCCACCTCCAGGGGGGGACGGAATCGGCGGCGTGGCCATCATCACCGTCGATTCGCCAAGCCCAGGCGGGCTCGCTGGGGGCGGTGCAGGCTGAGGCGGCGGCGCAGCGACTGTTCGCCCAGAGAGCGCACTGGATGCAGGGCGCTGCGGGGCTGCCGGTGCCGGCGCTGGCGGAGGCGTCAGCGAGACCGCCTTGAACTGGTTGGTGGCACGAATCGGCTTCGGTGGCGGTGGCCGATCGTCGTCGTCATCGCCGGCCAAGGTGCCCAAAGACGGCTTGGCTGGTGCCGCACTGGGCGCGCGGGGCGGTGGTGGCGGCGCGGGGCGAGGCGGTGCTGGCTTTGGATTGTTTGAGCCCGACCCACCGCTAGGCGGAGCCGGAGGGCGCACAGACATCGTTACCTCTACAGCGGCGGTGCTGCTCTGCTTTCTGGCCAACCCTCGGCGGCCTTGCGGACGCGGTCGAGTCTGCCGTCCTGATAGAGCCACGATGCCGCAGGGCAGATCTTCGCGTCTACTTTATCACGATTCGTTTTGTGCTTTCGCGGTGGAAGCAACAAGGCTGACCCATCGTTATTTTCTGCGCTCGTGCCGGTGGGAAGACGCCCCAGGGACGCCACGCCGGATGGCAGCAGCCGCTGCGAGCCATCCCATGAACCCCAAGATCGCAGTCCGCACGTCAAGCCGCATCCCGCAAGGGGCCGATACGAGGTAAGCTTCTCAATGTCCATGTTTGCCAACCTTACGTCGTTGCTGAAAGCGGGGGGATTTACCCTCGCTGCCATGCTGTTGTGCTCGGTGGTTGCCTTGGCTGTGGCCATCGAGCGGGCGATTTATTTGTGGAGCTTCACGGATCGCATGCGCGCCCTTTCCGAGTCGGTGAAGCGCTGCTTGTATCGGGGAGCCTTGGCAGAAGCGCGAGTCGCCTGCGAGCGCAGCAAGTCGCCGTTGGCCGATGTCATGCTGGTCGGCTTCGAGCGCATGGGGCGTAGCTCGCCTGAAGTGATGGCGGCCGCCGTAGACCGCGAGCGTCAGCGGGTTGCGCTGGGCATGCGCGGGCCGCTGTGGGTCTTGGGTACCGTCGGCGCCACCACTCCATTTGTCGGGTTGTTTGGCACCGTCGTCGGCATCATGGCCGCGTTCGAGGCCATTGGTCGCAGCAAGCAAGCGGGCATCGAGGTCGTCGGGCCGGGAATTGCCGAGGCCTTGATCTCAACCGCCGTGGGTATCGGTGTGGCGGTCGTCGCCTTGCTGTTCTTCAACTACTTCCAGGCTCGGCTGTCGCGCACGAATGTCGAGCTGCGGCTTCTCGTCGAGGAATTCGTCGAGCTTTTGCGCGAGCATGGAACGTCCGGGCGCGGCAAAGGTGATACGTCTCGCGGCTCGGCGAAAGAGTCGGACAGCTCGCCTGTTTCGGGCAAAGAGAATGGGGCCATGGCTGAGACCGAGGTCGACGTCGACGTCAAGGCAGCGAGCGAAGGCTCACAGACCCTTTAACGCAGCCATTCCGACGATGGATCACAAGGAAGAGCCATGGCGATAGGCAAGGTCCCAGGCGAGGGAGATGTCGGAGACGAAGAAGGCATCTTCGCCGAGATCAACATCACCCCGCTCACCGATATTTTCTTAGTGTTGCTGATTATTTTTATGGTCACGTCGTCGGTGATGGCCGATGCGGGGGCTCGCAGCGGTCTGCGCGTAAACCTGCCCAAAGGCGCGACCAAAGAGGTCCAGATCAGCAAGAAGGACCTCACGATTGCCATGGCGCCCGACGGGAAAATGGTGGTGCGCGGCCAGGCTGTCGACGCAAATCAGCTGCAGAAGCTCTTGGTCGATGCCAAAGCCGAAAACCCCGATACCCAAGTCATCATCCAGGCCGACGAGACGACTCATCATGGCCGCGTGGTCTCAGTGATGGAGCTAGCCAAGACCGTTGGGCTGCATCGCCTGGCGATTGCGACGAAGCGAGCCGGTAAGTAGACGCTTGCCTGGGCGCTTGTTATCGCGCGTGAGTCGGGGCAGCGGGCCTAGCTGACGTATTCCTCGACGACGTGGATCAGATCGTCGCCGCGCAGCGGGTTGGGGATGTAGTCCTGTACGCCATGCTGCGTGGCTTCCATCAGCTCGGCGTGGTTGGCTGAGAAGACGATCATGGGCACGTGGCGGGATGCACTGCGCTGCCGAAGCTCGCGCAGGATCTCGCCGCCGCCGAGCTGAACAATGAAGCGCCAGCTAAACATCACCACACCGACGCTGCGTCGCTGGATCAGGGCGCGGGCCTCGTCTCCATCCATCGCGATCAGAGCGGGATAGCCGGCTTCACCAAGGCTGCTGACCACGCTGTTGATAATGGCCGGATCGTCTTCAATCAGCAGGACCGCGGAGGGACCTGTCATGCCGCTTTCTCTCGTCGCTGAGAGACGTGGTGACGGGAACAGACCGCCTAGATCCGCTGATGTGCCCGGTGAATCCATGTGCGACAGGTACCTGCATTTACCACCAGAGGTCAAGCAATATTCATAGAAGGCTATGTAAGGAAGCCACCGATCGACCTCGACGAGAAGCTGACTTCTTGTTGATTGGCTGACTGGCCGAACCCGTTGAACTGGGGCAATTCTCGACGCAGATGGCCGCTGCGGTTCTGACAAGCGGCCAGCGCCTGGGCAATGTGGCTTACTTGCCGTGCTGTAGCTTGCTTAACGATGCCTTTGCAGTGACATCGTTGGGATTGTTGGCCAACACGGCTTGATACGCCGCGATGGCTTCGTCTTTCCGACCGATGCGCTCCGCCGCTTCACCCAGGATGCGCTGGGCCAATGTCTCTGTCGGAGGCGCATAGCGAACGATTGAATAGGCGGTGCGAAAGCTTCGCTCGGCACGGTCGGGTTGACCCAAACCAGCCAAGGCAAGGCCACGCAGCAGGAAGGCCTGCGCGCCCGCCACCCCTTCCAGGGTTTGCTGCAGCGCGATGACTGTCTGCAGCGCTTCATCATGTTGGCCTTGCCCAATGAGGTCGCGGATACGCGAAAGCTCAGCCCAAATCGGGTCATTCATCGCGGCTCTCCCGGAACGAAATATCAGAGCGAACGTCCACAGTTAGCCCTCAGCCGGTACGCGTAGAGGAGCGTCCTATTATATCGACCTCGTTTGCGAAAACGAAGACCCAAAATGATGTGAAGTGCGGGGCATTAAAGATCGATACCGATTCGCCTGGCGTCCCCCGGCGGGCGAGGGCCGAAGGCGTGCGCATGCGCTGCGAGCCGTCTGCTTCCCGCCGCGAGCCCGTGGCCGTTTGCGTCGCTTCGCGGTATGTAGCGCGCATGCTTAGAAAGACGAAGCAGCGGTCCATGGCAGGCTCGGCCGGTATGCGTCCACCCGAGGTACTTGGCAGACGTTCGCCACACGCCGCGTCGCACGAGCCAGCGCGGCAGGCTACCGAGCGCTGGTATTTGCTGTACACCCCGCTGTGGGTTGGTCTGGTCGCGCTCGTCTTGTTCTCGGGCGCCTTTTCTCGCTGGGACGACCGAGCCTATCTGCTGTTTGGCGTGGCCGCGGCGCTGCCGATCTGGCTGTGGCCCGTGCTCAAGGAGCGTCACCTGGGCATCACTCAACGACACGCCGCCAAGACAGCCCTGTACATCACGGCCCTGAGCTTTCTGCAGAACTACTTCGGCACGCCGTTTTTCACGCGGTGTTTTGGCTTGGAATACCGCTTTCCGGCCCGCATTGCGCTGAACGGGTACCCGGTCTTTCTGTCGCTGCTGACGGTGGCGTACTTCGCGACGTATTTTGCAGTGATGCAGGTCGGCCTGCGCTGGGGCGAGCGCCTGCTGCCCGCATTCGGTCGTGCTCCGTGGGGAGCGACGGTTCGCCGCGTCTTTTTGACCTTCGTCCTCGCCTGCGCGTTGGCGTATGTCGAGACGCTGACCATGGCTACCGAGCTTCTGCGCGGCTACTTCGCGTATGCCGACAAGCAGCGCATGCTGCGGGTCGGATCCCTATGCTACGGCACGCTGCTGTTCGTCGCGCAGCTTGCCTATCTGCGCATCGATGCTGATGCGCAAAAGCCGACGCCACTTCGTCGCGTGCTGTGGGACGCTTTCGCGGTCAGCATGCTGGTGCTGTGCGCGTATGAGCTCTATGCCTATCTGCTGGGGCGTTGGGTCTAGGTGTGCTGAGCGCCGTGCTTTCGTCGCACGCGTGGTCATTTCATGCTCGACTGCGAGCCTTGCTGATGCAGTGCCGACGTACGAAAGCCGTTTGAGGGACGAGACCGACCCCTATCTGCGCCAGCATATGCGCAATCCGGTCGACTGGCTGCCGAGGGGGGCGATGCCTTCGCGCTCGCGCAGCGCCTGGATCGACCGATCGTGCTGTCGAGCAGCTATTCGGCCTGTCACTGGTGCGGCGTAATGGCCCATGAGAGCTTCGAGGACGCTGAGAAAGGGACGAAGAACGCGCGCGGCTTCACGACGCCCGCTCTCGCCTTTGGCGCGTCCGCCGCGAGCGCACTTGGCCGGGGACGGATGACAAAGTCCTGACAGGATGGAACGGCCTCGCTCCGTCGGGTGTCAGCGTGCCTGCATGAATCTGTTACGCCTTGCCGGGCTGTTCAATAGCGAGGGGCAGAGCGAGCGATCAGACGTCGCCGATCGCAGGCAGCGGTACCTGCAGATTGCCAGGCAGACCTCGCAGGCCGGGCTTCAGGCCGCGCAGCGCCGCCCCATGGGTCTGTCGAATTGGATCGCTGCGCTGGATCTGCTTCGACATCGCTTGCCAGTGACGGTGGTCGTCGACCCAAGGCGATCGTACAAAGGGACGTTGGGCGAGCCAGGTCAGGCGCTCGTCGCTGCGGGACATGGGGGCAATGTCCCCAATCATGCTGTGCTGGTCTGTCATTCTGAGCAGCCTCTTCCCGATGAGCTCGCTCATCACAGGAGCGGCCAGTCAGCGGCCATGGCCAATGCCGTCGCGTATGTCTGTCACGGGCCGGTCTGCGGTGCGCCGATTCAAGATCCGGCAAGCTTGCACGCTCGTCTCAGCGAGCGCAGCCGTTAATCCTACAAAATCACAGCCGCGCACTTGCCAAGCGAACGCGCATTCGGTACGTTGCACCTCCGAATGGGGCATAAACCTCCCATACCGCCACGTGTTCAGAACAAAAGGGGCTGCGCTGGATCCCGCGCAAGCCGCCAAGGTGGTGGTCGATCTCCTCGGGCCTATAGCTCAGCTGGTTAGAGCGGCCGGCTCATAACCGGCTGGTCCCTGGTTCAAGTCCAGGTGGGCCCACCGATACCTCAAAAAGACAACGCACCCACGTCGATCGAGCACTGGAGGAACATACGTTGCGCGACCAACTCAAGCTGCTCGAAGAGCTTCAGCGTCACGATGCTCGTCTGCAAGAGATAGATGGCGTCATGAAGTCTCTTCCCGAGAAACTGCGAGCGGCAGAGCTCGCTCTTCGCGAGCTTGAAAAGCTGCTGACTAAAGAGCGCGAAGAGTTACTCGACACCGAGGCATTTCGGAAGTCGCAGGAAGACGATCAGAAAGACGCGGAACAGCTGTTGAGCCGCGCCAAGTCGAAGCTGTCTCAGGTCAAGAACCTGCGTGAAGCGAATGCCGTGCAGCGCGAGGTCGAGACGACTCGCCGCCAGATGGACAGTCGACAAGAAGATGTGCAGAAGCTGGCGACGGCACTGGCTCAGCAGCGCGAAAAGATTGATGAGCATGAGTCCCGCCTGACCGCTGAGCGCCAGGCTGTTGAGTCGCAGCGCGGTGTCGTCGCCGAGAAGCTGCGCGAGCTAGAGGCGCAGCAGGTGGAGATTCGCGCGACACGAGACCAGATCGCCAAGCTGGTCAAGCCGGATGTCCTGCGCAAGTACGGCACGATTCGCATGCGTCGGGGCATGGCGGTCGTGCCGGTGAAAAACGGCACCTGCATGGGCTGCAACATGAATATCCCACCGCAGCTTTACAACGTGTTGCAGCGCGGCAGCTCTCTCGAACTCTGCCCGAACTGCAACCGAATCATCTACTGGGCCAAGCTGCTTGAAGAAGAAGCCAATCCATAAGCTCCTTCTACTTTGTGGGGCGGCGTGGCTGGGTCTTGTGGCCTGCACGCCTCCCGCTCCGCTTGCCCCGGCTTGCCGTCCTTGGCAGTCGGCTGATACCAGCACCGAACCCCCCGCTCACTGTCTGTTTTTCCCGCGGGCTGTTGCCATGGATCCGCTGGGAGACGTGCTTTACGTCGCCAACGCCAACACCGACAGCACCTTTGGCGGATCGACGTTGGTATCGATCGATCTGCTGCGCTATGAGCATGCCGTCAGCTGCTACCGCAAGTATGGACGCGGGCCCAGCAGTGACGACGAGTGCGGCCGCGCCGTCGACTGTTCTGATCTAGGAGCGATCGAGAAGCAGACGACCGTAGAGGCGACCGATGCAGCCGATGCGGCGACGGGAAAATCCCCTGCGCACTACGATCGCTGCTACTGCGAGTTCGATCTAGAAGATGAACAGACGACGTACAGCGCAGACGCGCGCACGCGCATCGTGAACTGCGAGTCGCAGCGCTTCATCATCGCGGACCAGACGGTGAAGGTGGGCTTCTTTCCTGCCAGCATGCAGATCCTTGCCGAGGATCCGTCGAACTGGTCTGCTCTCTCGAAGGGCGAGTCGCTGCGCCGCGGGCTGTACTTGGCCGTGCGCGGCGATCCCTCGATTACGTTTATCGACATCAAGCGCCCGTTTCGTCCGAACCGTTTGCCAACCGAGAGCGCTGGGCTGCAAGTCAGCTGCGGCGATCTAGAGAGCGATAGCGTTCGACATGAGCCGGGACAGCCGTATTCGCTACACCTGTGTGCTGACAGCCACCGCGTCCAGCGAACCCCTCCCTCTGACGAGATCTGGATCGATCCGATGAAGCCAGAGCTTGGGACCCAGCCGCGTCTGCGCGTCCCCAGCGAGCCGATGGAGATCCAGATCGATCGCGGCTGCATTGGGGACGGCGCCTACCGCAAGCGCGGCACCCCATGCATGAAGAGCAATGGCATGGGCGGCACGGTGCCGGGCGGTCAACCGTATCAGTATCTGATTGCGACGCATCTCGCGCGGGGCGAGATCTCGGCCTACGACCTTGGCCAAGATCCACAGAACCCAGTGCCTCCGGTGCTGAAGGATGTCACCAACCCGCCGCTGATCCCCATGGATCGCTTTGGCCGAGCGGGAGCCGTGGCCCTGGTGCCGCGGATTCCTGGCGACTTGAGTCAGCCTTGGTATGTCAGCTCGCGCCTGCGTGGAACCATCAACACCTTCCGACTGGACGGCCCAAGCGAGGTCGATGCCAAGAATCCCTCGACGCCGGCTCCGCTGATTGTGCCAGGGCTGAGCTTTCGGGTCGGTGACTCGTTTTCACCTGTCTTCGATCAGGACGTGCGCGATCTGAAGTTTGAGCCAGGAGGCAACCGCGCCTTTGCAACCGTCTATCAGCCCCCTGCGCTCGTCACGCTCGACACCAGCACACGGGGCGCGCGAGGTGTGCCGTTGAACCAGATCACCGGCACCGTCAACCTGTGCCTGGGCCCCGAGCGCAGTGCGTTTGTCTCGGTACCGCGGCGCTTCATGGGCGAGACCGTTCGCCAAAACTTGCTGTATGTGTCGTGCTATCTGTCTGGCCAGCTGGCCGAGGTGGATGTCGATCACGGCGAGCTGACGAGCATCACGCAGCTGGGCCGTGGCCCGTTCAAGATCGCGTTGAACTTCGGCCAAGACGATCCATCGGCGGCGGTTGATCCCTGCGCCGATCCCTATGTCAGCGATGTCGAGTCCGCAGCGCGCGGTGTGATCTGTCCACCCAAGCCTGGCCTTCGTATGCATCCGCTGGGCGCTGCGCAGCCGGGGCTTGGGCCACGTGCATACGTCAGCATCTTTTTCGACAACGCGATCGGCGTCGTCGATCTCGATCCGCGCAGCCCTAGCTATCGCCGCTTGGTTGGGCGCATTGGGCTGCCGATTCCCAAGCAGGTGCAATAGTGCGGTTCCCGCCTTCGCTGCCTTCTGTTCGATGCGTTCGCTTGGCCGTGTGGACCGCTGTGTCCAGTCTGGTGCTGGGCTCGGCGCTCAGCTGTTCGCCGCAGCCTGTTACGACGCCTAGCCGGGCACTCGATCGCCCAAGCGACATGGCCCTTTACTGCGTCGACTACGAAGTGGACGGCTGCCTGCCCCAGGGAATCAACCCGGATACAGATCCCGAGGGCTACCTCGCCGCGTACTGCGGCCAGGTCGACTTCGCGTCCTCGACGACACCGCGGGCAACGGTCCTTCCGCTGTCTGCTTGCGAAGACGAACCCAGCCGTGTGCGGGTTGAAAGTTATTTGTCGTCGGTACGACGGGCTGCCTATGCCACTGGCCGCGATGTGAACTATCCCTGCTGCGCAGCGGGGACGGCACCGTGCGAGACCAAGCATCCGGTGTGCTCACGGCGCATGCTAACAGCGCTGATCGCCAACACCGCTCGCGGAGAGCTTGCCGTCGCTGAAGTGCAGCAGCGATCTCCCGGCCCGGTGAAAAACGCGGTCCTACGTAGCCTACACGGAGGCAAGCCTGGCTTCGGCTTCCTGCCCGTCGGCCGGTTGCCGGCACATGTGCGAACATTTTCACCAGCAGAGTCGGGACCTACGGGCGCGGGTGTCTCTGCAAACGCCTGGGGTGTAACGGCCAACGCTGGCTCGTGCGATCTGTCGATTGTGTCGTTGCAGCGCGTGGCTGAGCTCTCGGCTCGCGCCAGCATCTGTGACGAGACCGGGCAGTACTGCCCCGGACGCGACTGCACGGCCGATTCCTGCCCGCAGACGGTGCAGCCGTATCTGCCCGGGGCCGGAAGTTCGCGTCGAGCGCTGCGAGCCCGTCCTAGCTGGCTTGAGATCGCCCCGTGGTCGACAGGTATCCAGCGCGTCGCGCTCGTCGCCTATCCGACCTGTGGTGTGGTTGCCGCGGTGGCTCTCTCGGATGCGAGTGGTGCCTGTCGAGCCGAGGCAGGCTGCGGTCAGGTGCTCGATGCGCTGGGCTTCGACAAGCAAGGCAAGCCGTACATCTTGACGGCGGCTGATCTGGCCAAGCTTGATTGCGCTGCCGACTGTGGTGGGGATGACAGCGCCAGTCTGATGCCGGATCCGGCGACGATTCCTCCAGGGGGAGGCAGCCGGCCGCTGGCCTATCCCACGCACTTGGCGATCGAGCCACAGACCTCGCGCCTGCTGGTGGGGGATGCCTATGGCGGCGCACTCACAATCGTTGACTTGGATAATGCCGCAGCGGCGGGGGCTCACTTCCGCGGCAGTCCCCGTCGGCTAAGCTTGGATTTTGCGGCCCTGCCAGAGTCGCTGCGCGGCGGTCAGAGTGGCACGACATCTATTCGCATCGCACCGCGTACCGTCGCCGGCCAGTTCGCCTATGTGGTGGCGCTTGATGGCTCGGTGCGGGTGGTTGATCTCGATCGCGAGGTCGAGTGCGAGACCAATCCTGACCCTCGCTTTTTGCAGCAGCACGCCAGCGACCGCACGCGCGTGCTTCCCGACGAGCTGAACCAAAGCAACCTGCGCCGTCTAAGCTGCTTTCCAAATGGCGTGACTCCACGCAATCCACTGGCGGTTGGTCCTGGGATCCTGCCGCCTGGGGTCGGCTTGGCCAAGGACGTTGGCTTCGTGCATCTGGATCTGCCTAGCTGTGACTTGCGCGATGCCGCTAGCTGTCCGTTTGTGCCCGACGCCGATCCAGCCACGTGGCGGCCAACCATCGCTGGACAGTGGATCGGGGACTATGCCTGGATCTTGGGCGGCGGCGGCGTCCTAACCGCGGTTCAGCTGGCCGACGCCTGTCCTCAGCCTTCGTTTCGGGCCTGCTTTCCAGACTATGGGGCGCTGCACCGCTTAGCTCTATTGAGCACGCGAAGCCAGTACCAGCCCAATCCTGAGCTAGATAACTTGCCGGCGTACACCCAGGCCATCGTGACCCGACCGGTCGATCGCCTGATGAACGTGCGAAGGCTGGCCTTCGGGCGCAGTACACAGTCAGATGCGTCGCGTCGAACGTCGGATATCAGCGTGCCCTTGACCGACAGCGACGGAGTGGGTCTGCCCGTGTTTACGACGCGAGTTGATGCCACAGCCGTCTCGTTTTTTGGTTCCGTGATCGACGAGGCGGGCAAGGAACGGCGGCGCTTGCTGCTTCCGGCGCCTGCTTCTTATTACTACCTGCCGGTGGACCCAATCTGCGATGTCGCGCTGAAGTCGCAGGCGGACTCGGCGAACCTTGCCAGCCCCGGCGAAGGTCTGCCGCCTGAGCCCATCCGCCGGCCCGTTGCCATGGTCCACTTCACGGATCCAGCCAATGTCACCACGCAGGCTTGGTCACTCGAATGGGAAGGGACGCTCCCCAATCTGTCTCGCTACAGCGGTCGCATTTTGAGCAACGGCACGCTGACGGATCTCAGCGGCCTGTACTGCAGCTATGGCGTGGAACAAGGCGACAAGCTGCGATTGCGAGGCTGCCTCAGCGACGCGGATTGTGCGTACCTTGGCTCGACGACGCGCTGCCAGCGCGAGCCGGGACAGGGCACTACGCCTGGCCTGTGCTTGACCAATGACCAGGCGGATGAGTGCCGGCGGGTATCGCAGAGCATCCTCGCGGCGGGCGCTGGCGACACATCGTGGCCCGCAACATGGGAGAGGCGCTACCGCATCGCCCGCGCCGAGCAGCAAGTCAACTTGGGCAACGATGACATCGGAGATCGCCTTACGCTGGACGAGATCGCTGAGCCAGAGTCCGAGCTAGAGCGCGAGTCCTGCACGAACCTGGGCGATCCCTGTCAGAATCCGGTCTTTCGCCCAGGGCGCAGCAACGATGCGCAGGCCAAGAAGATGGATGGCTCCAAGGCTGCCTTGCCCGTCTGTCGGATCACATCCAAGAGCACGGTCCCAGGGGCTGACCGGGCCTGCATCTTGTCGTGCAGTGCCAATACCGACTGCGGCCAAGGCTATGTCTGTGCTCATTCTCCGTATGAAGCGGCCGAAAAGGCAGCTGGCAAGAACCTCGGGCCGCGCTGCCTTCGGGCGCCGTTGATTCATCCCGACACCGTCGGAGGCTCGGGCGCTGCCATCGGTCAAGTCGAGGCCGATCGAATCGTCAGAGCCTGTTTTCCAGATCTGGCGCCTTATGAAGTGCGAGCCGGTGACGCCTTCCTGCTGGTCCGCACGAGCTCAAGCGGAAATCGCGAGGCCGCCACGGTCGCCAAGCGGACCGCGGATGGCAGCTGTCAGCGGCCGGCAGCGGGTGATCCTTCCGCGAAAGCTGCGCGCTTCTTCGAGCCCCGCCTGCGTCTGGGCCCGCAGCAGAGCCTGCCCGATAGCGATACGCGTCGCTGTGCTTCCGATCCGAACGCCTGGATCTCACATCGCGTCAGTGCCAGCCCAGAGGCCGAGAAGCAGCCAAGCTGCCAAAGCCTCTACGCGGGCTCGGTCTCTCTGCCGTTCTTCGGCACGGTCGAGACCGTTCGCGGCAAGAGCTTCGACCTGCAGACGACGAGCGATCCGTGGATCCGCAGAGAGCACGAGCTCATGTCGAGCCTCAGCCTGGATAGCCCGTCGAATCAGTGCATTCTCACCGACGCGGCGCAAGAAGCGTATGTCGGCGTGCCGGGCTGTACCTCAGGCTTCTGCCGCTTCCCAAGCGATCACACCGAGGTTCTGGGGGTCCGGCGCGTTCACTATGAGAGCGCTCTGGGTAACCTGGTAATGCGTGTGCCGCGTGTGCTGTTTGACCCAGCGAACAAGCCGGTGCCTTGCGATAGCGATTCCAAGCGCCTGTGCAATCCCGAGAGATGGGCTGTGCCTCCCGATGGTTATGTGGTGAGCGTAGGCGTGCGCAGCGGGCAGTCTGCCTATCAGCAACAGGCTCGACCGCAGACGACCGACACGCAGCAGGCGGACTCGCTGGCGCACAGTCTGCGTACGGCAGTCTCGGGGCCAGGGGGAGCGGTCTACATGGTCGACGAGGGGCGCTCAGGCGATCCAACCGGTCTGCGGGGTCGCATCTTGCGCGCGATCGGCAGCATCTTCGATGCCGGCTTCTTGGTCCGCTAACGTCAGCGGCTAGGGCCAGTGGACTCGGGAGCCAGCGGGACTAGCCGGGTGCTTTCCGCGCCACAACCAGCATGAAGCCGCCCAGTCCGCGCAGCCCTGGAAGCTCTGCTGCGGTGCGTTCGAGTTGCTGCAGAACCGGTGCTACGACCGGTACCTTATGCAGCGCGGGAAGCGGCGTCAGCACCCGCAGGCCATAGACCGTCTCGACCTGCAGGCACGACGGCAGGTAGCTCTTGACCGAGTCCAGCGAGTCATAACGCGTGAATACCTGCTCATCGTGGATCGCCGGGTCAGCGGCCGCGATCTGCGTCGGTTGCTTGAGGCGCTTGATCAAGTAGCGCAGCGACCGCGTGTTGTAGAACTCGGTGCAGAGGAAGCCACCTGGGCGAAGCACGCGGGCTAGCTCGGACATCGCGAGGCCAATCTGCTCGACATGCGCAAGCACCTTGAACGAGCAGACCATGTCGAAGGAGGCATCGGCAAACGGCAGGGCAGTCACCGAGCCCTGCACCACGTGCAGCTTGCGCGTTTGTGCTTGCCGCAGCATGCCAGCAGACAGATCGACACCAATCGCTCGCCTGACATGGGGGGCAATGCGGCTCAAGACCAAGCCGGTGCCGCAGCCCGCCTCAAGAACGGTCGAGCTGGGGGTGACATAGCGACGGACCAGGCTGCTCTCTAGGTCGTCGATAAAAGCGTGATAACCGCTGTGGCGGTGTCGCTCATAGCTGACTGAGAACTCGTCGTAGTAGCGGCGATTGTCGAGTCGCATCACTTGCCCATAGCAGAAGCGCTTCCGCGGCACAATTTCTCGTAGCTCGCTGCACCGGCCCATGTAGAGTGCTGTAGAGCCTTGTCGCAGGGGTGGAACGTATGGGTTGGGAACGAGCTGACGGCCCATCCTTTGTGCCACCAGAGTAAGGAGCGAGGAGTGGAGCGCTGAACAAAAAGAGCCGCAGACCAGGACAAGCCGCTCTTGGGGACGTTCGAGAGCCGTGCTGGCGAAGAGGGTCTGCGCTGGCTTGGTTATGCCTCCCACGGGCTCCTTGACCCGTGCCTCTGACTCCTCGATGATGGTGACGATGGCAGACCCGGTGAATACCACGCCGCCCCCAGGCGCTGGTCGCGGCAGCGGTGAAGAGCGCGACCAGGACGCCGTGGGCGGTGCGCGTTCACCCAGCGGCGGCGGGCCGGCAACGCCACCGCTGCAGCCAGCACGGGGTGAGACCAGTGGACCGGGGACGACGCCTCCCTCGCCACATCACGAGCCATCGTGGGTGCGCAAGGTCGATCCGCGGCTCGGTCAGACCTTTGGCAAATATCGCGTCGAGTCGGTCATTGGCAAAGGCGGCATGGGTCTCGTCTATGAGGGCGAAGACATCATCTTGGGCCGCAGCGTCGCGATCAAGTTCCTCCCTGATTCGCTGACGGAAAACCCCAAGGCCATTGAGCGCTTCATCACCGAGGCCCAGGTCGCCGGTCGCCTGAACCATCCGAACATCATCGCCATCTACGACATTGGGCAGGAAGGGGACCATTACTACATGGTCATGGAACTGCTCAATCCCACGTCGGCGGCGAGCTATGTCAAAGAGCGCGGCCCACTGCATTGGACCGAGGCCACCAAGGTGGTCGCCGATAGCTGTGCTGCGCTGTATGCCGCGCACCAAGTGGGGCTGGTACACCGCGACATCAAGCCGGACAATATTCTGTGTTCTCCGACGGGGAACACCAAGCTGGTGGACTTTGGCCTGGTCAAAGATTTGGCGTTTGCCGCCGCGCTGACACAGACCGGAGTTGTCGCTGGAACGCCGCTATACATGAGCCCAGAGCAGGCCAGCGACAGTCCCATCGACCATCGGAGCGATATCTATTCCCTGGGGGCGACGTACTTCGCGCTGCTGACCGGACGACCGCCATACACAGGCGAGGCAGCGCCGCAGATCATGTTCAAGCACTGCACGGCTCCGACGCCGGATCCGCGCGAAATCGTGCCCGAGATCCCCGAGACCGTGGTGCAGGTGCTGATGCGGGCGATGTCGAAAACGCCCGAGGATCGCTATCAAACGGCCGACGAGATGCGGCAGGCGCTCGAAGCCATCTTGCAAGAGGCGCCCCGCCGCGCGTTTCACTTCCTGGTGCCTCATGAACCGTCGCTGCACAACATGCGTGCGCGGCCGTTCATGCGTGCTGGCTCGCTGCCGAGCATTAGCTCGATGCAGCCGAAGAGCAACCTGAGCATGGGAACCGGGGCAACGGCTGTGCGTCACCCGCTGGGTGGGACGCCGCCTTCCTCGACGCCGATTCCTTCGTCGACGCCGCAGCCTGGCCTGGCACCGTCGACGACATCGGCAAAGCCAGCCTACTCACAGACACTCCAGCCTTCGCGCTTGCCTTTGATCCTGGGGGCCATCGGCCTGGCTGCGGCGCTTTTGACCTTGGCTTTGGTCGTCTGGCGCATTGTTCGTCCGCCAGAGCCACTGGTGACGGGCCCGGCCGTGCCGCCGCCGACGCAGCAGCCGACAGCCCAGCCACCTCAGCCGCCGCTCCGCGTCGGAATTCTCAACTCGCGCTCGGGCACTATGGCCTTTAGTGCAGCGCCAATCGTCGATGCAACGCTGATGGCCATCGAAGAAATCAACGCCGCGGGCGGAGTAATCGGTCGCAAGATCGAGCCACTCGTCGTCGACGGACGCTCGGACAACAGCGTCTTTGCCCGCGAAGCCGAGCGCCTGATCACACAAGAAAAAGTCGTGACGATCTTCGGCGGCTGGACGCCCTCAAATCGCAAAGAGATGAAGCCCGTCGTCGAAAAGTACGATCACCTGCTGGTTTTCCCGTCGCGCGACGAGGGCATGGAGGACTCGCAGAACATCGTTTACAACGGTGCCACACCCAACCAGCAGATCTTGCCGGCGGTCCGCTGGGTGATCGAAAAGCTGGGCAAGCGTCGCATCTTCTTCATCGGTGCCGATGGCCTTCTTGGGCACATGTCCAACGAGCTGCTCAAGGACTCACTAGCCAACAACCAGGCTACCGTTGTCGGTGAAAAATTCGTGCTGCTGTCCGAGACGAACTTTCAGCCGATCATCAAGCAGATCATCAAGGCCAAGCCGGACGTCATCTTCAACATCATCAACGGCGACTCGAACCTCGCCTTCTTCCGCGAGCTGCGCGGGGCCGGGGTGTACGCCAAAGACCTGCCGACGATCTCGTTCAGCATGGGCGAAAACGAGCTTGCGCAGTTTGCCGGTATCGACATGGTGGGCGACTACTTGGGGTGGAATTATTTTGAGTCGATCGATCGCGCCGAAAACCGCGACTTCGTGCGTCGCTTCAAGCAGAAGTACGGCGACCATCGCGGCATCAGCGATCCCATGGAGGCCGCGTACTTTGGCGTCTATCTTTGGGCGCAGGCCGTGCGATCCGCCAACAGCGATGATGTGCGCGCCATCCGCCGGCACCTTGTAAACCAGTCGTTTGAAGCGCCGGGCTCGCTGGTTCGCGTCGATCCTGCCAACAACCACACCTGGAAAGTCTTTCGGCTGGGCAAGATCGTCGAGGGCAATCGTATCGAGATTGTCTACAGCTCGGAAAAGCCTCTGCCGCCGGAGCCGTTCCCGTCGACGCGCACGCGTGCGCAGTGGGAAGCGCTGCTGGGCCATCTATACGAGCTCTGGGATCGCAACTGGGTCAACCCCGCGCGTCCCAACCTGCTGAAGATGCCCAAGGGGCGCTAGGTCAGCGACTCGCCGGTCAACCGACGCAGGTTCAGCACAGCCAGCGATAGATCGAAGCGGGCCTGCGCAACGCCGACCTCAGCTTGGATCAGCGTGTCTTGTGCGTTGAGCAGGTCGAGCTGCGTCGCGGTTCCCGCTTGGTACTGCGTACGGACCAGCTCTAGCGTCTCGCGCGCCATCTGCACCGAGCGCTCGGCAGTGATCAGGCCGCGTTTGCGGGTCTCGACGCTCCGTCGGCCGCTGACCACTTCATCGCTGATCGACTCTCGCAGCTGATCCATCCGTAGCTGGGCATCGCGGCGCTGCGCATCCAGAGCATGGCGCTGGGCATCGCGCGCAAAGCCATCGAACAGCAGCCAGTCGAGCTGCAGGCCAATGGCGTAGCTGTCCGCGCGGCCTGCAAACCCCGTGGCGTTGGTCAGGCGGATATTGCCAAACAGCGACAGCGACGGAGCCCACCGTAGAAGCTGCGAAAACGACTGCTGCCCCAGGGCGCGCTGCTGCAGCTGGCTGGCCAGAAGCTCGGGACGCCGCTCCATGGCTTGCGAGACCAGCTCGTCTGCGCTGGCGAGCTGTGCCTCAGTCGGCGGGGGAGGTGGGACCACTTTGAACGAGCCAGCCGGCACCCGTAGTAGCGTCGCCAACGTGCGATATGCCGAGGCGCGACCGTCCAGCGCTTCACGCATGCGCTGCTCGGCTTGGATCAGCGCCAGCTCGGCACGAGTGACCGAGACACGGTTCACCACGCCAGCCCCAAACCGCACCTTTTCGTTGTCGAGCGTTTTTTGCGCAACTTCGATGGCGTGGCGACGCGCGACTACCAGTTCATCGTTGCCTGCTGCGGCGTAATAAGCGACGGCCACCGATTGTAGGATTTGGGTCGAGGTGACCGCGAGCTGCTTCTCTTGCGCTTGGTAGTTCAGGCGTGCGCCTTTGAGCGCGGGATACGCAGCCGGCGCGATCAGTGGAACGTTGGCCACCAAGAACGCGTCAAGCTGCAGGCGCGGCACGATGTCCGCCTGAATGTTGCTGTTGAGCAGGGCACTGCGTAGCTGCTGCTCTGACTCGGCTTGGCTGAGCTGCTTGCCGCGGTCGGCGCAGATCTTTTGAATCGTGGCCGAGTAGTCATTGGCGTTATTGCAGACCAGCGAGAAGACGGCATTGGTGGCCACACCGGGTCTGCCTGCGGTTCCGGCCTCGGCCTGCAGATCCAGGATCTGCGCGCTCTGCACCGCGGTGGTGAACACCGACGCGCTTTGGTCCAGGGTCAGGCTGACGACCGGCTCGTTGATCGTCATCTTGCCTTGCAGATTCAGCGTCGGCAAAAGCGCGGCCATCGCGCGCTCGACATCGCTGTATGAGCCACGCAAGCGCTCACGCGCCGCTTGCAGATCGCGGTTGTTCTTTGCTGCCAGTTCGAGCGCATCCATCAGGCTCAGCGCCTTTTGCCCAGCGCCCGGATCCTCTTCGGCTGGCATGGCTCGTTGCGTACTCGGCTCGACCTGTGCTGCTGTGGACTTGCCGGCGTTTGGCTCTGTGGCGTCGGCATTGTGTATCGCGGTCGCCAAGCCAAGGGCGCAGGCGATCGATGGATTCAACCAAGAAGGCGCTTGAGCGCGCATTACTACCTCGCTGTGTGAAGTGGACTGGTACGCGAAACAGAATGACTCAATCGACTAGCTTCAGATGACTGGGCCGTGGCTTTTTGCCTGGTTTCGTCGCGGGAGCAGGGGCGGGGGGCGGTGCTTCCGGCTTGCTCTGGGCTTCAAGCTCCAGATCAGCGGGTACATCACTTGGCCACACCATTCCGTGCTTTTCACCGTCGGTCATGGCGAATACCGCAGACCACGGGATGAACGTCGCGTGCGGCGAGCGCCGGAACGACAGCGTGGCAGAGATGCCTTTTTCGTCGATTGTGAGGTCATGCATGGGGACTGGCATGTTGTAGCCGTACTGCAGAACCAAGCGTGGCTGCTCGCGCAGAAACTCAGGCAGCACCACTCCCTCGCGACGAGGATCGAGATGCACATACACCCATGCCACCTTGAGAAGCTCAAGCAGCACGAGGCGTTTTTCGGGAAGCGGATCTCCCGTCATGGATGGTTACGCTCCGGGTAAGAGAAAGAAGATAGCAAGAGGAAGCTAGACACTCTTAACACAGGCGGCACGTTTTCGGCTATTTCACCGTCGGGAAAGTAGCCTAAAGCCCCCGCGCCTTCAGGAACGTGCTCAGCCAGGGGCCAACATAGTTATCCGTCGCACTCTTGTGGATCGCGCGCTTTAGGTCCTTGGCGTCGTGCTGGTTGATCTTCTCGGCGATAATCGCCAGCGACTTTGTCGACAGCTTGTAGCGATTCCACAACAGCACAACACCGACGAGCGCCAAGAAGAACAAGGTCCCAAGGACGACCAAGGTCGCGACCAGCGCGCTTTGCAGGCGATTGGGAAGTCCTTCGCTGACGGCATCGCGGGTTCCGCGCACAGCGCCGCGCATCGCGCTCTCGGTGAATTCCGAGACAGCGGCCTTGCTGTTGGGATCGCGCAGAGCACTTGTGGCTTGTCCGACGATCTGTTGCGCCATCTGCCCGGCGCTTTGTTCCATGCGCTTGCCCAGCGGTCCGTCGAGCGCTTGCACCAGCGCGATCGTCAGGGCCTCGGCCGTCGACTTCGCAAGCTGCTCTGCCGCCTTGGTTAGATCTTTCTCAATCGACTCTTTCAGTGCGCCACCTGCGGCGGTGACCGTCTCGGCGACGGCGCTGCGCAGAGCTTCGCGAAGCTCTGGCCCGGCGCTGCGCAAAAGGTTCCGCGTCGCATCCGACCCGCGCTGTTCCAGCGTCTGCAAGACATGCGAGACCAGCCCATCCAAGCGCTTCTGCACCTCGGCATCCGCCAGGCGACGGCCGACGGCATCAAAGGCACCCTCCGAAGCACGTGCGGCGACCTGCTTGATCGTGTCATCTTCCAAAAGAGTCTCGCGCAGGATCTTTTTCAGCGGCTCTTTCATCTTCGGTAGCTCTTCGCCGACCCCGGCTGCTGCGCTGCGACCGTATTCGCGCACGCGCTGCATAAACGACGCGCAGCTAGTGGTTAGCAGAGCCAGCGCAGCGACGAGAAAAGCCAACCGATGGCCACCGCCAGTCCGGTGCTTATTCCGCACGGGGTGCGTCTTCATCCTCGACTCCTTGGTTTGCGGCAACAGTGCGGGACACGTCTTCATGGTACTCGCCGCCGCCCACAAGTCAGGGTGTCCGAATACCGGACGCTCCGCGCTGGCTGTCCGAGCTTCGGATGCGGCAGTCCAGATCTCGGACGCGGGCGGAGCATCGATGTGATTTCCCGTCGGAAACAGAGCTGGCATAAGGGCTGCAGGGCTCTCTCGTGTGCTCGGCAAAGCGCACTCAGCTGGGGTTCTTGGCATTGATGCCTATCCCGTCCTCATCGAGGTCGATGTCGCAAATGGCTTACCGCAATACAACGTGGTGGGCCTGCCCGACGTGGCAGTGAAGGAAGGCGCTGTGCGTGTCCGCGCAGCGCTAGAGAATGCCGGCTTTGCGCTGCCTCCACGACGGATCAACGTCAACTTGGCGCCTGCCGATATCCGCAAAGATGGAGCCGCTTACGACCTGCCAATCGCCTTGGCTATGCTCGTTGCGTTCGAGGTCCTGCCGCCCGACACGATCGACGGACTGCTGTGGCTTGGTGAGCTGGGTTTCGACGGGGGTGTGCGGCGTATCGCTGGCAGCCTACCCGTTGCACTCCTCGCCAGGCGGGTCGGCTTTCGCGGCTTGGTGCTCCCCGAAAGCTGCGCCTACGAGGCCGCCGTCGTTCGAGAACAGCCCATCTATCGCGTCCAATCGCTGCGACAGATCGTCGATCTGTTGCAATCGGGTCAGCCGCTGCCGCTTGTCGAGCCCCGCTCTGCACCCATCCCGATCTATGGCTTTTCCGATGTCGATCTTGCCGAAGTCCGCGGCAACGAACAGCCGAAGCGAGCGCTTGAGATCGCTGCCGCAGGAGGCCACAACCTGCTGTTCATGGGGCCGCCCGGCAGCGGCAAGAGCATGCTAGCGCGTCGGCTCTCGACGATCCTGCCGCCACTCAATGAGGCAGAAGCCATCGAGGTCACTTCGATCTATTCCGCTGCTGGCCTGCTGAAAGATCCAGAGCTCTTGTACCATCGCCCGTTTCGATCTCCGCACCACGACATCTCAGTGGTGGGGTTGATCGGAGGCGGCTCGTATCCCAGACCGGGTGAGATCAGCTTGGCGCATCACGGAGTCTTGTTTCTCGATGAGCTGCCCGAATTCTCCCGCGCATCGCTAGAGGCCCTGCGCCAGCCCCTCGAAGAGCGCCATATCCATATCGCGCGGGCTCGCTGTGCCGTTACCTATCCTTCTTCGTTTTCCCTTATCGCCGCATTTAACCCATGCCCCTGTGGCTTTCGCGGGTCGTCGCTGCGCAGCTGCACCTGCGACTTCGGCATGGTCTCGCGTTATCTCGCACGGCTCAGCGGACCGCTGCTAGATCGCTTTGATCTGCACGTCGACGTTCCCCATGTCGACTACCGAACGCTGCTCAATACCGATCGGGTCGGCGAGTCCTCGGCGACCATTCGCGAGCGCGTCGTTTCGGCTCGCCAGCTACAAGCACGGCGCGCTCAGCAGCTAGGCGATGCCTATCACAGCAATGCGCTCTTGCGCCCCGAACAGCTGCCGCAGGTTGTGAAGCTCGACGTCGCTACAGATCGCCTGCTTATCAACTATGCCCGTCAGCACGTGCTCTCTAGCCGAGCTGTCCACCGTGTCCTGCGTGTCGCCCGAAGCATCGCCGATCTCGCACAGTCCGCAGACGTGCAAGCCGCGCATGTTGCAGAGGCGCTGTCTCTGCGTGTCCTCGATCGCCCCATCGCCGCATAACCCCAGCGTCGCACACTTCCATCGCCAGGAGAACAAAGCCATGAGCATGTCCAAAGCCGTCAAAGAACGCATCAAAGCCCTAAGCAGCGTGGTTGCCGCCGTCGAGAAACAGTTTGGCAAAGGGGCCATCATGCCTCTCGATGGCAGCCAGGCTGTGGATGTTGGCGTGATCTCAACCGGATCCCTTGGGCTTGATGCCGCTCTCGGGATTCATGGATTGCCCCGAGGTCGCGTCATCGAGATCTATGGCCCAGAGTCCTCGGGCAAGACCACCCTGATGCTTCATGCCATCAGCGAAGTTCAACGGCAGGGCGGCGTCTGCGGTTTCATCGACGCCGAGCATGCCTTCGATGCATCGTATGCCAAGCGTCTTGGTGTCCGACTGGAAGAGCTCTTGGTCTCACAGCCCGACTGTGGCGAACAGGCGCTGGAGATTGCCGACATGCTGGTCCGTTCCGGCGCCGTGGAGCTGGTTGTTATCGACTCGGTGGCTGCCTTGACTCCCAAAGCCGAAATCGATGGAGAGATCGGCGACCCGCACATGGGTCTTCAGGCGCGTCTGATGTCCCAGGCGCTTCGCAAGCTGACAGGCGTGGCTGCCAAGCAGAACTGCGCCGTCGTCTTTATCAATCAGCTTCGTCAGAAGATCGGCGTTACGTTTGGCAATCCAGAGACGACGACGGGTGGCAACGCGCTCAAGTTCTATGCTTCGGTTCGGCTCGACATCCGACGCAGCGGCCAGGTGAAACAAGGTGATGTCGCGGTTGGATCGCGCACGCGGGTCAAGGTTGTGAAGAACAAGCTGGCCCCACCATTTCGCGAGGCCGAGTTTGAGATTCTCTTTGGCCAAGGCATCAACCAAATGGGGGAACTTCTCGATCTTTCCGTCACCCATGGCTTCGTCGAAAAGTCGGGCGGCTGGTATTCCCTCGACGGGGAACGCCTGGGGCAGGGCCGAGAACGCAGCATGCTCTGGCTACAAGAACATGCTGGCGAGACCGAGCGTCTGCGTGCGCGTCTGCTTGAGCGACTGGGGACGCAGCCCCTGCCAGGTGCGACGGCGCCGAATGACGAGGCGGAATCCAGTGCAGAGGTGGCCGCATGACCATCTCGCCGCTGCCACGGCCAGCCTGACGTAGTGCTGCCAGGGGCCTTCGCAGGCTGCCGTCCACGGCGACGCCTACAAGCGTCGCTATTGCGTCGGACGGGGCATGCCCTCGCGGGTCGATGCCTGAACAAACGCCAAGCCGTGCGTTTGACCGACGGCCACGTCCCGGTGATGCCTCAGTCTGGACATGCGAGAGGCATTTGGGAGGATAGGTCCTTGACAAGGCTGCGGCACGGCCAGTAGGCTTGCCGACTCGCGAGGTACTCCCAGGTTTTTGATTGGCCAGCGCCCGACCCGATTCCACAGAGACTGGTCAATTCCTCATCACATAAAGAACGCAAACAGCTCGCAGAGACATCAGAGCCTGCCTCTCGCGAGAGCGAAGCTAGCCCAAGAGAACAGGAACAGAAGACACATGTCGGTAAAGATTCGACTCGCTCGCCAGGGGGCAAAGAAAGCTCCATTCTATCGGGTTGTCGTCGCGAATTCGCGAAATGCACGTGACGGGCGATTCATCGAGCACATTGGCGTTTACGATCCTACGCGTAGTCCTGCCGAAGTTCGTTTCAAGATGGACCGCGTGGATTACTGGCTCAGCCAGGGTGCGCAGCCATCCGAAACAGTGGCGCAGCTGATCAATCGCACACGGCGCCAAGGGACGGCGCAGGCTTCGGACAAAGCGGCACAGACAGGGAAGTAATAGGTGCCTGTCACGTAGCTAGCCTCCAAAGTTGGAGATATTCCACGCTAGCGCATAGCCTCTTGAAGTTGTTCGGTAAGCATCGCACACAAGCCAAGCCCATGGTAAAGGCGATTGCTGGCCAGCGTCATTGGGTTTCTCATCGGCGATGCAGACCCCCTTCCTTCAGATTGGCACGGTCCTGCGACCTCATGGGTTGCAAGGAGAGCTGCGCGTTCGCCTGCACAATCCCGCTTCCACGGCTTTAGATAAAGCACAGCGAATCTGGTTGCGGCTGCCAATATCAAGAACGGTTGAGACTAAAGATCCCCAGCAGCCACGAGAATGGCAGGTCGAGGTAGCGCGCCGCCTGCCTGATGGTTGTTATCTTGTTTCACTGACTGGTCTTGCCAACCGCAACGATGCCGAGACTTGGCGAGCGGCACAGCTCTTGGTTCGTAGAGAAGAACTTGAGCCATTGGAGGAAAACGAGGTCTATCTTGCCGACCTAGTGAGTATGCGCGTTCAAACCACGGCAGGAGAGGAGCTAGGCCGCGTAAAAGCAGTTCTGGATCTTAATACCAATTGGCTTCTTAGCATTGAACGCCATGATGGTTCAGAGATCTTGTTGCCCGCAATTTCTGAGACCCTAATAAGGGTTGACTTAGAGGTGGGCTTACTCCTTGTTGAGCCACCAGATGGTCTTCTAGCTGGCTAAAGTTGCTGATAGATTATGACACTACGAATCGACGTGATTTCTATATTCCCAGATATGTTCGCTCCCGTCTTGCGCACGGGAATGCCCGGCAGAGCTATTGCGAAGGGCTTGGTAACATTGAATGTTATCGATCTCCGTGAATATGCTAGGGACAAGCATCGGAGTACGGATGACGCTCCGTATGGTGGCGGCTCTGGCATGGTCATGATGGTCGAACCGCTTGTTCGTGCTCTTACTGCGATAGACGCATCACAGGGACGCGGGCGCCGTATTTTGCTAAGTCCGGCAGGCAAGCCGCTGCAACAATCGCACGTCCAAGAGTTTTCTCAATTGCAACACATAGTACTAATTTGTGGAAGATATGAAGGTGTTGACGAACGGCTTGGTCACTATATAGATGAAGAGGTTTCTATTGGCGACTTTGTGCTATCTGGAGGCGAATTGCCGGCCATGGCCTTGATTGATGCGGTGACGCGTCTAGTGCCTGGCGTTCTCAACAATGAGAATTCCTGTCAAGAGGAGTCCTTCCAGCAGGGTCTGCTTGAGTACCCGCAGTATACGCGTCCATTTGAGTTTGACGGCCATGTTGTGCCGTCGGTGTTGCTGTCTGGCAACCATGAAGAAATTCGCCGATGGCGTCGCCGAATGTCTTTGTTGCGAACCCGAGACCGAAGACCTGAGCTTTTCCGATTGTTTGGTTTGAATGCGGAGGATCGGCAACTGCTAGCCGAAGCTAGAGCCGGCGAGATGGGCAAAGGGGAGCAAGTAGAGTGATGGAGATAGGTAAAATTGCATATCTCGCCCTCGTCCACTATCCCGTCTACGACAAAAATCACAAGGTAGTAGCAACTTCAGTCACAAATTTGGACATTCATGATATTGCTAGGGCCTGTCGAACCTATGGCTTGCAGGGCTACTACTTGGTCCATCCGGTGTCTGCGCAGCGCGAGCTGACTCAGCGTATCGTGGGGCATTGGCAGACTGCTGAGGGCATGACTCAGAATGAGTCGCGCAGTGAGGCGCTGGGTCTGGTCCGCGTTTCTGCAACCGTGGAAGAGGTCATCAGCGAGATACAAGACAAACATCAAACCCCCCCAGTTGTCGTAGCCACCAGTGCTCGCCCACGCACCAATAATATTACGGTGAAAGACTTAAACGCCCGAGACGAGTTGAAGTCTAGACCCCTTTTGCTCCTTTTTGGAACTGGATGGGGTCTCACGGACGAGTGGCTGGACAAAGCGGATGGCCTATTGGCTCCTATTCTAGGCCATTCTGGCTACAACCACCTAGCGGTTCGGACAGCGGTGGGGATCATCCTAGACAGGCTCTTCAGCAGAGCCCAAGAATAACTGCGGAGAACAAAGTCATGAGTGACGTCGTAACAGCGATTCAAGGCATCGAAACAGCACAGTTGCGCAAGAGCCCATTGCCCTCTTTTCGAGTGGGCGATACGGTACGAGTTTGGGTTCTCATCAAAGAAGGCGATAAGGAACGAAGCCAGGCGTTCGAAGGTGTTGTGATCAAGCGGCATCACCACGGCGCCCGGTCATCGTTTACAGTTCGCAAAATCAGTTATGGCGTTGGAGTTGAACGCATATTTCCGTCACACTCTCCACGCATTGATCGGGTCGAGGTAGTTAGCCGCGGTGATGTCCGCCGGGCACGACTCTACTACCTGCGTCAACTCTCGGGCAAGGCTGCGCGGATCAAAGAGCGGACGACTAGCATCGCCAAAGCGGCCGCGAGTGACGCGTCGGCATAGTTCTCTTCAAAATAGAGGCGGGAATGCCTTGAAACATAGCGCATCGGAGATGGGGCGCTACGCAGAACAGGTTTCCGCACTCTATCTGCAGCAGAAGGGGGTTCTGCTGCTATCTAGGAATTACCGGGGCCCGCATGGAGAGATTGATATTATTGGTCTTGATGCAGATACAATATGCTTTATTGAGGTGCGCTCGCGCAGACATGCAAAATTTGCAGATCCAATACTGACAATCATAAACAAAAAGAGACAGCGAATTATTAATACAGCCTTGTATTTCTTATCGCAGGACATCAGTCTAGAGATCAGGAACTTCCCATGCCGATTTGATACCATTACATTGGTTATCCCCAGCGGAGAGCCTGGAGAATTAGTATGGACAAAGTCAGCTTTTCAATTGTCCGATCACGTTTCTAATCCTTGGGTGTGTATTGATCTAACCTAAATAGGCATGTTGCGATTTAGCGCAAGTTGGCCTTTTGGCAGACCGAAATTCAACCTTATGTAATAGTGTTGTGCCTCTGCGCAAATTGGATTTTTTGGCTACAACCCATCTCTCAAACCCCTGTGTAGCTTCAGCCGAAATTGGACTCCGAAGCCCCCCGAGATCGTATGGCGAGCTCTTCAACAGAGCGTCGTAGCAACGGTGTAGACCGTGTGTCTAGGATGCTCGCTGCAAGGGCGAGTGCGTGCCCGTCACCCCCCCAAGGGGCCACTTTTCGTCAAAATCGCCAGCCTCATGGGGCCAGGCGGTCGCCAGGGCCATGGGGGCACGGTCGCGGGGGAGGGGGGCGGAATCGCCAGGGTCATGGGGCCAGGGGCTGGCCAGGGGGATGGGGCCAGGCGGGCAGGGTCCTGGCCCTGACGGCAGTCACGTAGATTCGCGTTCAGCATCGAGAAGGGCTCAAGCGGACAGGCTTTCCGACGGCGCCGCGACGGTCGCCGGGAGGTCCTATGAGTTATCGCCCGAGGGATTGAATGACATCGATGCTGGAAATCAAGGAAGTGCTCCGTCGGAGGGAGGCAGGAGCGAGCGTGCGGTGGATCGCGCGAGAGATGGGAATGGACAGACGGACGGTGGGTCGGTACGTCGAGGCGATTGCGGCGGCGGGAATCGGCGACGGGACCGAGGTGGACGACGCGGTGCTGGCGTCGCTGGCGCAGGCAGTGCAGGGGC
This sequence comes from uncultured Myxococcales bacterium, assembly GCA_964554495.1. Lineage (GTDB taxonomy): Bacteria > Myxococcota_A > Polyangia > Palsa-1104 > JAEUJZ01 > JAEUJZ01. Next base: position 36,271 of record CAZKOY010000047.1, read on the forward strand.
GCCCTGCGGTGGAGCCGTCGGCGGGTTGGCAGGCGCTGTCGTCGCAGCGTGAGCGGATCGCGGGCTGGCTTTTGCAAACTCCGCCGCTGGTGCTGACGCGCGTGCAGAAGCTACTTCTGCGGGAGGGCTGCAGGCCAGCTACACGACGCTGCGACGGTTCGTGGAGCGCGAGCTGGGCCTGCAAGCAAGCGCGAGGCGACGGTGCGGCTGCCGGACCCGCCGCCGGGCGAAGAAGCGCAGGGGCACTCCGGCGATACCCGTGGGTCACCGAAGGTGAGGAAGAGGTGGGCAGAGGCCTCCGAGTTTGAGGAGGGCGAGGGCGATGAGGGGGGTGTCACAGCCCGCGCTAAGTGATCGCGCATGGGACCGGGCAAGGTGATCGTGCTCAGACCGGGCAAGGTGATCG
>CAZKOY010000048.1:0-36613 GCA_964554495.1 uncultured Myxococcales bacterium
CCAGAATTTATCAAGTGGAACAACAAAGCCCGTCTATGATTATCAAGGAAAAACAACTACCAATGACCACGATGCACTCGAATGGAAGGTGAAGCTATGAAGGGCTGGACCTGGTTCTGTTTCGTTGTCTGTGTTGTTGTTATTCATCACTCGACCGCACAGGCTTCCGATCCAGCGGCCCCTGATCTTACGGTGCAGCCGTGGACTGATAGCACGTTTCAACTTAGTGAACAAGAAAAGCGCTTGGCGCTACGTTACCATACAATCAGACCCAGTGGTCTTTTTCTGTATAGCACTGGCTCCGTTCCGCTTGATGCGCAAACCCGCGAAGCGGCATTTCTGCACAGCGGTCGCTTGCCAGCTTTTGCTGTGCGCTTGCAGCTTGGATACGACTCACGCGCTGAACGCCTAAAAGCACTCGCTCGCCTTCTTGACGATCTAGAGACGCTTTCGCAGCCGCCAGACTCGCAGCCGCTGCGCGCTTATCTGAATACACCCGTGGACACAGAAACGGACCTGAAGCTCTGCCAGATCGCGACCCAAGCTCGGCAGCCTTCGACGGGCGATGAATGCAGTGACCTGGACGCTTGGCGGGCCCGCTACACCTGTACCTTTTATGGGTATCCCAATCAAAGCGATGCTCTTTCTTGCGTGGTACGGGGGCCACATGGCGATATCGGATCCCGCTGCCACTTACCACGACCAAGCACGCCCGGTGACCTGCAGCCCGCAGACGTCTGCGATGCTTTAGAGAAATATTTAGCCTGGAAGGCTCATCGCTATGACGCAGAGCGTTCGCTGTATGATTTAATGCAAGAATACGATACAGACTTAATTCGCGAGGTTCGCCGCATTCAGGGAAAATCTGCAATTCAACTTTCGCGAAATCGTCAGAAAGAGTTTTCAGAGATTGCTGCGGATCCTAATCTACTGAAGAAATTACGTGAAAAACTAGATCGACACTTGAAATTTAATCGATCGGCGTTTGGCTTTGTTGGCTATGATGGCTCTGAAAAGAGTACACAGTGGGCCGTGTCTGGTGATTTTGCGACACATGTGGATCGGCAATCTATTTATCAAAATGACCTAACAAACAAAGTGGATGTAACCGTCTATGGTGTTCAGTTCGGCGCTATGGCTGGACTGTTTCTGCGCTCTGCTACAACGCTGATCCTGCGGGCTGGCTGGGATGGTGGTGTGAAAATGTCTCCTACGACGGTTGAGCGCTGCGAGCGGCTGCCTAGCCAGGATCCAGTGGTCAGTGGCAGAAGCTGTGACGCATCAGCCCTGTATCTTAATGGGGATTTGCCGGGATTTTCACACAGCGGATATCTGCGATTCGCCGGTCTGCAGCTTTTTCCTCAGCTGAGGCGCGATCACATCGTCCCCGGCGTCGAGCTTCGGCTGGGTCTGGAAGGCCTGGGGAACGACCTGCGCGTCAACGCCCGCCTGGCCGGGATTCTGACGCCGGTCATCGGCTCGGCCGCGGTACGCGGCGGCATCGCGCTCGATATCACGTATGACCCAAGAGCGACGCAAGACAGCGACGCCTGGATGCTGGTACCGATGGCTTTTCTGGGCGCCACCATCGATCAGTACATGGGGCGCTAATGGAAACTCAGACGCGGGGGACCATGGACATCCGGTAGGCCCTCGCGCACCTTCCCTGCATGCGACTCTTTTCTTTGACCGCTCAGCACCGCCGCGGTGACCAAATCACCGACGAAGAAGCGCGGAGCCTCTGGCAGTACCGGCTGAGCATCTTCCGCCTCAAGCCGGACATCGATCCCGAGGAAGACTGGCTGTGGTTCCGCGATCTCACGCGCAAATCCACGGACCTCTGGCGCTTCCTAGACGTGGGCGGACGACTGGTGGGCTTCCTCCAGAGCCGCACCCTCACTCGGACAGTCCAGGGGCAGGCAGTCAGCGTGTTCGTCGCGGACTTTGCCTTCATGGATCGGCGGTTCCGCGGCCACCCGGTGACGCAGCTTGCGGTGGCGCGCACCCTGGCCCCCATCCTTGCGGCCTCGCTGCGGCGCCCCGTCTACGCCCTGGCAGTGCCCTATCCCTCGACGCTCATGGGTGCTACCCGCCGCGGTGGACAGCCGATCTACGACGGCGAGGCGATGCCAGGCTCGCTTGATGCGGCGGTGATGGATTCCTTCCGGCTGGAGCTCACCGGCAACGAAACGCCAGGGGCCCTCATCAGCATGAACACCATTCCCGAGCCACCGGGCGAGCTCTGGCTGCGCCGTCACGTCGGCAACCCTGCACTCAGCGAGTATGAGCAGCGCAATCCCAGGTGGCGCGAGGGCTACTGCCTCTTCATCGCCGGTCGGCTGGATGCCGCCTTCCTCATGCAGGTAGCGTTCTCTGTCGCACGGCGCTGGATGCGCAAGCGCCAGCCCATCGCATGAGCGACCTTGCATGCCAACGGGCACAGCCGCGGCCTGCGGATCGTGCCCGTTTCAAAGGCCGCTGCCGACGAAGGCTGGGTCTTCTAGAGCCAGCGAGGCACAGGCCTTGGGGGCGGTGATGGGGTTGCAGCGGGCCGGGGTGCCGTCGGGCACGGAAAAGGAATAGGAAAGGGGGGGATCTGGCTCGGGAAAATCGGTGCTGATGAAGTGCGCGCCGGATGCTAAGGCGGCAAGCCCGCGCTTGCGATCGTTGCTCTGCGCTTCATCGGTGTCGGAATCGGCCCGCGTGCGGATAAGCAGGTTGGCAGCCAGAGCGCGCTCAAACTCATCCATCGATCCCGACGGCGGCGGGCTGTTCAGCACAGCCACAGCGGCGAACGGATCCGTCGGTGCCGAGTCGACAAACAGCAAGCGACCCGTCAGATCGTTTTTGCCGTGCGTATACGCGGTACGCAGCGCGCCACTTGTATCGAAGGCAAAGAAGACTCGCCCGCGCAGCGCGCCCAGCGTGGGCCAGCCACGAGCCTGCAGCGCCTCGCGCAGCGTCGGTGAGTCCCCGCGCACTTCATCCGGCGTGATCACCCGTGGGACTGGAAACGCGGCTCGGATCGTCGCTTCCACCTGTTCGAAGAAGCGCTCGATCTGGTCGGCCGGTGGGTCGGCTTTCGGCTCGATCTGGATATAGATCGGCAGGTGGCCGGGATAGGCATCCGAGAAGCGGCGCACCTCGGCCAAGCAGTCGGCAAGCTGGCGACAGCGCGTGCCTTCGTCGACGCCTGCGACGTGAAAGACCTCAAGCCCGCTATCGAGGTCATAGTTGACGTCGAGTTCGATCTGACGAATGCCCAAGCGATCGAGCTGTTCGTAGATGGGCCGATGGGTATACGCCCAGGGTGCGAAGCGCTTGCCATAGCTGTCGACGTGATAGCTGTTGTGCGTGCCGCGAACTTGGATGTGCTGCAGGCGCAACACGTCATCTCGCGGGTACTGGTACGGCTTGCCCATCGGCGCAGGCGGTCCTTCGGGAGGCGTACTGGCACAGCCAAGAAGCGACGCGCCGCACAGTGCGAACAAGGACCACGAAAGAGGCAGGCAGCGGAGCAACAAGAGGCGACGAAGGCTTCGCATGCGCGCAGCCTACTACGAAGTGGCTGGGGACGATGCGCCAAGCCACGCGCCAAGAAACGCCCCGTGCGCCAGCAGCCTTCTAGGCCAAGGCCGTGCCGCCGTCCCCGCCTTCACCCTGGGGCTCGTCGTCGTCTCCGTCGGGGAAGTCCAAGAACTTGGGCTCTAGGTTCCAGGTCTCAGACGCAAGGCTAAGCACGCGATCTTCTGCTGCGTTGATGGTCTCGGCGCTCAAGATCTGCAGAGCCGTGCCCATGATCAGCTCGCGGGCCTCGGGGCGGCTGACCTCTTGCAGCAGACGCTGCAAGCTGTCGCGATCGTTCACGTGCTGATCGACGTGCGCGGCTAGCTCGGCATAGACCTGTGAACCAAGGCGCTGCTCTAGCACATGCAGCATTAGCTCTTCGGTGCGGCTGACCGAGTTGTCGCTGCGCGAGGCGATCTTGACCAAGGCCACGAGCGCCGCCTGTTCGGTCTGAGTGAGATCGTTCAACGTCAAAGTTTCCGCACCGTGCATGAAGTGTCCCCTTGGCAGCGGAGGACCCTAGCGATCCCCCAGGTCAGGCCTCGTCGAGCAGGCTCGCGATCATCGTACGGCGGCAGCGGCCCTGCGGTAAAGCGCTCACAGCGCCAGATCTTCGGCGCGGACGTAGCGACCGATCTGCACCTTCAGCGCCACCTCGGTCTCGCTGTGAAACTGCGCAACCAGCGCTCGCTTGGCAACTTCGTCGCTGCTTGCTGCCAACCCCAAGACCGCGATCAGCGCCGCACGAGCTTTGGAATCGGCTTCGCTGGCCAGTCGCGCAGCCGCAGCTTGTACGGTTGCCGGCGACGGCGCCTGCGCGGCTTCCCGCAGTCGGTCGGCTAGCGACTGCGCGATGGCGCGATTGACCTGGGGATCTTTTTCCTCACGCAGCCAGTCGGTCAACGCGGGCTCCATCACGGCCACATCCATCCGACGATAGGCGCGGGCGGCATGGGCGCGGGCCTCTGCCGATGCGTCGTTCCGATAGGCTTGCAAGCTGGGAGCAAGCTCGCGATCGCCGCTGTTGCCGATGGCATCGAGCGTCACGTTGCGATCTTCTGGGCGGCTGTGCGTTTGCAGACGCTCGCGTAGCTCGCCGCGAATCAGCTCGGCAGCGCGCGGATCTAGCGTCTGCGTGCGTCGACTGAGCGCCCCCATGGCCAGGACCGCCGACTGCGTCACCAGCGCTTCATCGCCGGCCTTGGCTTGGTTGATCAGGGTCTGCGCCGTCTGCAGCCCCGGACGCGGGATATCCTGCAGCGCCGCAGCGGCCCGCATGCGATTCATCGTCGACAGCGACCGATCGTGAAGCGCGCTGGCCAGGCCCCGCTCGGCGGCTTTGGTCCCGGTGCGCTCTAGTGCCAGAAACAGCGCCGAGTGAAGTTTCTCGTCGATCGCGCCGGCCTTCATGCTCTGCAAGAGCTCGTCGATCGCGTGTGGGTGCGTCGACAGATACGAAGCCAAGCGCAGGGTCGCATGATGCAAGCCGTCCTGGGTCGCGACAAGCCGCTGTGCAAAGTCGGCGAGCGCTGCTGAAAGATCCAACTGCGCCAGCACCGGATCAGGCGGAGGTGGCAGCGGCACCTCGGCATGGATCGCGTTGCTCTCGTGACTGTCTGCCGAGAGGGTCGCAGGATCGATCTGGCTCAGCAGAGCTGGCGCCGCTTCCCCCAAGGACTCGCGATACACATGCACCGCAGTGTCGAGTTCCGACAGTAGCTGCCCAGCTCGTTCGATGCGCAGGCGGGTGTGATCTTGTGCTTCGCTGACCCAGCGACCCTGCGGATCTAAGGACAGCTCGGCTTGGCTCTCAGCAACGACCAATCGCAGCTTTCCCCCGTCGGGAAGCTGGGGCAGCGAGTGCTCGGCATAGCGCAGCTTTTTCCGCGACAACACGATGTCAGAGCCGCGCGTTTTTCGCTGGTACGTGGCATCGAATTCAGCGCCCGACTCGCGGTGTCGCGACACCCACTCAGCCGCGGGAACGCTCGACAAGACCACCTCGGCCGAGCGCAAGAAACCTTCGATTTCAAGTCGCGCCTTGGGCGGACTCTGCGGTGCGAAGCGAATCTGCCGAAAGCGACAGTCGGGGCCGATGCTGACGTGAAACGGCTGGCCTAGACCGCTTCTGCGATCCTCGCTGTCATCGCCGCTTAGCACCGCGTTCGACAGCGCAGCGACCACGGTCCAATCGCCGCCGCGCTGGCCCGTGACCTTCCACCACATGCGTGCGCGCAGCTCGTTGCGCGTAGACGGTCCTTTCCCCTGCGACTGAGCGACGCTGGTGACATGAAAAGCCAGCTCATCACCGACGGAAAATCGACAGCTCAGCGGGGCCACAGCATCAAGCTGCGAGGCCGGGCGCGTCAAGCGCCACGTTCCCAGACCCAGCAAGCCGACTGCGATCAGACCGAGCACACTTTTGCGCGACATGACTCTCTCCTGCTCGTGCTAGAGGCTTGCGGCGAGCGCGAAGCGAACCTGCGCGCTCGGCCGCTTGGACTGTGGCTACTGAATCGTGATCGAGCTGCCGACTTCATCGAGCAGCGTCCAGTTCTTCGCGTAGCCGTCGTAGCTAAAGATCGTCGCTTCGTAGACGGTATCGTAGCTGTAGCAGGGGTAGTACCACTTGATGCCCCACTTCTTCTTGTAACAAACGTTCGCTTCTAGCTGCTCGATTTCCAGGGTCAGGCTGCCGTCGAGCGTGGTCAGACGCAGGTTGGCCGAGATATCAAAGCCAATCGTCAGCTTGAGCGGGCTTAGGCTGGGCACGCTGTACGAGAGCGTCGCGGTCACGCCATCGCCATCCGTGGTGTTGATGCCAAGCAACGTGACGCTGCCGGTCAGCGACAGCCGATAGATCACGACGTTGAGCGAGGCTTCCACAGACAAGGTCGCGCTGATGTACGGGCGAACATTGCCCGAGATCGACGTGCTGCTTGCAGTGAGCGTCATGTCGAGGCCCGCGGCGGCGGCGAAGCAGCCCTCAAGCTCGACGCTGACGATCGCGCCATAGGTGTACGTGTAACAGATGGACTTCGAGTAGCTGAGATCCTTGTTGTACGAGACCGAAGCCGCTGCGCTGGTTGCATCGCTGATCAACGACACACCAAAGACCTTCAAGCCATAGTCCAAGTCCGCCTTGGCGGTAGAGCGCACAGCGTCAGCATCGCCCCACGCTTCAAACACATCGAAGCTGCCAAAGAAGCCCTTCATCGTTGCCTTGATGTCGTTGTCGGTATAGGCGCCCGACGTATCAAAGTAAGACTTCGTGCCGCCGCTTAGGCTCAGGCCAAGAGTGCTGCTGCTGCCGAACGATTCGCTGATCGGCTCTTCGATGGTGTACGAGCTGGCCGAGTGCGCCGGGTACTGTCCCGCCACCATCTGGACGGAAAACGTCTTGCAGTTGTTGGCTGTGCCCGCGGGTCCGCCGCCCCACGACGGGCCGACTTCGGTAAACGGTACATTCAGGCACTCGCGGATCTGAAAGCTGCTGATGCCAGCCCAAGCCCCACCGGACGATGTCAGCGTGCGGAATTCAGCAGTCGGAAACAGCGCGGCGTCACGCTGCAGCTCTTCGCCTGGCACAAGTGCCGAAAGCGGTGCGTGGTTGCCTTCCGGATCGACAGAGAGCGGCTTCCATCCCACGCCGGATGTATCGGGCGAGGCGATGATGTCGAACTTAAACGTCACATTGCCTGGCATCGTCGCGGCACCCGCGGTATCGCGATCGCGGCCGTACGCGATGACCGAGCTTTCGACCGTCACCATGGGTTTGGGACGCTCGCTGCCACCGGGTCGCAGATTCGGCGACGTACCCGCGGGCGGCAGCACGACGACCGACGAGCCCGGTGTTGCCGAGGTCAAGGCTAGATCAAGTCCCGGCGAAGGCCGCACCGTCAGATCGATCACGCAGCCCGCGGTTCCCGTGCCGGGATCGGGCGTGCGGCACTTCTGATGCAGCGGATCGCTTGCGTTCTTGACGTTGTAAATCGTCCACTTGTTGTCATCGCCTTGCGTAGTCGTGTCTTGAACCGGATCGACCACCACCATCAAGTTGACGGCGCGGCTGCTGTCCATCCCCAGGCACTCGGGCGGTACGACGCCTGTTATGTCAGCGAACTGCTGTGTACCACTGCCCAGCACATTGACCTGCTTGGTGGCGACGATGCAGCTCTTCAGCGTGGCTAGTTCTGCATCGGTGGCCGCGGCGCCGCTTGGGGGTTTCTGCATCAAGCCGACTTGCAGCTCGACTTGGTTGGTGTTGCCAGTGCCTTTGAAGCCAACCCGCGCCGAAAACGGGTGATTCACAAAGATATCGCCGCTGGCCGGCGTTGCCTTCAGGCTGTTGATCTCGACGGCGAGCGCGCCGCCATAGCAGGTGTTGTTGGCCTTGTCATAGGTCTGCCCCGCAGGGCACGAGCACTTGTAGCTGCTGCCGCCACTAGGAAGCGCGCAGCTTGCGCCACCGCCGCACGAGACCGGAGCAATGCCGAACTCGCAGACATAGTGCTTGCTGTTGCCGCAGATGTCGTCGTTCCACGTGCCGTCGCTGGCGTACATCATCGCGCAGTCTTCCTGACCTTGCTCGCCAGCCGTTGGATAGTCGTTTGGTTCGCCGCTGCGCCAAGCGGTATAGCCCAGGCTCTTGCTCTCGACATCGACCCAGCCAGCGCCGGGGTTGCTCTGTCCGCTTTGCTGCGAAAGTCCGATCCACAGGTTTGATCCGCCGTTGGTGCCGCGAATGGCGCTGTTGCCCGCGCTGTCCATCGGAACGGCTAGGCGCCCCCCCATCGCTTCGCAGTCGGCTTTGGCTGCACTCCAGCTCTTGCCGCTGCTAAAGCGGTAATACGTCGTGTCGCCATTTGTGCCGTACGACGCCGCGTTTGGTGCGCAGCGATCGGTGGCTGGGCTCGTCGCGTTGCTGGGAGGCGGCGGCCTGCTCGGCTCTTCGACCTCGGGCTGGTTTGCGTTCTGCCCGCAGGCCGCGAGCAGCGAAGCAAAGCAAAGAACAAACGTGCATCGGCTCAATGTCATGGGATGCTCCTTTTTTGGGGTGACCCCTTTTTCTTTGAACCGTGAGCGCAGAGTCTGGGCACCGCTCGCCTTGTAGGTCCCCAGATCGGCGCCGCGAAGGAGGCTGTACATGCTGCTTTCGCCGAGAACACCGGGCGGAATCGCCCGCAGATACGCGGCCCTATGTCTTGCGCTGTTGGCTGGCTGCAGCGCATCCCCGCGCGCAACCAGCGAGTGTTGGACGCAGCTGCAGACCGATGCGCTTCCAGTACCTCGCGCGACTGCATGGAGCGCGATCGCGGATCTGCCCATTGCGGCGCAAGCGACCAGTGAGCCGGTCTTGGTTCCTGCAACCGATGTGGCGTACCGCATCCGCAGCACAGGCTGCGTGCAGATCGATTCGCTGTACGACTCGCTCGGCAACGCCTGGGTGACGCCGCCAGCCACGCTCGCCGACTATGATCTGTACTGCAAGAGCTGCCCGCAGCGCGTCTCGCTGGGTGTGCAGTCCGGGCTGTATGTTCTGCCGTCCAGTGATCCTCAGCCCCCGAGCACCGCAGGTCTTTTTCTGCGCGCCGCGCTGCGAGACTGCGGCACGCTTCTGCCCAGCTCAAGCCCTGGCCAGGTCCGCATCGAGGTCAGCCAACGAACCCGCCCCAGAGACGGTCAACCAGGCAACGTTCAGGCCGAGATCGTGATCACGCAGGGATCGATCTTCTTTGACCACCCCGACGCGCTGCCGCCCGCCGTTGAACAAGCGATCGCCCTCGTGAACTCGTGGCTTGCCCCTGGCCAGCTTTCGCTGCGCATTGTGCGAGCGCGCCGCTTGACCGGCGAAGATCCTCTGCGCATCGAGCGCGGTGAGCACAGCGCACTCGTACGGCTGCACAGCGCGATGCATGCTTGCGATCCAGATGGGCGATCTCCCGACGATACGTGGGTACCGATTGTGTTCGCAGGCTGCCTTTCGGTGGCCAACACCGTCACCCAGCGCAAAAGCGAACCGGAAGGGCTGACCCCCGGCATTCCCAGCGGACTTCCTGGCGTGGGGGCCGCGCACGGCGTGTACATAAAGGGGCGCGGCTGCGATGCCAGCTCGCCGATGATCGACTGGACCGCCGAGAGCCTGGCGCGCGTTCTTGGTCACGAGCTCGGGCATTACCTGGGCGTCTATCACAGCGTCGAGGTCGATGGCGGCACAGATGCTCTGGACGACACCCGTGGCGACGATCTGATGCATGCGCGACCGTCGAGCATCGCGAATCCTCGCTTCACGGCGGGACAGCTTCGCGTCATGCGCCAGCACCCCGCTTTGATGTGGCAGTAAGTGCAGAGTGGCGCTGCACAGAAACAAGTCTCACGGGTCGAATGCAGCATGAAGACGATCGCAGATACATCGCGTGGGGTGCCATGGTGGTGGAGAGCGCTGCTGATTGTTTGGCTCAGCGCTCACTTCACTGCCTGTGGGTCGCCGCCGCCGCTGCGCGTCGCAGTCATGATGCCGCCTTTGCCGTTGGGGCAAACGCGCAATGCCCTGCAGTGGGCGGTGCAGAATGTAAATGCCGCAGGCGGCATCTGGGGACGCACGCTGATCGCCGAAGAGGTCCCCATCGATCCGCGCGCCGACGTGCAGACGCAGCAGCAGCAGATCGCACGGGTGGCCGCGGATGAGACCTATGTCGCGGTGATCGGCCCAGGCAATTCCGAAACGCTCGCCGTAGGCGCCGACTTGCTGATCGAGCACAAGAAGCCCGTCGTGTCGTTCAACTCGACTGCGGCTGACATCTTGCGCGCCTATGGCGGGACGAAGTGGATCTGGCGCACGCGCGAGTCGGACATCGGTCAGGCTGAGCTTCTTGCGCGCTTCGCCGTGTTGCAGGGCGCAGGCCGGCTGTCTCTGCTGACGTCGACGTCGCTCAGCGGACAGACGTTTCTTTCGTGGTTTGGCTTCTTTGCGCGCGATCTGGGCTATGCCGCCGATGCCGTTCGCATCGATGCGCTAGACGCCGTGGCCGGCTGTGATGCGGCGATGAGCCGAGCCTTGGCGCCTATGCCCGAATTATTGTTTGTCGCGGGCGCGACGCCGGGCGACTACGACTGCGTCGTGCGCTATGCCCGCAGCCATGCGCAGCCAAAGAGTCCACGGATCGTGTTTGCCGATACCGGGCTCGATGCGATGCAGACGCTGCGCATGCTGGGGCCGCTTTCGGAAGGCGTTGAAGGCTTTCAGCCCGTGTCTGCAGACAGCGGCAGCCCAACGTCGTTCGAGGCGCAGTTTCGCGAGCGCTTCGGCAGCGAAGCGCCTCCGCATGGCGCCAGTGAATACGACGCGGTCCTGCTTTTGGCCTATGGCCTGACGCAGTCCAAGGGGGAAGGCGGCGAAGCCCTGGCCAACGCGATCGCCCACGTTGTTTCGGGTCGCGGCGAGCGCATGGGCTTTGATGTCGAGTCGATCGAACGTGCGCTGTCGGCGCTGCGCCAAGACGAGACCCCCAACCTAAGCGGCGCGACGGGAGAGCTCGACTTCGAACCCGACCTGCTGACCGATCTTTCCGACTCGACGTTTGCGCACTGGATCGTGCAGCAGGGGCAGCGTCGCTTCACGCAGCGCTTCTTTACTGGCGAACGCATGTTTCGCACCAGCAGCGCCGCGTTGGTCCCCAATTCCTTGGACAGTGCCATGAACCTGTCTGGCGTCGGTGGCAGCTACCAACCGGCTGCACCCAAGCGCGATGTGTGGGCCTTGATCGCCGCGTTGTCCTCGGGCTGGAACAACTACCGCCATCAGGCCGATGCGCTGCGTCAGTATGCGCTTCTGCGACGAAACGGCGTTCCCGATGATCACATCGTGCTCGTCCTGGCCGACGATCTGGCATCGGCTCGTCAGAACCTGAAGCCGGGCGTCGTGCAGAACGAAGTGGCAGGCCCGAACCTGCGCCGGGATGCGCAGCTTGACTATGGCCTGCAGCTCAGCGCATCCGAGCTTATGGATGTGCTGGCGGGTCGCGTGTCCGCGACGACTCCGACGGTGCTGCAGCCAAGCCAGGACGACAACCTGTATGTCTATTTGGTGGGACATGGCGGCGAGCAGGGCATTCCGATAGGCGCCAACACTGCAGCCGATGGCTTGGCCGGGCGAGGCAGCCTGCTTTCGCCGAGCATGCTGCGCGACACACTGTGCCAGCTGCAAAGCCAGGGCAAGCTGCGCCGCGCCCTTATCGTCGTCGAGAGCTGCTTTGGTGGAGTCTTTGGCGAGGCCACAAGCGGGGGCCTGGAAGCAGGCTGCGATGGCGGGCTGCCGCTGCAGGGAACGGTGCTGCTTTCCGCCGCGGGCAGCGATGAAAACTCGGTGGCGACCAGCTATGACCCGACGATCTCGGCGTGGCTGGCCGACGAGTTTTCGCAGCAGCTGGCCCGCTTTGCCGAGTCACACGCGACCGAGTCCCTGGTCGATGCGTTCAAGGCGACGTACGTCGGGGTCCGCGGCTCTCATGTCTCGATCTACAACACACCGACCGCTGGGCTGCTTAGCCACGTGTCTCTTGGCGAGTTTATCCGTCGCTAGGCGGATCGACTGTCGGCTTGTCTGATCGGGCGGATATACTGGTCGCCTTTCGCGATCGAATTCATGCCGACACCTGCTGCACACCTTCGACTGCTTGAAGCCTTGGGGCGGGCCACGCCGAAAGCCGCGGCGGATCCGCTGCGGACACGTCGCGTCTTCGTCAATCGCACGGTGCGAATGGACCATATCGACGTGCTTGGCTTCGACATGGACTACACGCTGGCGCTGTACAACCAACCCAAGATGGAAGCGCTGTCCGCGCGCTGGACGGTAAAAAAGCTGATTGGGCGCGGCTGGCCCGACGCCATTGCCGAGCTGCCTTATGACCCGCGCATGGCCATTCGTGGACTTGTCGTCGACAAGAAGCACGGGAACATCTTGAAGATGGATCGCTATGGCTATGTCGGGCGCGCCATGCACGGAACGCGTCCTTTAGATCGCGAGGATCGCCGCCGCCTGTACCGCGAGCAGAAGCTGCGCCTGTCAGGTGGCCGCTATGCCTGGATCGACACGCTGTTCGCGCTGCCCGAATCGGTTCTGTACAGCCACATCGTCGAGTTCTTGGATCACGATGAGACGTTCGTAACCCTGTCGCAGGATGCGCGGGCCTCTCGGTATATGCAGCTTTGGACCGATATCCGCGAGTGCATCGATGAAGCGCACCGCGATGACTCGATCAAGAACGAGATCACGGCGCGACTCGCGGACTACATCGTTGCCGACCCGGATCTGGCGACGACGCTGCACCGCTTTCGCTCGGCGGGCAGACGGCTGTTTCTATTGACGAACAGCGGCTTTGCCTACACCGACCGCGTGATGTCGTATCTGCTCGACGGTCGGCTATCGAACTATCCCAGCTGGCGCCATTACTTCGACGTAATTGTCGTCGATGCCAAGAAGCCAGACTTCTTCTTGTCGGATCGCGAGCCGCAGTTCTTGGACGATGCCGGGCAGCCACGCGCCACGCCCAGTGAGTCCGAACGACGCGGCGTCATGCCCGAGAGCGAGCGCGCCGGATTCGTCTCGCGACCTCTTATATGCCAAGGCGGCAACGTGCAGACGCTAAGTGAGCTCTTGGCGCTGCCCGCCGATCGCGTGCTGTACGTCGGTGACCATATCTATGGCGACATGCTCAAGGCCAAGAAGTCATCGGTGTGGCGAACCGCGATGATCATTCAAGAGCTAGAAGCTGAGCTAGAGCGGCACGCACAAGTAGAAGAGTCGCTGCGCAACCTAGAGGCGCTGGAGCGACGGCGACATCGCATGGAAGCCGAGCAGCGCTATCAGCAGCTACTGCTGCAGCAGCTTGACGCCGTCGAGTCAGATCCGACGCTGGCCAGCGAAATCATGGCGGCCCCGCTGTCCGAGATGCCCGACCTACACCCCGCCGAGCTCAAGCGCGTGCTTTCCACGCCCAGCCTGCGGCAGAGCCTGGTTGCCAAGGCGCGCGACGAGCTAGGCCGTCGCATCGCCGAGCTTCGACACGATCAGCAGGGCTGCTTAGAAGATGTCTATGCGCTGGAGCGCGACATCGAGCACACATTCAACCCCTTTTGGGGGCCGCTCTTCAAAGAAGGCAGCGAGAACTCTCGCTTTGGCGAACAGGTCGAAGACTATGCTTGCCTGTACACAAGCCGAGTCTCGAATTTTCTCGCCTACTCTCCGTTCCAACTGTTTCGATCGCCCAGAGACCACCTACCGCACGAGCGCGTTTACTAGAGCACCCCGAGCGGCTCACGCGACAAGTGAGCGATGTCCCGTCGCGAAATGTTTGGCTTTTCGTGTGAGACGTGATACCTGGGTAATACCATCGGGCCGGTGGCCCGGACCACACAAGCAAACGCATCCAAAGGAGCACGCAATGAAGTTCTTCAGCACGGTTTCCAAGACGGCCATGGCCATGTCGATCGGCGCCGCCCTTCTGAGCGGCGGCTGTGATCCTTCGAAGGAAGAGCTAGAGAAGACCAAGGATCAGCTGTCCAAGGCGCTGTCCGAAAAGGATCAGCTCAAGGGCCAGGTCACCACGATGCAGACGTCGATGGACGCCATGAAGAAGGACCTGGACGAGTCGAAGGCGAAGCTAGCTGAGGCCGAGAAGAAGGTCGCCGAGTGCGCGGCTCCAGCGGCGGCTCCCGTCGATCCCAAGGCTGCGGCCAAGCCCGCCAGCAAGGGCAAGCCGGCTCCCAAGGTTGCCCCCCAGGGCGCCAAGACCGACGCCGCGGCGCCGATTGGCACCGAGAAGAACCCCGTCAAGACCTCGGCTGGCCCAGCCGGCGGCCTGTAGTCGATTCTGTTTTCCCACAACATCTAACCCTGGATGGCGCCTGCGAGCCGCGGCTTGTCGCGGAACAGGTGCCGTTCTTCTGCAACCAACCTAAAGCCTAGGAGGACCCTATGAAGACGCTCATGAAGCTGTTCGCCCTCGCTGTTCCCGTGTTGTTCGCCGCGGCCTGTGGCGGCGACAACTGCGATCCCATCACTGGACTCGGCTGCGCCAACAAGGACATGGGGGACACGATCTGCCCGCCGAACACGACGCTGTTCCGCCTGCAGAATGGTCTGTACAGCACGACCAATGTCTCGGGCATTCAGGATGGCTGCAACCTGGGCCTCACCATGACCAGCCTGTCGAGCCAGCGCAACGTCGTGAATGACACGGCGACGGCTACGGCGACCATTACGTCGCAGGATAACTCGACGATCCTCGGCGCCGGCCCAGTGAAGTGCAACGCGGGCGTGCTGACCTATGGCCCGACGACGCTTGAGACCGGCGCCTGCCGCTATGAGTCGACGCGCTCGTCGAACTTCACGCTGACGGCGGACAACACCTTCACCCTGCAGTACACCGAGACGCGCTCGAAGTTCATGTCGGTGCCGGGCATGAACTGCACGATCGTCGCACCGTGCAACATCGCCTTTACCCTCACGATGAACAAGCCGGTTCAGTAGGCATCCTCGGCGGCGCTGCCCATCGCAGGCGGCCTGCCATTCTCACGGCGACGGCGTGCTTCGTCGCAGCCGTCGCTTGAGCCCTCCCAGCACATCCCCCACTTCATCCACCTGCATCAGGCTGCACAGGCCGATGTAGACGCTTCCGCCAAGAAGCAAAAGCAGTCCGAGGCCGCTTATCACGCGCCAGGCTGGCATCGCTGACAGACTGGCTGCGTGTCGCGCATCGCCGAGCAGAAGCGGACTTCCCCACGACAGGACGACGCCCATCACGGCGCAGGCTGCGACCATACGCAAAAGTGCAAGCAGCGTCGCGGCCGGGAACGTACCGCCATAGCTTCGCGCAAAGACGGCGAGCAAGACGGCCAGGTTGGCAAAGGCTCCAAGGCTGGTTGCCAAAGCCAGCGCGCGAAAGCCATAGGTCGGATGCAAAAGCAGGCTGAGGCCGACCGAGAGCGCCACGGCAGCAAAGGTGGCGAGCACCGGGATGCGCTGGCGACGCAGAGCATAAAACACCGGAGCCACGACCTTGACCGCCGCGTAGCACAGAAGCCCCAGCGAGTAGTAGCGCAGGGCCGCTGCCGCCGAGATCGTGTCCTCGGCTGAAAACGCGCCGTGCTGATAGATGACCCCAAGGATCGGCTCGGCCAAGACGAAGAATGCCACCGCCGTGGGCAGCGAAAAGAAGGTCACCAAGCGCAGCCCACGACGCAGGGTGTCGCGCACGCCGTTGATCGCCTGCTGCAGGTCGGCCTCGCTGGCGCTGTCCGCGGCGCGCTGCAGGGCCACGGTACCGACGGCGACGCCGAACATGCCGATGGGTAGCTGCAGCAGCCGAAAGGCCACGTTGAGCCACGTCACAGCGCCATCTTCTTGCGACGCGAACGACGAGCTAATGTAGATGCTGACCTGCGTGGCCATCAGCCCCACCGTCGCTGGGACCATGGCCCAAAGCACCGCGCGCAGCCGCGGGTCGGCGAAGTCGATGGCCAGGCGTGGCCGGTAGCCGGCTCGCCACAGCGGCACAAGCTGCACCGCAAGCTGCAGCCCGCCGCCGATCACGGTCGCGATCGCCCACGCAATCGCTGCTCCACGCGTGCGGCCGATGCCGAACAGCCACAGCCCCAAGCCCGTGACGACCGTCGCCAGATTGAACAGCGCGGGAGCCAAGGCTCCAGGCGTGAAGCGCTCTTCGGCGTTCAGCATCCCCATGGCGAGTGCGGCCAGCGACACCAGCAGCAGAAACGGCATCATGATGCGCGTGAGCAGCACCGTCAGCTCGGCTTTTCCCGGCACCGCGGCATAGCCTGAGGCCCAGACACCGACTAGGTCGGGCGCAAAGATCAGCCCAGCGATGGTAATCACACCGACGATCAGCAGAAGCGCGGTCAGAATCAAGCTGGCCAAGCGGCGGGCCGCATCGATGCCATCCTGTTTTTTTGCCGCTTGAAAAGCAGGCTGAAATGCTGCGGACAGCGCGCCTTCGGCAAACAGATCGCGCAGCAAGTTGGGCAGACGAAACGCCATCGTATAGGCGTCACCAAAGAAGCCCGCACCGAGCAGCGCGGCGAAGACCTGCTCACGCACCAAGCCCAGGATCCGCGACAGCAGAGTCGCGAGCGACAGCAGCACCGCCGCCCCGGCCAAGCGGCGAGCCGGTGGCGTCGCAGGAGCAGAACTCGGAGGCGGAGGCGCGGACGATGACATGTCCTTTGTTCATATCACGCCGAGCTTGCGCTGCGTGGCTGGGGCGTGGGCAGAAGGCCGTCACCATCCCCGTGCCTACACGCGGGCGGCAACCTGTTAGATTGACCGTATGCGGGATGCGGACCCTCTCATTCAGGAAGGCAGTGGGCCAGCGCGCAGCGACCGACACGACGGCCAGCCAGCCCTTTTGACTGCATCGCCGGCTGCGAGCAGCCCGACGCAAGGCGGCCCACAAGAGGCCGGGCTGAGCAACTGTGAGCTCGCAAGCTTGCTCGTGACTTCGTATGCCACCGAGGACGCACTGCCTGGCAGCGGCCGCGATCTGCCATCGCCGCCCGAGATCGGCGCGATTCTGGCGCTGGTGCGCGAGCTGCTCTTGCCCGGCTCGACGGGAACACCGCGACCGCGAGGCGCTCTCTTGCACTCGTTTGTCGAAGGCCAGCTCGCGTCGCTGCGCGTCAAGCTGACCCAGCAGCTATTTCGTGGAATCTATTACCGCTGGCCTGGTCAGCACCCAGACTGCATCGCTTGCGAAGCGCGAGCCAGTGCCATTGCCTCGGCGTTTATGAGCCAGCTTCCCGAGCTTCGTCGCTTGGTGCTATCGGATGTGCAAGCGGCCTTCGATGGCGATCCGGCGGCCACCGGGCTTGACGAGGTGGCGTTCAGCTATCCCGGCGTGCATGCCGTGACGGTCTATCGCATCGCTCATGCGCTGTGGCAGTTGGGGGCGCAGGTCGTGCCGCGGATGATGTCGGAACAAGCCCACGCCGAGGCCGGCATCGACATTCATCCAGCGGCCGAGATTGGCGAGTCCTTCTTCATCGATCACGGGACCGGCGTCGTCATCGGCGAGACGACCCAGATCGGCCGACGCGTGCGCATCTATCAAGGCGTGACGCTCGGCGCGCTGTCGCTGCCGCGGGGCGCTGCTCGCGAACAAGTCGGCCACAAGCGACACCCTACGATCGAAGACGACGTCGTCATTTACGCCAATGCCACCATCCTCGGCGGGCAGACGGTCATCGGGCGTGGCGCAGTCATCGGCGGCAACGCCTTTGTCACCGGATCCGTCGCGCCAGGAGCCCGCGTGTCAAACCCCTGCCGTTAGGCGTTTGCTGGCGCATGTCGCCAATCAATCGAACATTAAATATCGCGCTTCACCATTAATAATCATATTAATTTATGGTTATCATAAATTACACAACAATAACCGCAAATCAGAACTATGGCGATTTATTATTTAATATCCAATTTAGTCTGTCGATAGATCGTTTGGTGGCTGCGTACAAAGGCCGTTACCTGCGTCGGGAATGCTGCCGCTGGGAGGGAACAGCTCGGGTGGATTGATGCCTAAAACCACCCCGTCTAGGCTGGTTGAGCGCCCCGCATAGACATGGCGACGAAACGTGGCCGGAGACACCGTGCGCTGACCTGAGCAGACAAACTCGCGGCACCCTGGATCGTATACTTCAATATCGGCCGAAAGTCGCAGATCGTAGTCGCCTTCGGGTAGGCAGTACTCGGTAGTCAGCTCGCCCGTATTGCATGGAGAGCTCACGACACAGGGACCAAAGTTGCCGCTTTCGGATCGGATCTCAAGCTGGACGTTGCGCACCAGCCACGCGGGCGTATCGGGGCACTTGCTGCCAAAGTTCGGGCACTGCTGGCCAGCTAGCGGCGACAGGGGCTGCCCAGCCGAGACACAGCAGCAGGTCGAGCGCGGCAACACCGTGCCCACCTTGGCATCAGCCAGACGCCAGCGCACGACCACCGAGCCCCGCGATGGATTGCGCTCGGCAGGGCTGCAGGCGCAGGCGTTGCTTGGGTTCGGGCACAAGCGGTCTCCCGTCGGCACCTGGACACAGCCCAGGCTGCTCATCACGCCCAAAAGACCGACTCGGATCCGTGTCCGCAGCCATGCCCGCATACGGGCACGCTATCACTGCTGCGCCGGCAAAGACAATCACCCGGATCGGCTTGCGCTGCGCAGCAGCAAGCGCTGCGCATTCCACAAAAGCAAGCTCGCGATCGCGGTCAGGAAGACGAAGCCATAGAACAGCAGCGCCCAGCCGAAGCTCTCGCTGATCCAGGCCACCAGAAGCGGGCTCAGCGTGGCGCCAAGAGAGCCCATGCCGTTGATGATGCCGGCCACGCGTGCTGTAGCGCGAGCCCCGCCGATCTCTTGCGACATGGTGCCTGAAAGCAGCGAGTCCGGGCCAAACAGCAGAAAGCCGACGGCGCTCAGCAAAAAAATGTTCCACCCCATGCCCCAGTGCCCCAGCGACTGATAGGCCAGCACCGCGGCCCCCAGACCCAGCAGGGCCGGGGCTGCAACGGCCAAGCGCTTGTGGCGAAAGAAGCGATCCGACAACCAGCCGATGACGATCGAGCCCAGGATGCCGCCCAGTTCAAACGGCAGCGACAGATAACCGGCCTGCGCTTCGCTGTAATGGAAATGCCGCCGCAGGTAATACGGCAGCCAGAACAGCAGGCTGTAGCGAATCAGCTTCAGGCCAAAGTACGCCGCGCCCAGCATCAGCAGCACCGGATTGCGCAGAAGCTTGCTCATGCTCGGCTCGGGATCGCTGCGCTCGCTGGCTTCGTGATGGTGCGGTTGCGCGGCCGAGTCGTCCTGCAGCGCCGGCAGCCCGCGATCGCTCGGCTTTTCGACGAGCGCCACGAACACGATGCAGGCCATGGTGCCAACCCACAGTGCAGGAACGATGAAAGCCGCGCGCCAGCCATAGTGGGCCAGAAGCCACGTCGCAAACACCGTCGCCAAAAGGCCGCCCGCTTGATAGTTCGTCGTCCACAGGCCCATCACGCGCCCGCGCTGATCGGGGCCAAAGAACGGCTGCATGGCCCTGACGTTGCCCGGCCAGCCCGAGGCTTGGAACAGGCCGTTTACCGCGAACGCGATCAGCATCGGCAGATACGCCGAGCTAAGACCGAAGCACAGAGAGGTCACAGCACTTGCGAACATGCCAAGGGCGATCAAGCGGCGTGGGCCGATGCGGTCGCCGAGCCAGCCATTGGCAAACTGTCCGACGGCATACGCGACCAGATAGACCGTATCGATGCTCCCCAAGGCCGCGATGCTGAGGCCCAGCGTGTCGTGTAAGCGACTCTTGGTGACGGCCAAGTTCTTGCGCGTGAAGTAATACGAGGCATAGCTGAGCCACGTAAGAACGAAGGCCCGAATCTGCAACGCGCGCAGCGCTCGTTCTTGCTGTGCATCCAGAACCTGGGCCGCCTGCCGTGCGGCGTGCGGCAGGCTCGACTCAGTCGCTTGGCTCGACGCCGGCTCGGCTGGCATGGACGCGACCATATCGCGCGACGCAGTCACCGAGCAAGCTGCGCGGCGGTCGATCGCAAGAGCGCGCAGAAGGCTCGACTATGGCCGACGCAGCGCGAAGAACGCGGCCATGCAGACCACCATCAGAAGCAGCCACTCCTCGGGCTCTGGCACGCCGCTCGCCATCACATCGTGCGGCGCGGTCAGCGTTTCCTTGCCTGATTCCACTTGGCGATCGAAGCGATTTTTTTCTTTCTCCGCCTCTTGCAAGGCGCGGCGCTGTTCATCGTTGACCAAGACCAAAAGCGACGAGTACGGGCTGACTTGGCGGTGTGCTTTGGCGATGGCATGCAGGCGATCGAGCGCGCCCGCCTCGCCGTGATCGATCTGTCGAAGCAGCGCCAAGATCAGCGCACGAGCCGCCAAAGAATGAATCGCATCGCTCGGCTGCGCGGTGTCTCTGAGCGTCGATGTCGCCGAGGTAGGAGCGCTGCGCCGCACCGTGATGCGATGGCCATCGATCACCTCCGAAAGCAGCTCATCCGTCGTGCCCGCTGAACCCGCGGCAGCGATTCGCGCAAAGGCTTCGCCGACCGACAGCACCGCGCTGCCGCCGCGCTTCTGCATCGTCGCGATGCTGGCATCGTCATATCCAGCCGAAAGCCCGCCGCCCACATGGACAAAGAAGACTGGCGCCGCAAAGTCTGCGATGGCGTCTTTGTCGTCGGCGAAATCCATGCTGCCGTCATCCGTCAAGACCAGCACAGCGCGATAAGCCTGGCTGCCACGCAGCGCCGCGAACTGACGCAGTAACGTCCCCAGGCGATGCCCGCCAAAGAACTGCAGCGCTCGCGGATCCACGCGGCCGATGTCTTCGATGCGGCTGGCCGCCTCGCTTCGAATGGGGGCGGATGACAAGTACACATGTACACGATGAGTCGGCGCAATGTGCTTCTTGATCCAGTCGATGTTTTCCGCAAGCGCCGCTGCATGACGCGCCATGCTCAGCGTGCGATCGATCACGACTGCAAAGGTCTGCCCAGGCGGCAGAGCAGAGGCCGCATTCGCCGCGGCCCTGATCTGCACTTCGAACCCACCGCCCGGCGATGTGCTGTCAGGAAACACGCACGCGTGCGCGTGGTTCGGCTGCGGGCTGCGGGCCGGAATGCTGGGCGGCAACCAGATCTCGGGGTCTTGTCTCGCCGGGGCCCATTCCTGGCCGTTTTGTGTACGCTCGGTTCTGGCATCGGCATAGACATTGCGCCGCTCGCGCAGGATGGGCAGCGGCCACGCGCCGTTTTCTGCGAACACGTCATACGTCAGCCACAGGTGCAAGATGGCGGGCGCACTGTCTGTCGGCGATGTGAAGCGACGATCGCTCAGGCGGGCGCGGGGCGGAATCGGGAAGGCGCGCAGACGGTATTGACGCGGGCCCACTTGTTCCAGCAAGGCCGGATCGGCGCGTCGCTGCACTTCGCGCGTATAGACACGCTGGGCTGCACCGCGCGGAGCCACATTAGGGGCAAAGCGCCGCGCCCGATCCTCGGTATCGCCCAGCCACAGGCCGGTGATCACGGCGGACTCGGGCAGGCTGAAGTAGTAAAAAATCTCCTGCTGCTCGACGGTCTGGTTTTCATAGACTTCGTGTAGCTCTAGCGATGCGAAGTCCCCATGCTCTTGCACCGTAACATCCTGTCGCTGCAGGTGGACCTTGCGCTGACCGATGTTGAGCAAGCCCGCCTGCCTTTGATCGCGGTCATACGTCGCCGAAAGCGAGCGCTGGATCGGATCGCGCTCGGCCTTTTGCAGCGGGACATCGAAGAACGACTCGTACAGCTTCTCGGCCCGCGCCTGATCGGCGAACAGCGAGTCTCCGCGGTACAGAAACGGCGCGACCAAGACGTTGTAGGCCTGCTGCAGAGCATCGGCACTGCCGGCAGACAGATGCCCGCCGTCGCGAAACAGGTTGCGGATGTGATTGTTGGAACCGGTCGCGCTCAAATAGCGATACGGCGCCAGATAGGCATTCAGCAAGCCGCGCCGCACTTCATCCTGGCGCGCCAGCAGCGCGCTGCGTTCGGCATCGCTGCGCAACGGCGGCGGGCTGCTGCGGTCTGGATCGGGATCGAGCAGCGCAAAGATCTGCCCCTGCGTCTGCTGGCCAAGGCCGCGATAAAGAAGCTCGCCTGCGACGGGAATCGCTAGGATGAGCAGCGCGATCTGCCAGCGCGGCAGGTGCCGGTACGCAGAGCGCACAACGGCAAGACCTTGCTTGGCATAGAGCCAGATCAGCGCAAACGGCAGCACCACCAACAAGCTGGCGCTGTAGAAAAACAAGAACAGCGCCATGGGCAGCCAGATCAGCGCGGCGCCGTGCGAGTGCTGCAGCATGTTCGCAAGCTCGCGCACCCAGCCGAAGCGAAAGAAGCCGACCACCAACCAGACGGCAGTCGGCACGGCATAGAATGACAAGAGAGCGCCCAGATAGGCCGCGGAGCTAAGGCTGAAGCCTGCACCGAGGCTGCGCATCACGGCGGCGCGGCGCGATGTCGATTCGCTGCCAAGCGCAAAGCTGTAGCCAAACGCCAAGACACCCAGCCCAAGAAATGCCAGCAGAGCACCCACTGCGGGGGTCACTTCGCGCAGCAGAAACAAGCGAAACAGCCCGAGCACGAACAGCGGCGCTTCCAGGCCATACATCAGCGTGAGCCAGCGATCCGAATGTCGCCGCAGCGGAACGAGCGCCATCAACGTAGCAAGAATGGGGACGACAAAGACGAACGCAGCGCTTACGAGCAGGCTCGGCGGCAACAGACCATCGGCCACTTCCAAAAGAAGCTGCCACAAGACATGCGGCGCAATGACAAAGCCGATCAACAGCAGGAACACCAGGTTCCACGACCAGAACAAGCCGAAGCGCAAGAGCCACCGCTTGGAAATTGCCGTGGGTGCGCCGTCGGCCGGCTGGGCCAGCTTGGCTGCTTCGTTGCTCGCTGCGGTCATGGGTGATCTCCGGGGTTCGTCGTCGCACGCAGGCTGAGGGCAAGCGTTGTGTGAATGCTGCGCGCCATCGAAAGGAAAGCTGACTGGTGTTCCGATGGCGTCGACTCAAACGGCTGGTGCGGGCCGGGATGATCGTCGCTGACCATCGTGACCAGCAGCCAAGGTCGACGCGAAATGAGCTGCCGCAGGATGCGGCGTACGATATCTGGCGTCGTTGACTCTGCCGACTGAAACCAATAGATCCCGCTGCGCTGTCGTGGGGGATCGGACATCGACAAGCTGGGCGCCTGGGATGGCGGTCGATCCTGCAGCGTCAGCAGGCGGGCTTGCGCGCCAGGCGCAACATCGACGGAGCTTGCCGTCACGATGCGCAGCCCCGCAGCCAACATGCAGACCTCGGGCGGATGGTGCGCGCGAAAGGCGGGTAGCGTGTTTGCCTGCACCACGATCAGCGATCCTCCAGGGATACGGAACTTCTGCGCATGGGCACCAAACCGCGCAAAGACCTCGCGCTCGGCTGCTGTCAGCGACTGCGGGGTGTGGTGCAGGCTCGCTGGCAAATTGAGGGGAATGGCCGCCGAGGAATGGCTTGTACGGTGCGAGCGAGCTTCGACGACACACACTCCGAGCAGAAGCAAGGCCAGGGCGGGCACGATCCACACTCCATGCTTCGCAGGGAGCTCGGTAGCCTGCGGCATGCGCGCTGGGTGGCACGCCTCGATCGTTCCTGGGCCGGGCAAACGGATCGCCACATGCTGACGCAAAAAGAAAAACGCAAAGGCCACGCACAGCGCAAAGCCGAACAGTCCCAAGGGCACGTGCAGGCGCTCGGCTAGATCAGGCAGCGATACGACATGAGCCAGCACGACCAACAGGAACACACGCCCGATGTTGGCCAGCAGAAGCAGGGCTTGCATGAGCAGCAGACCCAAGAGCCAGGCAAGGCTTAGTTGTCGTCGAGAAATCCATGAAATCAACAGATAGGCCAGCACGCCCGACCACAGGCCTCGCAGACCACTGCAGGGAATGTCGATGTGGGCGACGCCGCGCTCAAGGATCAAGATGCTAGAGACAGGCAGCGCCGCGATGTGCAGCGCCGACAGTAGCTGCTGCACGATCTCGGCGGTGAAGATGCGAGCCAGAAGACCCAGATATCCGTCGGCCAGGGCAGCAAAGGGCAGGCTGGCGATAAGCAACAGCAGGCCTGTGAGCCCCGCGCGGAAGTGCGACGGCGCCAGAAACAAGCCAAGCCCGCCATAGACAGAAAGCAGGAAGCACGCCGCAGACAGCGTGCTTTCGCCGAGCAGGTGGCGCAGAAGCACACAGGCCAGAAGCGGTCCCAGAAACAGCGTCAATGCGACGAGGCGCGACGGATCGCTCAGTCGATCGGGCCAAGAAAAGAGCGGGCCTTCGTGTGCCCGCACGCGGCGCAGTCGCTGGGTGAGCAAGACGGCAAAGACCAGCAGCAAGGCCACGTTTAGGCGGCGATCTTCCCCCGAAAACGGAACGTGCCGCAGCCAGCGCAGAGTGTCGGCGAACAAGTAAAGCAGCGCCAATAGCGCAGCAATCAGGCCAAGCCAAGCGATGCGCGTTCGGGTCGCCACCTGCGCTGCGTTCCTAGCTCGCTTGTGGGCGTGGTCGACGGGCGCAGACGCGCATGCGCATGCCATAGCGCGCCCGCAGGGTAATCAGCGGATCGGGCTCGACCACCTGCCCTGGAGCCAAGCGGAACTGCACGCGCTGCAATAGCGTAGCCAGCACCAAAACCGCTTCCATCCACGCGAAGTGTTCGCCGATGCAGTTACGCGGCCCATGGGAAAACGGCAGATAGGCAAAGCGCGGCCGTCGGGCTTTCGCTTCGGCGGTAAAGCGCTCGGGGTCAAAGCGCTCGGGATCGGGATAAAACGTCGGCAAGCGATGGATGACGCGGATGGGCACGATGGCCAGGCTGCCTGGCTGCAGGCGATGCCCCGATGGCAGATCGATCGGCTCAAGCACTCGGCGGGCGATGGCATAGGCCGGTGGATACAGACGCAGCGACTCGGCGACGACCTGCTCGCAGTACGAAAGGCGGGGCAGATCGTCGATGGTCGGTGGGCGATCTCCGAGCACCGAGTCAATCTCGCCAAGCAGGCGCTGTTCGACAGCGGGATGCTGCGACAGCAGAAACAGCGTCCAGGTCAGCGCGTTGGCCGTGGTCTCGTGTCCGGCGAGAAGCAAGGTCAGACATTCATCCCGTAGCTGCGTATCGCTGAGCGTAGTGGCGCCTTCGCTTTCTTGATCGGTGGCGGCGATCAGCATCGACAGAAGGTCGCCGTGATCGCGGCCGCTCTTTCGTCGCTCATCAATGATGCGATAGATGTATCGGTCCAAGGCCGCGCGGGTCGCGTGAATGCGCCGCACCTGCGGCAGCGGCAGGTGACGCAGCAGCGGATAGAACGGCAGCATCGTGAAGTTGAAGCTCTGCACAAAGTTGTGCAGGCACTGCCCAATCTCGTCGGCATCTGCACTTGTGTCGACGTCAAAGAGCGTGCGGCCGACGATGCGCAAGGTCAGCCGCATCATCTCGGTGTGCATATCGCGTAGCTCACCGTCTTGAAGCTCGCTGCGGTACTGCGCTGTGCAGTCGATCATCGCGCTGCCATAGCCGCGCAAGCGCTGCTTGTGAAAGGCTGGCTGCACCAAGCGCCGCTGCCGCAAGTGGGCGTCGCCTTCCGCGGTCAGCAGGCCTTCGCCGAGCACTTCCTTGGCGCGCTCTAGGCCCATGCCTTTGTGAACTTTGCGCGTCTGATTGACCAGGATCTCTTTGATGTCGTCGAGATCGAACAGCACATACACGTGATAGATCGAGATGGGCAGCTCGACGACCGGCTCGCCGCGGGCAGCGAGTCGATCCATGAACCGCAAACGGTCGCTGCGCAGACTCGCGAAGTTCTGCCAAGCCTGCGCATGCTGTTTCA
The DNA here is from genome assembly GCA_964554495.1 of uncultured Myxococcales bacterium. Classification (GTDB taxonomy): domain Bacteria; phylum Myxococcota_A; class Polyangia; order Palsa-1104; family JAEUJZ01; genus JAEUJZ01. The sequence goes on from CAZKOY010000048.1 coordinate 26,063, forward strand.
CAGAAGCGGGCAAGAGCCCCAGTGCGGCATCGATCAGCATCCCATCATGCTATCGGAAGGGGCGCTTCGACGCGATGCTCTGTCGGGTTGCGGCGGCTTGCGGCGGCTTGCGGCGGCTTGCGGCGGCTTGCGGCGGCTTGCGGCGAGCTGGGGGAAGTGCGGTGCTTACTGCAAGGTCGCGGTGCCAGCGCGGCCGCCAGAGATCGCTGTGACGGCGATATCCCAGGGACCTTGCTTGACCGTTGCGGTGGTGGCGGGACCAATCAAGAAGGCGCCCACACCGATCTGGCCATTGGTCGTCTGAAAGCGGCCGAGCAAGCTGCTGGGGAACGTGCCCGTGCCGCGCGTGCCGTCGAAGATGCACTCCAGCGTGATGCTGCGGTTGCTGTCGGGGCTTTGAATCAGCTCGGCGGCCACTTTGCTGCCGGCGCCAAGTGCCGTCCACGAAAGCTGATAGTCCTGCGACTTGGTCAGCGCAAAGACGATCGTGGCACGGCTGCCGTCGGGCATTGACAGCATAAAGGGCGATGCACTCATCGGCGTGATGTTGCTCGAAAACGCCGGAACCGTCTGCCCCGCAGCGCTGATGCCCAGCGCCTGTCCACTTGGGAACACATTGATCGTCGAGTTCACATACGGCTCATAGCTGCCGTCGCTGCGCGGGTTCAGAGTGATGCTCTGCGTTCCGCCGCTTACGGTGATCGCGCCGGCATGCGGAGCACTGAAGCTCGCCCCTTCGCACGAGTACAGTGTGCAGTCCCCTTGCGTCTGTCTTTGGCATGCGGCCCCTTGCTGCGAGGGGTCAATAAAGACCGCCGTCGCGGCCGAGCTATTGAGCATGCTGGGCCCCACCGAGACGGTGGTGCTGGCCAACCGAACCAGACCGAAGCGCGGCGGCGTCGCCATGTCAGGAGCAGACGTGCTGGTCATATCGGGGTTGTCACCGGTCATGGTTGGTCCGGGGCAGCCCGCGCTGCTGGCTGCGATGCCGAGCAAGGCGAAAAGGACGCGTGCGCGTCGAAGGCGGGTCACGGTTCGCTCAAGCGAGAATCGTAAGCTCTGGTCGTACATGATTGGTTCTCCAAGGCTGGTTGTCTTTGGTTTGCAGACGGTTTTTCTAGGCACGTAACTAAGGGGCCGTGTGCAGCTGTCGATACGGTGTGCTGGTGTTCACCTCAGACCCTGACCAGGGCGTTGAGAGATAAGGAAACTGCGTCAGAAATGGCTTGTCGTTGCCGTCGACGCCATCGCCCAGACTGTTGGCAGCGCTGACCCCGCGCAAGGTGCCACCTAGCACGCGCTGCACGATGTCGATGACGTCGTCTTGTGGCCGGCGGCCGTTGGGAAAACCGACGCTGGGATCGCTGGTCCCAGCCACCACGCCGAGCGCGCCCAGGCGATTGCCTACAAGATCGCTGGCCGCGGGTGTCGATACGTCGATGCGCAGGATGTCCGCCAAGGCCAGCCCATGCTCTTTGCCGCGAAACGGAGAAAGCGGGGAACCAGTTCCCCCTGGCGCGATGTGAAACTGCAGCAGATCGCTGAGATCTGTGCGCCCGGCTGCCGGCACGGCGATGCCATACAGCCGCTGCAAAAGACCCGCGACCTCTGGACTGCTGAGCATGGAATTCCCGTCGGGCGACGCAAACAGCAGAGCATCCTGGGATGGAGCCAGCGTGTTGAAGGTGTCTTTGTACGCGAGCGGAACAAGAAGCTCGTTTACAAGCGGCAAGCCAAGGCGAGACACCTGCACCCAGGGACCAGTCGCGTCCTGCGTCTTGATTCGCGTCGCTGCCGTCAAAGGTGGAGCACGTCGAATCGTCACGCGCGGCCGGCTGGCCGTCGTCCAGATGCCCAAGACTTGGTCTTTGCCCGAGACACTTGCATTGGTGCGCAGAAGGCGGGTAATCGGGACTTGGATGGCGATCGTATGAACGTTGTACCCGGCCAGAAAGTCGACACCACGAACCGTGCCCGAAGAGCCGCAGCCGGCCGGGCTGTTCGGTGTGGCTTGGCAGCGAGCCCGCAATAGATCAAAGACGCTGCCCAGATCGGCGTAGAACGCGTCATCGCGTTGGCCGGCAAAGACACGTCCATTGTTCGAGACATCGCCCCCCAGCGGATAGACCGTCGTCTGCGCCAACGCCTCGTACGCAGCGGTGGCGCCCAGCGTATACGTGCCGGCATAGACCGGCGGTGTCAGCTGATCTCGCAGCAGAGTGAGCGAGGCGCCCCCACGCTCAAGCCGCGTGACGGTGTAGCGCTGGCGAACTTGCAAGGCCGCTGCGTCGCGCGCGGCCACCGGAGCCGACGCCAGAAGCACGCTGTCCGGTTTCAGGTATTCCGTGCGGAAACGAAACTGATACGTGATGTCTTCGATCGCATCGCCGTCGTTGTCGATCTTGATCTCGTACAGAACTCCATCCGAAAACCGCGGCCAGTTGGGACCAGAGCCTGGCTCTTGCAGGGGCCAGTAATTGGCGACGATGATCAGCGAATTGGGAAGGACACCGCCATCGCTGGCACTCTGCGGCGTTCTGAATGCGTACAGATCGGCGGCGTCTGCGGCTGGGTCTTCGCTGATCAGCGGCGCCTCGCGATGACTGGACGCCTGGCTGGCGGGTACAGCGACGGAAAAAAAGAACGACGCGGCAGCCAAGGCGGCGCACAGCGCAGACACAGAACGAACACGGGCAGGCGTGGTTGCTTGGCTATACATCCGCTTCTCGTCGGCACGTACACCGTGCTGCTTCGGTTTTTTCGAACTGTCTACGACCATGCATCCAGGCATCCCATTCCTCAGGGCGTGAGCAAAAGGACGTGGCCTTGGGGGCGTTCCAGCGACAGCGGATCCGGGGTCGTGGAGTCGGCTGGAACCACTGAATCAATGGCCACCCACAGGTCGACGTCGCCGGCTCGGCCGAGCGCGGTCACTTCTGTCGCGCTTGGCAGAACTAGCTCTTCCGTAGTTCCAGTTGCAGACAGGCGGTAAAGCCAAGGCTCTGTTCCCGTCGCAAGTGGCGCGCTGAAGAGCAGGTCCGCACTCGGCCGACCGGCTGCGCAAAGTCCACTTGGAAACAGGCTTGGCAGCGGCTCGCGGTGGATGGGCAGCGCTTGCCCGGCGCTGATGCGAAAGATGGCTCCGCGCTGGGTCCCTGCGTTCTGCGCCTCGGCGACATACAGCCCCCCATCGCTGGCTAGCGTCACGGCGATGGGTTGTGACAGCGGTGCCCCTTGGAACACCGTGTGTATCGCGCCGTCGGAAAGCGAGACTTGAAATACGCCAGCTTCACCGCTTTGCGCGTCGCGACCTGTCACATACACCGAGCGATCATCGGCAGCGAGCGCGACGGCTGTCGGATACCAAGGCAGCGCAGAAGAAAGAGGCGTGAGCGCTCCGTCAAATGTGCCGCGATACACGGTACCCGCAGGATGGGCTGCGTCGCTGGCCCCGAGATCGACGACGACAAGCTCGGGGCGAGTACGGCGGACGGCCAAAGCCACGGGGTACGAGAGCGGCACCGACGTCGGAACCACGGAAAGCGTCGAGCCCACGGACCCCGCAAAGAGCTGATAGGACTCGGCATCATCCTGTGCCAGGGCAAACAGCAGCGTTCCGTCTGAGCTCAGGGCCGCAGCGGTCGGTCGCGTCAGTGTGGCGACGACTTGGCTCTGCGCGGGCACAGCGCTCCCCAGAATCGGCGGCGGCGGCGACTCTGGGCGCTGGCAGCTAAGACCGGCGAAGAAAAGAGCGCAGAGCCCGACCCGCTGCACAGTGGCTCGCTGGCTCTGTGATATCGCGTGAGGACACATGACTCCGATAAGACAATGTAACCAAAACATTGGGGGGCCGACCAGGCACTAATTCGTGCAGCGCGTGCCGTGGACCGGGCCGCTGCGGGCGAGGCCGCAACGGCATGGGAATCACAGAGGTGCTGAGGGCGGCTGAGATGCAGAGAGGCGCGGACAGGCGATGAGCGCGGGTCAGAACCGCGGGTGCGGTTCTTCGTGCTTACTGCACGTCGATGACCGACTGGTCTTGGTCATAGCTCGCGGTGGTCGGGGGGCGCGTGCCAGCGCAGCGGAAGCTCACGACCTTGTTGCTATCCACGGGCTTGTTGCCTGCACGCCACACACCAGCCACGGCCGTATCCGTGCAGCGCGTGTCGGGGGCCGGCACCTTGCTGTCCACGGCGCAGTAGCAGTCCTTGGCTTCCGGCATGCACGCCGTCTGGATGCTGGGAGTGCTGGCCACCGGTTGCTGTGCCGTCGCCCAGGCGTTGCAGCAGCCGGCGCTGCACTGCGGCAGATAGGTATCGGGCAGCGCGTCCGGCTGATTCACGTCGACAAAGCCCACCAGACAAGCCGGTGCGCCATTCTGCTGCAAGGGCTTCACAGCCAAGCAGTCGCCGTTTAGGGCCTTGACCACCTTGTCGGCGATCGAGTCAAGCGCCGCCGAGTAGTTCGCCGGATCGCAGATGCTGCGTTCGACGTACACGTTCTTGTCGAACTTGCGAATAAACGACGACAGGCGATGCTGCGCTTGCCCGAAGAAGCCCTTGGTATCCGTCGTCCACATGGCCGAGTTCTGCGCCAGACAGGCGGCGTTCATCTGCTGGCCGCGGTTGAGGACGTCGGTCCTGACGTCGGTTCCGGCTCCTTCGATAAAGAGCTTGCCGGGGCCCGTTCCGCCGCTGCTCTGGAAGTCTTGGATCGATGGCGTCCAGATGCCCGCGAGGATCAGCTTCTCTTTCGGGCGCAGGGCCGAGAAGAACTTCACGTACTTGTCCACCGGCTCCAGGAAGTTGCCGGGGCTCTCGCGGCAGTTGGTCTTCAAGCCGGTGGTGCTGAGCGGCTCGTTGCACACGGTCGACTTGGCAATGCAGCGATAGTCGAGGTTGAAGCACTTGTGCTCGGGATCGGTGCTGGCTGTGCCGCAGCTTATGGCTGCCGGATCGAGTAGCTGCCGCTGAGCAATCTGGACCGAGCAGTCGTCTTCATCGGTGAGAAAGATGACCGCCAAGACCGAGTTCGGACGCAAGAAGCCGTTGTTGGCAGGCAGGTGCTCGTCCAGCGCACGCTTAGCGGCTTCGAGCGGTGCTTCCACGCCGCAGCCAAAGTCGCCAACCAGACCGATGCACTGGAAGGCACGCTGAGCGATTTGGCTCGGCGTCAGCCCCATTGCGCTCGGCGTGCTGACGTTGACTTTGTCGCCGTCCTTCGAAATCCATGCATTGCTCGGGACAAACGATGGGTCGGGGCACAGCGGATTCACTGTGCCCTTACAGGCCTGTCCGAACTCGGACATCATGTCCATCGCCGTCATCAGTCGGGCCGAGCAGGCCTTGTTCTGAAGCTGACCGTCATCGCCACGCAGCGTGTTGCAGCGCGTTTCCATGGCGCCACCGGGGAAGCTGGTCTTGCCGGGCGGCAGCGTACCGACGTCTGACGTGGTAACGCCGATGTGATAGTTGGACTTCGTCGCGTCGATCTTCTGAATGAAGGCTGGGATGGCCTGCGCGATGGCCTTCTGCTTGGGACTCATCGACGTCGAGTTGTCCACCAGGAACAGCACGTCGATGTCCTTGATTAGTCTGGTGTCGACAACGTCGGCACTCATGACCTTGAAGCAGGCATTCAGCGCGGCCACCCGTTCCGCTTCGGTAGCGCCGGGAGGGATCGGACAGGGTTGGCTTAGGTCCGGGGCGCTGCAGCCTGCAATTCCTCCGAGGAAACCCATGCTAAGACCGACCAGTGAATGGGACAACAGACGACGACTCATCTGGAACTCCTTTTTAGGAAACTAGGCAGACCCTGAAGGCTCCTTCTCCCCACATCCCCAAGTGCCGCATACAGAGCCCAAACAGTATCTGCAGCACGTGCCTACCCGGCCGCATTGTACTGCAAACCTTACAGGCCTTGGAAACGCAAATTTTCCGGGCGATCAAACAAACTTAGGAATGATCGTTGTGATCAGCAGAAACGGGTGATCGGCAGAAAGGAAAACGGAAGGAATACAAAGAGCGACATGGGAGCTTGTGTCGCAGGCCCAGGAAAAAATCCGGCGGCTTGGAATACGAGGGCACGGCGGCCCCAGACTGCGGAATGATGAGAGAGCCCCTGCGTCCTATGCATGGGAACGAGCTCCCATTTTCGGGTGCTGCCCCTGGTCCATCGGCCGCGCTTGAACAGAAAAAGGAGTGTGAAGTGATGCGTTCAATCTTCGGCGTAGTTTGCGGACTGGCCCTGCTCTACCTGGCCGCTCCATCGCCTGTTCTTTCGGCGCCAACGTACGAGCTCAAGGGCAACACGCTGGTCGTGCCGGCACCAATCGTTTTTCAGACGGGCAGCGATGTGCTGAGCAAAGACAGCGAGGCCCCTTTGCAGCACGTGGCCAACTATCTGAAAGACAAGTCGTATATTTCGCTCTTGCGCATCGAGGGGCACAGCGATGATCAAGGCGATGCTGCAAAGAACCAGACGCTGACCGAGAAGCGAGCGCTTGCCGTGGGACGCTGGCTGGTCGCACATGGTATCGACTGTCACCGCTTGCTGGCCGTCGGCTTTGGCAGCAGCAAGCCGATCGCCCAAAACAGCACCGCGGAAGGCCGGGCCGAAAACCGCCGCATCCAGTTCGTCAACGCGGCGCTGCGCGGCCGGCCAATCGGGGGCATGCCCGTGGACGGTGGCGGCCGGGTGGCCGGCGACCTCTGCCAGTAGCCTCGTCGGCTCGACCGCCCTCTTTGTGTCTGTGCTTGGCCCGGCACAGCAACTGACCGGCCTTTTTGGCGAATTTAGACATATAATCAATCAAGTTATTTGGGGCGGATAACTGAAATGAGAAGATCTCTTCCCAGAACCGGGCCTGTCTTCGCATTGATAGCTATCTCTGTTGCGTCGGGTTGGATGAGCGATCTAGTTCCCACGTGTGAAGCGCGTCACCGCATGCGCCGCACTCGCGAACGATATGAATGTCGACCCTCGCAGGAAGCCGCGAATGCCGATTTAGACAAGGCTCGCCGATTATGGGAAAGCGGAATGATTTATTACGATACAAAAGATTATACAAAGGCCAAGACTGAATTTCAGAATGCGTATGATATTTCGCATTTACCAGATTTCCTGATAAATCTCGCGCAGGTCAGTGCGAAGCTGGATCAGCCTGCCGACGCCGTCAAGTACTTAGAGACCTATGTGCAGGAATGTCCGGGCGCGCCGGATGCGCCCTTGGCGCGGCAGCGCATCGAGGATCTGCGCATCGCACAGGCCATCAAAGAGGGCGAAAAGCCACCGCCGACTCCGCTGCGTCTGCCGCCTGCACCGGCCTTGGCTTTGATGGGGGTGGGGGCTGGTCTTTTGATCGTCGGGGCCGGTCTGGGCGGTGGCGCCATCGCTGCCAGCAAGCAAGTCGGAGATCCTGCGAATCACAACACACTCTTCAACACCGATTTGCAGAGCGCCGAGCGGCGGGGCCGCGCGCTGGAAGGGGCCGCCATCGCCTTTGATGTCCTGGGCGCCTTGTCGCTGGTTAGCGGAGTCGCCTGGACCGCCTCATGGCTATATGAGCAAAAGACCGGGCTTTCCTTGGCGCTTACTCCTCGATTTGGCGGTTTTGCGCTGACTGGGAGCTTCCGATGAAAGGGAATCACCGACTGTTCTATGCGGCTGTCTTTATCGCTGCATCGCTGAATGCAAGCTGTTATGCGCCGGATTATACGCGAGTTGTTTATCGCTGTGATCGCGGCAAATGCCCTGAAGATTTTTACTGCGTCAGCGATAATTATTGTACTCAAAAAGTTGAAATCTGCGCGATAGGTGGCGTGCAGATCGGCGATACTGCTGCTGTCTGCATCGGGCGCGCCAATTCCATGGACCCGATGTCGGCAATCTGCGCCATGGGCGCTGCCAGCAGCAAATGCGATATGCAGACGTTAAGCGGCGATCTATGCAAGAACGTTAGCAACTGCTCGTACTGCTGTCGTTAGCGCGTGGGTCGCCTGGTGGCCACTCGGCGCGATGCTCTCGGCCTGCCGGCGCCACGACGTCAAGCAAAGCACGGTCTTCGCGCTTCCAGCTTGGGACTTCTGCGGCTCTAGCGATACCATGGACCATCGCATGCGCATCTCTCGCCGCGTCGGTCCGCTTTGTGCTCGCTTGCTTTGCGCCGGGACCCTTTTTTTGGGGGCCTGTGCCCACTCGCAGGTCCCCCCGCAAAGCCGCCCGGCAACCGAACGACCAGCCAGCCCATCACCGACGAGCCCTGCGCCGCGTCAGGTCCTGCCGCCTCTGCCTGCCTTGTCCGGCGAAGAAGAAGCCGAGCGAGCACGGGTCGAGCTCGATGGCAGCCCGTTCGGCGAGCCGCGCTGGGTTCAGCTTCGCGAGCAGCTTCTGCGCTATTACGTCACCACGGCCAGCGCCCTTTCCGAGCAAGGCCAGGCCGAGGATGCGTTTGCGCTGTTTTCGACGGCAGTGCGCCTGTTCGAGGCCGCCGAGCTACAGGGCGCCGCACCCGCCGATGCCAAGAGCCTTCTGCCTCTGGCTCAGAAGCTCGATCGACAGTTCAGCAAGCGCGGGGCGCATCCGCAGGTCGTGTTGTTGTTGATGGTCCAGCGCACGCTTTCGCCCGAGGACCAGACCCTGCAGAAGCGCCTGGAGCAGATCCGCGCGTGGCTGGCAGGATCCGACGATGGCATGCGCAACTTGATGCGCATGCGCGGAGGCTCGCTGCCCGATCTGTTGTCGTCGCCGCCCCCGACGCTGGAAAGCGATCTAGAGCAGGCCTATCGTGCCTGGCCAGCGCGCGTGGTCCGCGACGAGCTGATCCCCCTTTATCGCAGCGAGGCGATCTTGCTGGCGACCGGCGGCAAGAAGTCGCCCAAGGATTTTTTGCAGTCGCTGTCGGCGACGCTGCGACGCAAAGGGCTCACCAACAGCCCAGCTTTTAAGATCGCTCGCGCCTATCTGCGAGCGTCTTTGGCCCAGGAAGCCGTGAGCGCGCTGCAGAGCCTGCGGCAGGTGGCGCGCCTGTCCGGCGAGGAGGCGCGGCTGCTTTCCACGCTCGAAGAGACCCTGGCCACGCCCGCCGGTCCGGGCGATGAAGGCGAGCGGCTCTTGCCTGCGGTCAAGCTCGCCACCAGCCTGGCCCAAAATCCCGAAGACGCCGAGGTCAGTCTGCAGATCTGTCGCGATGTGGCAGCGCGCTCGCCTGCACTCCTGCCCGCTCAGCTCTGCGTCGGAGAGCTCGCGATTGGGCTGGAGCGCAAGGTGCTGGCCCTGCAGGCCTTCGAACGGGCGCGGACCCTAGCCCCCAAAGAGCGGCCGATCTGGGAAATGGTGGGCCGCCTGTACCTCGATCGCCTGGGCGACCTGTTGGTCGAAGAGCGCACAGGCGAGCTGGAGTCGGCGCTGCGCACCATCGAAGCGTTCTACGACAGCATGCAGAAGCAGTTCCCCGAGCAGCCCCCGACGACGGGCATCGCCCTCGCTCTGGCCGAGGTCGGGCGTGGCTACTACAACGCTGGGCGGCTCGCCGATGCCGTGCGCTTCCTTGAACGCTCGAACACCGTCGAGCCCAACGCGATTGCCTTGGAACAGCTCGGCGTGCTGCAGCTTCGTCGCGGAGATGCCGCCCTGGCCGCTGTCACGCTGGAACGGGCGCGGGCAGTGTTCTTGGCCAACGCCACCAGCGATCCCCAGGTCAAGCTCTTGTACGCCGCGCGGCTAAGCCGCCTGATCGCGGAAGCCTTGGATGCCCAACCCGACGGAGCGACCAAGGCACGTGAGCTACGCCAGCAGGCGCTGCGCCAGTTTGCCAACCTGCTCGATGGCGGCAACGTAAGCGGCGATCGCGCCACCGAGGCCGAGGTCGAGCGCGGCAAGCTGCACTATCAGCACGGCGACCGCGAGCAGGCGCTTGCCGCCTTTCGCCGCGCCGCCGATCTGGGCCGCGGCGATCCTGACAGCAAGGCGCCCGGCCAGGCCTTCGTCGACATCCTGGCGTTCCTCGTCCCGCGCGGCGAGCTAGACGAAGTGGTCAGCATGTACCACCGCGCCCTGTCCGTGCGTCTGCCGGAAAACATGAAAGTGTACTGCTCGCTGTGGGTGAACGATCTTTTGCTGCGCGCTGGGCAGGCCCCGGATCCCTTGGCGCTCGGCGTCTTGCGCGGCGTGCAAGGCGGCAAGTGGCACGCGGACTTGGCGCGCTGGTCAACGGGGGCGATCACCAGCCAGGTCCTTTTGCAGCACGCCGATACGACGGGCCGCCAAGCCGAGGCCCACTTTTACATCGGCCTTGAGCGCTTGCGATCCGGCGACAAGGACGGTGCTTTTGACCACTTTCGCCGGGTCGTCGCGACGCAGATGCTCGGCTATTTCGAGCACGAGATGGCCCGCGAGTACCTGCGCCTAAAAGGCGCCCCCACCACGCCGCAAGTCACTCGTCCATCCCCCGGCAGCAAGCCCCGCCCGTCCACGCCCTCCCCTCCCCCCGGCAGCATCTAGGCGCCCGAGAAGTCATCCACGCAGCGCGGCGTTTCCGTCTGCTGGCCAACG
>CAZKOY010000049.1:0-35723 GCA_964554495.1 uncultured Myxococcales bacterium
GGGTGCCGGCGCTGTCGCAGAACACGATGATGACGCACGTGATCAAGGGCGAGCCACTGCCGCTTTCTCAGCTTGCCATTCCCTATCTGGTGACCGGCGTGCTGTGCCTGCTTTCGCTTTCGTACGTCGCGCGAACGCTGCGGCTGGCGGCCACGCGCTAGGCCCAACCGATGAATCAAAAGGATGGACGCATGAACGTGTCGCAAGGTGTGCCGAGGATGGGCATGGACGCGAGCCTTGGCAGGGGCACCGTCGAGCCAGTTTCGCGTCGACAGCACGTCGCGTGCGCGCTGATCGTGAGCGCCGCCGGTCTGCTGCCCATGGCCTGTCAGCCGAGCAAGCCGCAGCCGCTTTATCCCGCGCCGCGCTACCTGTCGATCGATGAAGAGCGCGTTGGCAAGCGCTGTCAGACGCGGATCGATACCTCGGCGCTTTCGCAGCACGCCGCGATCGATGCGCTGCTGCCTGAGCTTCTGTCGATGCGCGAGCAAGATCGCGGCGCCTCGCGCTGCACTTGGGATCTGCACTTTTCGTCGAGCCCACTTGCGCTTTCGGCCGAAGCCGCGATGCAGTGGACGCTGGCCGGCGATCATCCCGAGCGCTATGCCGTGGTCACGCGACGCGCACCCAGCGACGACGCGCGCCTTGAGACGCAGCTTTATGCCGTCAGCGAGCGCGGTGCGCTGTATGCGCTGATAAGCGCGCTGGCGGTGCCGCAGCCGGCGGTGATCGTCGACTGGCCAGCGATTCCGCTGCGCGGCTTGATCGAGGGCTATTACGGGCGACCGCTGTCGAACAGCGAGCGCAGCGCGACGCTGCGACGCATGGGCTGGCTGCGGCAGAACCTGTTTTTGTATGGCCCCAAAGACGACCCGTATCACCGCGCCGAGTGGGCCACGCCGTACCCCGCCGATCGCGCCCGCGAGCTTGCCGATGCCGCCGCTGAGTCCGATCGCCGCTTGATCGACTTTCTGTGGAGCATCAGCCCAGGGTATGCCGGCACCAAGCAAGCGCCGATCACGCCGATTCAGTACAGCAGCGACGCCGATTTTCTGCGCCTGACGGCCAAGATCGAACAGGTGCGCGGGCTTGGTGTGCGCAAGTTTTCGCTGTTTCTCGACGATATCTCGCCGGATCTGCACCACGCTGCGGACAAGGCCGCCTTTCCATCGCAAGCCGCGGCGCACGCCTCGCTGATGAACCGCCTGCAGGAATATCTGCGGCAAAAAGATCCCGCCGCGCGCCTGCTTGTCGTCGGGACGGCCTATGCATCCGACATCAAGGGCTGGCCGCAGTACAACCAAGAACTAGGGCCACTTCTGCGCCCCGACATCGACGTGCTGTGGACCGGACCTTTGACCTTCAGCGCGACGATCAAGGCCAGCGATATGACGACGATCAACGGGCTTCTGCGCCGCAAGGTGGTGATCTGGGACAACTGGCCGCTGCAGCCCGTGGCGCTAAATGGCCGCTCGCGCGATCTCGCAGACAGCCTGGGAGGCTTCCTGACGAACCTCATGCTCAGCCAGGACAACAAGCACCCACCGTCGGCGACGTGGTCGATTCTGGGGACGCTTGCCGACTATGACTGGGATCCCAGCCGGTACGACCCGACGCAGTCCTTGAACACCTGGAAAGCCTGGGCGCCGCGCTTCCTGTGATGCGCATCACTCGCTAGGCGGGGCAGGTAGAAGCCAGTAATTCTCCATAAGCTCCGTCGCCCAGCGTGGCTGGAAGACCTCGCCGCGCGGCAGGAATTCGCGCAGCACGGGCTTGATGTCCAAGACCGGCGTGCCGTCGATCGCGTCTAGCTCGCGCACCCACAGCGTGCGGCCGTCGACGCGCAAGATCGGAACGAGGCTAGTGCCGATGCGATTGGGGCGACCCTTGCCGCGCTGCGCGAAGATGCCGACCTTGGGCCAGTCGGGGTTGTTGCGCGGATGCCGCGCGCTGGTGACGATCTTTTCCGGCGGCACGCGGTCGAAGACGTACACGATCTCGGCGTGCGAAAAGCGGTCCAGGCCCTGCAGCGCTTCGTCGTCAAAGCCTGCGACAAGCTCGATCTCGGCGACACTGCCGCCCCAGAAGTCGTCTTCGGGGACCAGGCGGCTGCCGCGCACATAGGCCACGGGATTCATCGTGAAGATCATGTCGCCATGCTAGGCCATCGACGGAGGGCTTGTGAATTTTCCGCGGCTCCGCGGTCGGCAGGCCGGCTCGATCCGCTCTTGCTTCCCCGACACGCGCCGGGGGACGATGTCGGGATGCGACGCGTGCAGCGCTCTTTGCGTGCGGGCCTGGCCCTGGCCTGGGTGCCGCTGGCTTGCGTTTCTTCCGCGCAGGCGGCCGAGCCCGCGCTTGCAGCGGCTGTCTGCCCCCAGCCCAGCCCACCGACCCCGACGCAAAAGGCGGACTACGAGCGCGCTGCCGCCGCGTTTGCCGACGTGCCGCGCCTGTTTCCCAATGCCTCTGCCCCGGACGCGCGCCAGCCGAGTTCCCCCAGCGCCGCCGCGCGGGCCGCCCACCTGCGCGGCGATCTGACCGCGGCATACACGCAGATCGAACAAGCGCCACCGACGGCATCGGCCTGGACGCAGGCCGATCAGCTATACACGCGGGCTCGGCTGGCCGAGGCCTGTGGCTTGAAGCAGGTGGCGCTGCGCCTGTATCGCGACATCCTGTGGACCGCGTATGCCCTGCCTGGCACCGTCGCGTTGGCTCGGCAGGGGCTGGCTCGCTTGGGGCAGCCCAGCACCGTCGCGGCCCTGCCCAGCGAGGCACCGACGACGAAGGACGAGGCGCTGAAGGCGTATCGCGCAGCGCTCAGCCAAGGGCGAGATCTTGCCGCCAAAAAGCAGTTCGAAAAGGCCACGCTCGCGTTCGTCGATGCCATCAGCTATGCCAACAAAGCCGGGGCCCACGGTGGCATCGATGCCAGCGAGTGGGAGGCGCCAGCCCTGTCCGAGCTGGGTCTTGCGGCGTATGAGCGGCGCGATCTCGACGAGGCCCAGCACTACACCCGAGAGGCGATTCGTCGCGAGCTTTTCCTGCGTGAGGGCAGCGCCGCTGGCTCGCTGTTCAATCTGGGCCTGATCTTGGAAGCCAAGGGGGACACGCTGGGTGCCATCAGCGCGTACCGGGCCTCGCTCGCTCGACGGCCCCATGCGGCGGTGCAAAAGCGTCTGTTGGCCTTGGCGCCCGGCAGCGATCGGCCGCTGATCGTGCCGCGCCCGCTTCTGGGTCCGTTCCCGTCGCTGGCCAGCTATTGCCAGAAGAGCGCGCCATCGGCCTGTCTGGGGGATCCCATTCCCGACGAGCTGACGTATGCCTGCCAGCCGAGCCGACTTGCGGCCACGGCCAAGGGTCTGCAAGCGCCGTACAAGCAGGTCGCGCTGTTTTCGACGGGCTGCTTGTTCGATCCCGAAGCGAGCCGCGGCAACCACTATTACCGCCTGCTGATCGAGACAGAAAAAGGCGTGTTTTTGTCGTCGGTCATCGCCGAGCGCTTCGCCAACCGTCGCTGCGATAGCGAGGTCAAGGTGCGCGAACTTGCGCTGCGCCAGGTGGTGCCCGGCGGATCTGCCGAAGTCGTGCTGCGGCTGCGGGTGACCTCGTCGTGCGTGCTGGGCGAGTACGAAAGCCGCGATAGCGAGTCGGAATTCCTGGTTGTCGCGGGCATCGCCGCATCCGGCATTCCCAGCAGCACCGATAGCATCCCGCTGGTGGTGGGCGTAACCGAGCAGGCCGGCGGACCGCGCAGCAAGCCCAAACACGGTCGGCTCAGCGCGCAGGCAAGCTTTCTGCCCGACGGCACGCTGCGTATAAGCGGCGATCCAAAGAGCGTCCCGGCCCCTCTTTCCAGCTTGCTCGGCGATCACTCGCTGGTGTTTTAGCGACGGCCCGCGGCGAAGCGAGCGACTACGAAGGCGGGGGCGACGCCTGCGGCGCGTGCCCTGCCTGAGCATTGGTCGGCGGGTCGGTCGCTGGGGCCTGCGGGGTCGACGCGACCGTCGCTGTATCGCGGGGCGGCGCTGGCGACGCCAGCGGTAGCTCTGCGTGATCGGCTCTTTGCACCAAGCGACTGCCCAGCGGCAGCGAGACACGATGCAGGCGCGACAAGACCTCGATCTGGGCTCGGCCCGTCGCTGGCTGCGGTGTGACGGCGCGCTGCGCGTTTAAGCGAGCCACCGCCGGCAGGAACGTCACCTTGGCGATCGCCACCGGATCGCGGCGCACATCGACGCGCAAGACCCCGGTCAAGCGCGGCACGCCCGAGGCATCGGGAAAAAGAAAGTTGCCCAGCGAGTACGCGATCAGCCCGTGGCGATAGCGCTCGATCCCTTGCAGCACGTGTGGGTGGTGGCCAATCACCAGATCGGCTCCGGCATCGACAAGCGCGTGGGCGACGCGGCGCTGCGTCGGGCTGGGCAGATCCGTGAACTGTGTGCCCCAGTGCAGAAGGACGATCAGCACATCGTGCTCGGCGCGGGCGTGCCGCAGAAGCGGGGCGATGTACCGAGGCAGAAGCGCCGTATCGCAGACCGGCAGCCGGGGGGTCTGTGGCCGGGCCGCAAGCGGCACGTTCTGCTGCGTCGTCGCGGCCACCACGCCCACGCGCAGGCCCCGCACCCGCAGCGTCTGCACGACAAACGGTGAGCCATCGGCCGGCACACGCGCCTCGCCAAGCGGCGTAATGCCTTGGTCTCGCAACAGGCGCGGCGTCTGGCGCAGGCCGTCTTCTTTCAGATCGGCCGCGTGGTTGTTGGCGACGCTGACCGCTGAGATGCCGACCTGGTTCAGCAGGGTCAGCACGCTCGTCGTCGCGCCAAAGCGGTACTTGCTTTCAACCGGGCTATAGCGCGGCAGGACCGCCACGACCGGCGTCTCAAGATTGGCGATGCTGAGATCGGCAGCCAGAAGCGGCGCGACGGCGGCCAGCGGCGCGTGCTCGGGACGGTGGTGTCGGGCATAGCCGCGCGAGTGATAGTGACCGACGATGATGTCCCCGACAAAGGCCAGCGAGACCGCGCGATCGGCCGCCGCCGCCGCTTCACCAAGCGCCGCCTGTTCTGGTTTTTGTGTTGATGGTAAGTCTGATTTTTGTGTTGATGATAAATCTGATTTTTGTGTTGATATTTCCGGCGAAGGCCTTCCCGGTGAAGACGCCGCAGTCGGCTCAGCTGACAACGCAGAATCGTGAGGCTGAGTTACATCCCCACTCTGCGCGGCAGTCCGTCCCATGGCTTGACCGCTGCGTTGTGCATCAATTTGTGTATCAGTGTGCGTGGCAATTTGTGTGCCAGATTGTGTGCCAGATTGTGCGGCAATCTGAGCGCCGGTCTGAGTGCCAGTCTGGGGCGCGTGCGTGTTCGTCTCGATCTGCGGCGCTGTCGCACAGGCTGCGAACAGACCTGCGGCGACGACAAGCCAGCGCTTAAGCCCCCTAGGCTGCTGCGTTTGCGCACCGAACAAACGAGGCATTTTAACACTGCCTTCCCGTCGCGCGGGATATACTGGGGCTCTCGTTTCTTCTCTCGACTTGGAGGGCTTTCGTGCCGCGGATCTTCGTCTCGCAACGACGCATACAGCAGTGGACGGAAGAGGGTCGGATCTCGGTAGAGGGCAACGTGCTGACGCTGCCGGAGCTTTCGCGACAGTTTCGCCTGACCGAGGCCTTTCACGTCGAGCGCGTCGTGTCTGAAGGCGGCGACACCTATCGCCTGACCGGCAAGGTCAAGACCCGCGGTCAGATCGGTACGCTGGGCGGCGAGGTGTTCCTGAACTCGCTGATCATCGGCGAGGCCGCGTATGAAGGAGAGTCGGGCTTCATCGGCGAAGCGCTGCCGGCGCCAGCGGTTCAGGCGTCCCAGGCTGGGCCGACATCCGGTCGAGCCGTGCCGCCGCCCGCGCCGCCTCCGCGCAGCCGCGATGCCGTAAGTCAAGCCGGCATCAATGCGCTGGCCGCCATGAGCACGGCGTCACAAGCCGCGGCCTCGACAATGGGGGTCGTGCCGATCAAGCCGCTCAGCAACTCTCGCGATCGCGGGTCGCTGCAGGGGCTGGGGCCAGCCGCTGGTAAGAAATAAGGGCCCGCCAGAAAGACCACGACAAAGACCGCGACAAAGACCGACAAAAAGACCTGATACAGTCGCTTGCTGGTCGCTTCGCCCTCGTTCGATTGCCCATGATGCCGCCCCTTTTTCCCCTAACCCTGGCCTTTTTCGCCGTCGCTGCGACCCTGTGCTTTGTCAGCCTGGCGCAGGGGGGCGAGGCTGGCTTCCGCCGCGGCATTTTTCCGCTGCTCATCTTGGGCGTGCTGGCGCAGGCCTTCGATATCGCGTGGCTGTGCTTGCATGGACAGCACCCCGGCTCGTCGGCGCGTGAGGCGATTTATTTCGCGTCGTTTCTGATGATGCTGTCGCTGTCGGCGCTGACCGGGCAGCCGCGGCTGCGCCCGCACACCGCCTTGCTGGGCGCGCTGCTCTTGCCGGTGACGCTGGTCATGGATGTGCTGGTGCGCGTTGTGCCGATTGGCCATGGCGCGCTGCCCGAGCGCTCGCTTTCTGAGCTGACCAGCGTCGAGCCGCGACTGATCACACTGCACATCTTTTCGGCGACGCTGGGCACCGCGCTGTTTGGCATCGCTGCGGCGACCTCGGTCCTGTACTTGCTCAGCGAGCGTCGCTTGCGCCGTCCCGGCAAGAGCCGCCTGTCGCCCGCGTCTGCCAGCGCGTCTTCCGACGGCATTCGCAGCACTGGACCTGCGCATGTGCAGTGGCGCGGCCCCTCGCTTGAGACCTTGGACTCGTGGAACCAGCGCAGCATCGCATTTGGCATGCTGGCGTTTACTGTGGCCCTGGTCTCGGGGACTTCGTGGCTGATTCGAGTCGCGCCGGGCATCAGCTCAAGCAGCGTGCTGTCGCTGGCGGGTTATCTGCTGCGCCAGTCGCGCTATGGCCTGGCGGTGCTGACGTGGCTGATCTACGCCGGGCTGCTCTTGGCGCGGGCTGCCTTCGGTCTGCGTGGACGACGCGCCGCCAACGTCACCATCTTGGGCTTTGTGACGGCGCTGGCCGTACTTTTTGTGTACCTCGCCCGCGATGTGCAGGGACGGCCGTGAGTCAACACGAGCGCGTCGACATACATCCACCCGGCCAGAGTGCAGACGTACGCCGCACTGCAGCGACGGGACCGAGTCGCCCAACGCAGCCGCGCCTGTTTGTCATTGGCCTAAGCCACCGCACCGCCCCCGTCGACGTGCGCGAGACGCTGGCCCTGCCCGAAGATCGCGTCCGCAGTCAGCTTGAGCAAGCCGCGCGCTTGGCCGGCGGCGAAGCCCTGCTGCTTTCGACCTGCAATCGCGTCGAGCTTTACGCCACGCTGCCCGTGACCAGCGAAGATTCAGGGGATGCGCTGCCAGCGCAGCTTGCGCCGTTTGAAGACGTGCTGCTCGCGGGGCACGCAAGCGCTCGTCGATACCTGTACCACTACGTCGGGGATGCAGCGCTGCGCCACCTGTTCCGCGTCGCCAGCAGCTTGGACTCGCTGGTGGTTGGCGAGCCGCAGATCCTGGGACAGGTCAAGGCTGCGTACCGCCTGGCGCAGAGCATCGGCACGATTGGCGGGGGGCGGGTCGCAGACAGGCCGCTGGGCCTCGCCGTGCCGCGGGCCTTTCAAGTGGCCAAGCGCGTGCGCACCGAGACCAGTATTGGCCGCGCCGCAGCGTCGGTGGCTTCGGTGGGTGTCGAGCTGGCGACGCAGGTCTTTGGCCACTTGCGCGGGCATCCGGTGCTGCTGATCGGCGCGGGCAAGATGGCAGAGCTCTGCGCCCGTCACCTGCGCGAAGCCGGCGCTGACACACTGCTGATCGCCAATCGCACGCGCCGTCGCGCCGAAGAGCTAGCCGAGCGCTTGGGTGGCAGCGCACATGAGCTCTCAGAGCTGGAGTCGCTGCTCATGCGCGCGGCCGTGGTCGTCTGCTCGGCGGGCGCAACGCAGCCGCTGGTGACGCAGGAACAAGTAGCGCGGGTCATGCGGGCGCGGCGGGGTCGCTGGCTTTTGTTCATCGACATCGCGGTGCCACGCGACGTCGAGCCCAGCGTTGGCAGCCTAGACAATGTCTATCTGTACGACATCGATGCGCTGTCCGATGTCGCCGCGGGCAATCGCGCCGAACGAGAGCGCGCTGCCGCACAGGCCGAAGCGATCATCGAAGCTGAGCTGCAGCGCTCGCGCGAGCGGCTGGCCAGCACCGACGTGACCCCGCTGATCAAAGCGCTGCGACAAAAAGCCCAAGGCATCGCCCAAGCCGAAGTGGCGCGCGTGCTGCCGCGGCTCAGCGGGCTGTCACCGCGCGATCGGGCGCTGGTGAGCGGTCTCGCCGATGCCGTCGTCAACAAGCTGCTGCACGAACCCCTCACGGCCCTAAAGCGCAGTGTCGCCGCTTCGTCGCGCAGCGATCCGCAAGGGCCCAAAGGCGACGCCGGATCGCTCGATGAGCTATCTGATCCGTCGCGCACAAGCGCCGGATCGTTCGAGCGTGGCGATCCCGCGCGCGGCCCTCTTCATCTGGCGCAAGCCGTGATGGCGTTGTGGTCGCTGTCTGTTCCCGAAAACGAAGACACGCCGGGCAGCACCGAGCCAACGGACACGGCGGACCCAGACCGAAGCGAGAGTCCTTCATGAGCGCACACATCCTTCGCATCGCGACGCGCGGATCGGCCTTGGCGCTGTGGCAGGCAGAGCACACGCGTCGCTGCTTGCAAGAGCGCGATCCCGACCTGCAGGTCGAGCTTGTGGTGCTCAAGACGCAGGGTGACAAGATCCTCGATCGGCCGCTTTTTGCCGTCGGAGGCAAGGGCCTGTTCACCAAAGAAATCGAAGAGGCGCTGCTCGATGGGCGGGCCGATGTCGCGGTCCACTCGCTAAAAGATCTGCCAGGGGATTCCGATCTGCACGACGCGCTGCACGTGGCCGCGATTCCTTTGCGCGAAGATCCGGTGGATGCGCTGGTCTTGCCGACCTTTCTTGCGACCGAGCACGCAGGCCAAAGCGCCCGCGCGATCCTGTGCAGCCTTGGAAGCGAGGCCCGCATCGGGACATCGAGTCTGCGTCGAGCGTGTCAGATTCGTTCGATCAATCCCGCGCTGCAGATCGGCTCGCTGCGCGGCAACGTCGATACGCGGCTGCGCAAGGTCGACATCGCACGCGATGCCTGGGCCCAGGCGGGATCGGAACGCCTGGATGCGGTGGTGTTGGCGGCTGCTGGACTTCTGCGTCTGGGCCGCGCCGATCGCATCACCGTGCGCTTTACTTCCGATGAGCTCATTCCAGCCTGCGGGCAAGGAGCGCTCGCCCTGCAGTGTCGCAAAGATGACGCCAAGACGACGGCACGCCTGGCCCAGCTTGCCGATCGCGCATCGACGCTGGCCGTGACGGCAGAGCGCGCGTTTAACACGCACCTGGGCGGAAGCTGTCACACGCCGCTCGGTGCGCTTTCCCGCGTGCGCGACGGCGATGGTCTGCTGCACATCCAGGGCTTCGTCGGCAGCGTCGATGGCTTGCGCATGCTGCGCGGCGAGCGGCATGCGCAGGCCAGTACGCCCGAGGCCGCGCGCGATCTCGGCCGCCATCTCGCCGACGATCTGCTTTCGCAAGGGGCCAAAGAGCTGCTGCAAGGCGTCCATTAGCTGCGCGTCAAGAAAGCAGCCGAGGACTGCCGGCTGGTACGGCGGCGCGCGGCGAGGCACGTTGGCTCGTCAGGCTCTTGACCGCTTGCTCTCTGCGATGGTACGCGACGACAAAACGGAGGGTCCTGCCCACATGTCTATGTCTACCGTGCCCAAGCCCAAGGCTCGCGTTGTTCGCTGCGGCCTGATTCAGATGTCCAATCCCATCAACGACGAGTCACGCCCCGTCGCTGAGATCCAAGAGGCGATGCTGCAGAAGCACCTGCCGCTCATCGCGCAAGCGGGCGAGCGCGGTGTGCAGATCCTTTGCCTGCAAGAGATCTTCAACGGTCCGTACTTTTGTCCGTCGCAGGATCGTCGCTGGTACGACGCCGCCGAGCCGGTCCCCGGTCCCACCGTCGAGAGGCTGCAGCCGATCGCCAAGAAGTACGGCATGGCCATGATCGTGCCGGTGTACGAGCGGGCGCTGGCCGGCGTCTATTACAACACCGCCGCGGTCCTCGATCACGACGGCAGTTACCTGGGCAAGTACCGCAAGACGCACATCCCCCACACGTCGGGCTTTTGGGAAAAATACTTCTTCAAGCCAGGCAATATGGGCTATCCGGTGTTCAAGCTGTCGTCGGGCGTCGTGGTCGGCGTGTACATCTGTTACGACCGCCACTTCCCGGAAGGCGCTCGCGCGCTGGGCCTGCGCGGAGCCGAGATTGTCTTTAACCCCTCAGCGACGGTGGCGGGCCTGTCGCAGTACCTGTGGAAGCTGGAACAGCCGGCGCACGCGGTGGCCAACGGCTACTTCATGGGCTGCATCAACCGCGTCGGCACGGAAGCGCCATGGAACATCGGCTCGTTCTATGGCACGAGCTACTTCGTCGATCCGCGCGGCAACTTCTTGTCTGTCGGCAGCGAAGACAAAGACGAGCTTGTCGTCGCGGATCTGGACCTGTCGATGATCGAAGAAGTCCGTCGCGTGTGGCAGTTCTATCGCGATCGTCGCCCCGATGCGTACGGCGACCTGACCGCCGAGCTGCCGTAAGCAAGGTCGCGACTCAGGAGCTGGCCTGGGCCACGATGGGCAAGCGCACAGTGAAGGTGGTACCGCTGCCCAGCGTGCTTTCGACGTCGATCTCGCCGCCAAGCTCTTCGACGATCTGGCGCGAGATAGCGAGGCCCAGGCCGGTGCCTTTTTGCTTGGTGGTGAAAAACGGATCGAAAATGCGCCGGAGCTGTGCAGGCTCGATGCCGCTGCCGTTGTCGGCGATGCGCAGCACGGCGTGCCGGCCCTCTTCGCGCAGGCTGATCGTTACATGGTTCTGATCGATCGGACGCTGCGGCATGGCTTGCAGCGCGTTCAGCACCAAGTTCAGCAGCACTTGACCCAAGCGCGTTGCCGAGCCAGCCACCGTCGGACGCGCCGCCAGATCGACGACCATACGAGCGCGCAGCGCCGCTTCGCCGCGCACCAAGCGCAGCACGGACTGCACAACGTGAGCAAGGTCGACCGGCAACCGCGCCGGAGCTTCGCCGCGGGCGGACAAGTGGATGCCATCGACCACTTCCAGCAAGCGCTGCGCACCATCTGCGGCGTCGCTGAGCGCGGCTTCGATCTCGCGCAGGCTGGCCAGGGCGCGCATCGTCGCTGGTGCGTTCTCGGCCGTCAGCTGGGCCAGGCTTTGGCGCAGGGCGTGGCGACAGAAGTCGACGCTGGATGTCACCACCGAAAGTGGCGTACGCAGCTCGTGGCCGATGCTAGCGGTCAGCACGCCGAGCGCATACATGCGTTCGGTCTCGCTGATCCGCACTTGCAGGCGCTGCACGGTTGCCTTTAAGCGATGGCGCTCGACGGCGTCGCGCACGGTCGCAAGCAGCTCATCGGCATTCCAGGGCTTGTGCAGATAGCGGCTGACATGACCACGGTTGATGGCTGAGATCGCGGCGCTCAGATCCGAATACGCCGTCACCAGCATGCGCTCGATATCGGGATGTGACGCGCGCACGCGCTCGCACAGGTCGATGCCGGACAGACCCGGCATGCGCTGATCGGCCAAGAGCACTGCGAAGTCGTGGCGACTTTCCAAGATGCGCAGCGCTTCTTCGGCGCTGCGTGCCGTGACGACGTTGTACTGCGGCTCGGCGATGGCGCGAAAGGCCAGCAGGTTGGCGCGATCATCGTCAACGTACAGCACAGGTGGTGCTGACTCGATGCTTGGGCTCGACGGAGGGGATACCGCGGTGGAGCGGGTGGGAACGGGCGTGCCACTCATGCGACGGCTCCCTGTTCGTGTCGAAGATGGCCGGGACCAGACAGCGTGCTCGGCAGGTTTCGCGTCTCATCGGCAGAGGGCAGCGGCAGCTCGACGGTGAACTCGGCGCCGCCGCTTTCGCTGCTGCCGACGCGCAGTGTGCCACCGTGGGCTTCGATAATCTGGCGCGAAAGATACAGACCAAGGCCTGTGCCTTCGCCCGGCGCCCGCGTGGTGAAGAACGGATCAAAGATGCGCTCGCGGCTCTCGGGGGGGACGCCCGGCCCGTCGTCCCCGACGGTCAAACGAATGGTTCCACGGCCGGTATCGCTGAGCGAAAGATAGATGTTGCCGCCGCTGGGGCTGGCCCGCATGGCGTTATCAAGAAGATTCAAGAAGACCTGATTCAGCTGTCGCGGTCGCACCAGAACCAAGCGATCGGTGTCATAGCGCCGCACCACGTGCAGGCTGTTGTGTCGCAGGCGATCCGAAAGCAGCTTCAGCGTGCTCTCTAGCCCGTGGCGCAGATCGAATACCGAGACGCCTTCGCCGTCGGCGGGACGGGCATGATCGGTGAGCGCGGTGGTGATCTCGGCAATGCGCTGCACGCACTCGTCGATCATGTCGAGCACTTCGCTGTGCAGCGTTGGTGTCAGCTCGTTGCGCTTGCGCAGTGCTGCGGCGCCCGTGCTGATGGCATTCAGCGGATTCTTGATCTCGTGCGCCACGCCCGCGGCCAGCGTACCGACGGCTGAGAGGCGCGCGGCATTGGCCACTTGCGCGGTCAAGCGTCGCACTTTGAGCTGCACCGAGACACGCACCAACAGCTCGCGCGGGCTGAAGGGCTTGACCAAATAGTCGGCCGCGCCCGAGCTAAAGCCCTCCATCGTTTCGTCGATGCCGCTGCGCGCGGTCAGCAAGATCACCGGAATGGTGCGCGTGCGCTGATCGCTCTTCAGCTCGCGACATAGCTCGATACCGGACAGGTGCGGCATCATCACATCGGCCAACACCACATCGGGCAGCTGGCTTTGAATCGCCGTAAGCGCCGCTTTTCCGTCGGTGACGGTTGTCACGTTGTAGTACGGCGCGAGCAGCTCGCTTAAGAACGCGCGCATGTCCGCGTTGTCTTCTGCCAAGACGATGTGCGCCCGGCCTTGATCGGTCATGTTCGATGGCAGCAGCATGCCCAGGGTCTGACTGGACGTGCGACCTGATGCTTCAAGCCGCGGATCGATGCCGTGCGTGACGTGGGCCAGCGCTGGGTTCACGCTGACTGGCAGGCGCGCATCGGCCGAGGCGCTGTCCCCCGAAGACTCGGCACTGCTCTGCGCGTGCAGGTGTTCGCTGCCTGTCTTTAGGCGCACCGTGAAGCAGGCCCCTGCGCCTGGCGCGCTATCGACCGATACGGTGCCGCCGTGCAGCTCGACCAGCTCTTTGACCAGCGCTAGACCGATGCCGGCGCCGCCCTGCTTGCGCCCAGGTGACTCGACGCGGCGAAAGCGCTCAAAGACATGCGGCTGGTCGCCGAGCGGAATCCCTGGACCATCGTCGATCACGTCGATCTCGACGGCGTGTTTTTCGGGTAGCTCGCGCAAGCGGACTTCGATGTGACCCCCGCGCTCGGTGAACTTGGCGGCATTGCCAAGCAGGTTGGTCAGCACCACTTCCAGCTTTTCGCTGTCGCCCAGAACCACCTCGGACACCGGGTTTTCCGGCAGCTTGAGATCGAGGGTCAGGCCCAGGCTTTCGATCGCAGGCTGGAAGGCCGCGACGATATTTTTGATTAGCTGCGGCAGCTCGATGGCCGACACGCGCAGGTGTAGCTGCCCCGCTTCCAAGCGCGCCAGATCCAGCAGGCCATCGATCAGGCGATGCAGGCGCAGCGCGTTGCGCAGGACGACTTGCAGCGTATTGTCGACGGAATCGGGCAGATTGGCGCGAGCGATCAGCTCTTCGATCGGCGCGCGGATCAGGGCCAGCGGCGTGCGCAGCTCATGCGAGATGTTGGCGAAGAACTGGTTCTTTAGGCGATCCAGCTCGCGCAGACGTTCAAGCGCTTGCTTCAGTTCAAAGCTCGCTTGATCCAGGGCTGTGCGCGCTTCCCATTCGCGCTTCGCCAGGTTGTATCGCATCGAGTTCGCAGCGACGGCGATAATGCTGGTCAGGACCAAAAAATACAGGTTGTTGAAGAAGCTTCCGTACAGGCTGGGCCGCGCGAGCAGAGCCGGGATCAGCCACATCGCCATCACCGCCAAGCAGACCCACAGCGTCTGCATGCCGCTCCACACATAGACCAGGCCAGCACCCAAGATGCACAGGTTCAAGCCGGCGTAGTACGGCGAGCTTGCGGCTTGGCCCAGGCGCAGGATCATGATCTCCATCGAGCCGGTGCAGGCCAGGATCACCGCGACGATCAAAAGATAGCTGTGTCGACGCAGCGCTTGCAGACGCGACAGCGCCAACACCAGCAGTGACAACGCCGCGGCGATCAGGCGCAGACCTAAAAACTCCCAGACCTTTTCGCGGTTGGTCAAAAGGTCCAGCGTGACACCGGCCGGCATCAGCGCAGCACACAAGATGCACGTCAGCCGCACCGCCGCGGTGTTGTGCCCTTGCAGATACGCTGTGAAGCTTGGGGTCATTTCTCGATGACGAGGAACAGGTTTACGCCCAGCGGCTCGGACTCGACACGCACGGCCTGCGGGGGTGGACGCAGCACGCGGGCCTTGTCCAAAAGCTGCGCCCGCGAGCGGTGGATCAGAAACCACTCGGCGAAGTACTCCATGAAATAGCGCGTCGGGTTCGAGACATCGACGTTGCCGATGAAGAGCTGACCGCCGCGTTCAAGCGCGTCATACAGCGTCGCCAGAAGCGCCGCGAAGCTGCGATCGGACAGATAGTCGAACAGGCCGGCGCTATAGATGATCTGCCGCTCGCCAATCATCTGCGCGACATGGCCGCCACAGAGCAGCCGCCGCATCGATTCCTTGACGAAGTGAATCTGCGCGCCGGTCCGTGCGGCAAGGGGCGACAAGCGGCGCTCGCAATACGCGATGGCGCGCGGCTCTTGATCGAGCAGCATCACGTCGAGATACGGCCCCAAGCTGGGATCGCTCTCAAGCAGCACTTCGATCTCGCGACCGGGGCCGGCCCCGATGCTGGCCACGCGGACGCGCTCGCCGTGGCTGTCGCGCGCTTTGCTAAGCGGCAGACGCAGCTTTTCGGCCAGATAGCTAATGCGATTGATGTTGGCGCGGGCCGCCACTTCCGACGCTGCGCATTGGTTGATGACCTGCGAAAACAGGCTCTTCCCCTCGTGCGATGGGCGATAGAGCATGTTCATCATTTCGTAGTCGCCGGCATAGCCAAGCGGCTTTTGATGCGCGCGGCGAATGAACGGGGCCGACAGAAAGATCGCCCCCAAGTGCAGCTGAGCATAAGCGCGATGCGCGATGTGTTCTTCTTCGCGCAGGTTGCCGATCACTTGCGCCATGCTGTGCGATGCCGCGTGGACACGCTGCACGATCCGCGGGCCGACTTCGCCCAGATATTGCGCGCAGATCTGCTCATACGTGAACTGATCTTCCGTCTGCAGCGCCCCCTCTTCGCGGTCTAGGAAGGTGCGCATGCGCTCAAGATAGTTGCGCAGATCCGAGACCCAGGCTTTGAACTCGGGGCGAATCTTTGCGCTGTCGGCAGTGGCTTCGGCTTCGTCGCAGCGCGCGGCAAAGCGGCTGCGCGTCTGCTTTTCGTAAAGCAGCGGCAGATCGATGACGCCGCCGTCTAGCTGCAGGCCGACTAGCAGGTCCGCTCCGTCGCTGCGTGCGTGCCGCACGATGGCGTCGCAGTGGCAGATCACCTCGCCGCTGCCCAGCGTGATGTGGACGCCGCTGAAGCGATCGTCGACTTGAACCTGCTCGCAGCGCTCGGCGGCACCGAACACGCGCAGGCACACGCCTCCCAGCGAGACGTTGTCGCACGCGCCAGACAACACCAACAAGCGCGGATGCCACGCAGTCACTGCCAATGGGCCCACGCCAAATTCCGCAACCGGATGGCGCAGAGCCCGTAGCTTGTGACCGGAGCGCGGAGCCTTCTCCCCCTGTGCTACCGCGACGGCAGTCATGACTTACAACCCCAGCAGTTGTTTGAGTGCTTCCAGATCCAAAGGCTTGCGCAGGCAGGCTGTGGCTCCCGCGTTCTTAAAGGCCGCGGCAAGCTCTTCATCCAGCCGACCGGTCAGCGCGATGACGACGATCTCAGACGTGCTGGGGTTCTGCCGAATCTGTCGACAGACCTCGACGCCGTCCATGCCCGGCATCATCGCGTCCAGCAGCACCGCATCCGGCTTGTCGGTGCCGATGCGCAGAAGCCCTTCGACAGAGCCTTCTGCTGTCTCGATCTCAAGCTCGTTGAACTGCTGCTTCAGCAGTCGCTTGGTCGAGCGCAAGAACATCGCATCGTCGTCGATCAACAGCAGGCGCTTGGCCTGTGGCAGCAGCGTGCGCGGTACCGGCATCTGGTGTGCGCGCAAGAACTCCACCAAGGCGCTTGGCTCGACGCGGCGGTGTCCGCCTGGGGTGCGAAACGCCGGCAGCAAACCCTTGTCAATCCACGACAACACCGTCGATGGACTGACACCGATTAGCTCGGCGACTGCGTGCGAGGTGAGAAAAGCGATAGTCATGGTCATTACGCGATAAACTGCCCTTTCTTCATCCTGCCCGTCTCGTCCCAACGCTGTCAAGAACCCCTAAGGTCAGCGCGCGAATTGCGGCATAACACGGGTGAAACGATGTGGCCTAATTTGCCCATTGCTAGCGCATTGCGGTTTTTGCAGATTCTGCAGGAAACCCGTTCTCAGCAGGTTTGCGGATTGCGAATCCACTGCTGAGGTACTGAACCTAGCTTTGGCCGCGGCTGGATGGGTCCGGCTGATCCCAGACCTCTAGCTGACCCCAGAAGCCATTGAGGTCGACCGGTCGCGCGCTGCGCAAGATCAGCCCGTGCTCGCGGCCTCGCGCTTGGCTCAGGTTGGGCTGTGGCGAGACCCACACCAGGCGTCCCCCCGACGGCAAGACCCGCGCGACCTGGGCCATAAACGCGCTGAGGAATTCAGCCAGATGTCCGGGACGAGTGCGCCGTCCCATCGGCGGGTTGGTCACGATGTGCGTCACGGCCGCTGGTGGATGCGAAAGCGCATCCGCCCGTCGCAGCACAAGCTGAGCCGCTGGCACTCCCGCCGCTCGCGCATTTTCGCGCGCTGTGGCCAGCGCCTGTTCATCGAGATCGCTGCCCACAAGACGCGGTCCGCGGCCGAGCAGCGCGACTTCGATCAGCTCACTTCCCGAGCCGACAAAGGGATCCCAGACCACGGCCTGTGGGCCCGCCAGAAGCAAGCGCGCCATGGCCGCCGCGAGCGGTGGATGGGAAGCCGCCGGCACATCGCCCCGTCGATAGGCAAAGCGGGGATCGTCGGTCTGCAGCGCCCGCGGCACTAGCTCTACCCGCAGGTCGCCGAGCCGCTGTCCTGTGACTTCGACCTGCCAGGGGCTTGCGATCGGGTCGTTCAAAAGGCCTGGTGCTTGTGCTTGCACGCTGCGGGCGATGCGGTCGATCAGCGAGCGCACCGATGCGTCGCAGCGCACCTGCAGATCCAGGCGATAGCGCGGCACGCCGATGCTCAGGCGCGACAGCAGCGCTTGGCTGTGCGGGGCGACCAGCGCCGCGACGACGATCTGGCAAAGAAGCTCGGCCGAAAGGGGCTGCGCAAGGGCCGTCGCCGAGGCTGGCGTTGGCACGGGCAGCGCGAAGCGAAGGCTTGAAAAAAGGCGCGCTGACAGCCAGTGCGAAAGCGGCTGTCCGGTGTTTACGACCAAGCGCGCCGCCAGGCCCGAGGTCTGCGGGGAAAAGCTGCGCAGCGTGTCGGCGGGATCGTCGGCTGCGATCAGCGCGCCACGCAAAAGGCCGCGCTCGCGCAGCTCGTGCCGCAGCAGCGGCAAAAGGCCCGCCCGACAGCACAGCACAAGCTGCGTATCGTCGGGAAGCGGCGCATCCAACGCCACGCTTGGACCCGCTGGCTGCACGGCTTGCCGAACCGCATCGCGCTGGTAGCGAGTCAGCGCGGTCTCGATCGCTGCCGCCACCACCTGCGGAAACGACTGCGCCCGCAGCCGCGTCAGCACCTGCAGCGTGTCGTGTGCGATGGCATCAGCGTCGGGATCAGACGCTGCAGCAAGGGGCAGCTTGCCCAGTGCTTCCGCCCAGGCGCGCACATCGGCAGGCGCCGCCGCGCTGTCGCTTAATCGGCGCAGCAGGGCCGCGCGCAGGCGCCGCTGTTGCGTCGGGGAGAGCTTGCCGGCTGCTCGCCCCAAGGCCATCGCCACGTGTCGCGCAGAGGGCGCATCGGGGTCATCAAGCAGCGCCAGCACCGTGACAAACGCCGCATCGTCTTCGTTGGCTCGCAGCACTGCCCAGCGCGCCAGCAGCGAGAATAGCTCGCGCCGCGCGCCGCCTTTGAGCAGCGACAGCCGCAGCAGGCCCCGCGCCAGCGCCGCCGCCGCGATGCGATCCAGGGCGCGCAAGAGATCCGCCTTGACCTGCGAGTCGACGCTGCGCTCATCGGACGAAGCGGCTGCATGCTGATGCAAGTACAGGTCCAGCAGCGCATCGGCGTCGCTGTGCCGCGGCGTAAACCCCTTGCTGTGGGTCCGCGCCAAGAGGGTGTTTTTTTCGTCAGAGACAGCGGTTGGATAGGTCACGAAAGCATCCCGAAAGCGCGGGTGTTTAAGCCAACAAAGGCGGCAGTATAGTTTGTGCGCAGGCCCGTTGATACACTCGCGAATATGCGCTTGTTTCGACAGTCTTTCGTGGGTCGCGTGCTGCTTTGGGGCATGCTGTGCGGCGCTGCGCTGCCTGGGACGCCGCCGGTACACGCCGACCGCGCTGCGGGGACTTCGACGCGTCCGCCGCCCTTGACCGAGGCACGCGCGACAGCCAAGCAGGCTCGACGGGCCTTGGTGCTGCTGTTTGGCGCCAAGTGGTGCGAGCCGTGCAAAGAGTTCGATCGCAACGTGCTGCCGCAGCCAGCGGTGCAGCAAGCGCTGGGCAGCGTGACCTTTGTCCACTATGACGGCGAAGTCGAGCCCGGTCGCCAGGCTGCGCGCGAGCTGAAAATCGTCGGCTTTCCGACGCTGGTGGCGCTGGCGCAGGACGGTCGCGAGATCGATCGCCTGCAGGGCTATCAGGGTGCTCGCGACTTCATCGACTGGCTTTCTCGCGTATCCATTGATTCCGAAAGCGAAGAGTCTTTGCAGGCGCGCATCCAAAAAGGCTCGTCGGGTGCGGCGGGCTTGGCCGGCGATGCCGAAGCGTATCTGGTGCTCGGGCGGCGTCAGGCCAAGCGTGGTCAAGACGATCTGGCCGCGGCCAACCTGGAAAAAGCAAAGCAGGCCGCTCAGGCGATGAAAGAAGGTCAAGGGGCGGAGCTGGCTGCTCGCGCCGACTTTGAGCTGCGCGTGCTGACGCTGCGTCGCCTTTTGCGCGAGGCACCGCGTCGCGAGATGGCCGAGCACCTGCTGGCGTTTCCACGCAGCGAGACAGCCGCCGTAGCATTTCGTGAGCTAGCCCGACGCGGCCCCGTCGATGAGCTAGGCAAGCAGGCGCTGCTGCGCTATGTCGAGGCGCGCTTGGGCAGCAAGGATCCCAAAGATCTCGATGCCCTGAACTTCGCGGTGTACGAGTGCCTGCGCGCCGCTGCGTACGACGCCGCCGAAAAAGCCGCGCGCCGGCTGGTCGAGATCGACGGAAACAGCCCATTTTATTTGGACACGCTGGCCGAGGTCATGCACCTGCGTGGCGAGCGCGCTCACGCCATCACGCTGTCGCAGAAAGCGCTGGCCAGCATCGAAAAAGACAGCTCGGGCAAGGGCGCTGCGTCGACCGGCAGCCCGGCGGTGCGTGATGTCAAAGCGCTGCGGGCAGTGCTGCTCAAGAACCAAGCGCGCTACATGCGCGGGGCGCGTGAGCTTCCCGCTGAGCTCTTGACGGAAGAAGAAGAGCTGTCGCCATGGGAACGATCCGCCTCGGGAAACTGAGCCACGCCGCGCACCGCGATGGCGGATGTGCTGCGGTGGCTTGATGTGTGCAGCGGCAGCGACGGAAATCTGGCCGGATCGATGGATGGCCGCGAGCGCGCTTGCTGCCACAGTCGCCAAAGCAGCGAGCGCACCACGACAAACAGCACCGGATACATCGCCGTGCGCAGCCCAATTCCCGATCGCCAAGCCGGGCCATAGATCGGCCGCACCGGCACATCTTCGACGCGGGCTCTGGCCACTCGCAGCCGCGCTAGAAGATCGTTGGGATAGCCATAGCGGGGAAAGATCTGGTCCAGATCGATGCGGCGCAGAATGGCCTGCGTCGCGGCTGTGAAGCCACACTGCGAATCAAACACGTGCCAGTAACCCGAAGACACACGACTGAGCAGCGAAAGCAGCGTATTGCCGATGCGGCGCAGGGGTGGCATCGCCGAGCGCAGTTCGGCATGGGCAAAGCGGTTGCCTTTGCTGTAATCAGCCCGCCCAGCGACGATCGGTGCAAGCAGCGCGGGCAGATCCGCGGGATCCATTTGACCGTCGCCGGCCATGACCACCGCTACATCGCAGCCGCGCTTTAGGGCCTGTCGATATCCGGTTGCGATGGCTGCGCCGACTCCACGGTTCTGGGGGTGTCGCAGGATGCACAGACCGTGGCGCTGCGTCTTGGCAGCGACGTGAACGGTGCCGTCTTGGCTGGCGTCATCGACGACAATGACCTCGTCGACATAGGCCGGGATGCCGAGCACGGTGGGGGCGATGCGGTCGGCCTCGTTGTACGCCGGAACGACCACCGCTAGGCGCAGTCCGTGGTACACGGCGCCTCCTTTGTGGGCTGGGCGGGGACTGCGGTTGGCTCGCTAAAGCCGCGTGCGATCTGCCAGCGCTGCGGCGATTCGTGCCGTTCGCTGGGATCGATTTCGCGGCCTGCGACGGCACTCGGCTCGACGGGCTGCACGATCGCGATCAGCGCGCCACGCAGATCCAGAGCCGCCACCGCTTGCGCGGCCGCTTTTTCGCTGGCCGATCGCAGGGCCGAAAGTCGCGGCGCAAGCTCGCGCAAGACGGCTGGCTGACCGCAGCGCAGCCGATGGGTCTCGGATTCGTTCAGCACAAGCTGTGGCAGGTGCGCGACCGCATCCCGCAGGCCATAGCGCTTGGCGGCTGCGGCCTGCTCTGGAGCCACCGCATTCTGCAGATCAAACGGACCGACACGCAGCCGACGCAGCGACGACAAGTGCGCGCCGACACCCAGCGCATCGCCCAGATCGCGGGCCAGCGAGCGAATGTATGTGCCCTTGCCGCAGCGCACGCGAAAGCTCACCTCGGGCAGGGTGCCGGGCGGGTCGTCGGGCGAGAGCAGGCGAAGCGACACGACGTCGATCGCTGCGATGTGTACGGTGCGGGTCTTCTGCACCGTGGCTGCTTCGATGGCGGCATCGGCATTGGCTTCATCGGGCGCTTGCGGTGGGCATGGGTGGTCGTCCGCGCAGTTGTCCGCGCCCGTGTCGATGGAAGCACCCGAGCGCGCTCGGCGGGCCTGCGCATACAGCCGTTTTCCGTCGAGCTTCAGCGCTGAAAAGCGCGGCGGTCGCTGCGGCAGTTCACCGACCATGCGCGAAAGCGCAGCACGAATCTGCGCTTCGCTCAGCGCGAAAAGGGCGCTGTCTTCGGCGCGGAAAAGCTCGCGCGCTTGCGGGTCGGCATCGTCGGTGTCCGTAGCAAGGCCCAGCCGCGCCGTGGCCAGGTATTCCTTGTCCGCATCCATCAGATACGGCACGAGCTTGGTCATTTCACCCAAGCACAGCAAAAGCACGCCGGTCGCCAGCGGATCCAGCGTGCCGGCGTGGCCGATGCGGCGCTCGCCGAGCAGCCTGCGCACCTTGGCGACGACATCAAACGAGGTCAAGCCCAGCGGCTTGTCGATTACGAGCAGAGCATCCATGTGCGGAATACGGCATGAAGCACAGCGCGCGGGCCATGTCCAAGCGGCTGCGTATGCCTGGTGATCGGGTGTCCTTAGTCGGTGAAAAAGAGCTTGAGCACGGCGTATGTCGCAGCCAAGACCAGCAGCATGATCAGCGAGATCCACTCCAGCGGCAGGCGATCGGCCAAGCGCTTGCGGCCAAAAAATCGGCCCTGCGAGCGGCGGTGGATCAGCGCCGGCACCGACTGGGCTAGATCGCGAGGCGGGGACACGCTTGAAAGCCCGGACAGAAGGGCGCGTGAGGCTTGCTCTTCGGCGCGATCATCCACCGGTTCGTCACTGCCAGGCTCGGCCGGGCGCGAAGTGGTCCCATTGCTTGCGCGTGCATCCGGCGCAGGGGCGCTGGGTTCAGCAGAAGCAGGGTGCGTTTTTTCTGGCTCGCTCAACGTCGTTCTCCCCATGCCGGGACCGCGTGCAGCGGCGCGGCGGGTCTATTTCGTGTGCTTGGCGATCTCGGCTTTCAGAAACAGGCGGGCGCGATGCAGGCGCGACTTGACGGTGCCTTCGGGAAGGCCGGTGATCTCGACGATCTCTTCGTACGAAAGCGACTCGACGTCGCGCAGAATCAGCAGCGAGCGCTGGTCTTCATCCAGAAGTCCGATGGCCCGCTGCACGATGCTTTCAAGCTGTGCGCCGGCCAGCGCTTCGTCGGGACGTGCATCGGCTTGCCCGAGCGTGCTGTGGCTGGTCTTGCCGCCGCCATCTTGCGCGTCGCGATACATGGCGCGCTCGGCTGCTTCATCGAGATCGGTCTTGGCCTTGTGCGCTCGCCGCCGCAGGTACTTGATGCGGTTTTTGCTGTGGTTGACGGCGATGCGATACAGCCACGTCCCTAGCTTCGAGTCGCCGCGAAAGCTATCGATCGACTTGAACAGCGTGACGAAGACTTCCTGCGCCACATCCTGCGCTTCTTCGCGGCTGCCCAGCATGCGGTAAAGCAGACCGAAGATCTTGTCTTGATACGTGCGCAGGCACTCGACGAAAGCGCGCTCGTCCCGCTGCTGCAGGCGGCGAACTAGCTCTTCCTCTCGTCGGTCATCCATGCGTGCGTCTCAGATCTTGCAAGTCGGGGCGGTGGATCGCAGCGGCAGCGGCGTGCTGGTGTGTCGGTTCGCTCAGTTCTTCAGGATGCGCAGGCCCAGCAAAAGCACGGTCTCGGCCCCGGCGTTTACGCCCTGGCGAAACGCGAAGTCGACACCGATGCCGCGGTCCACGCTGAAATAGCCGATGCCCCCGGTTAGGTGGTGCGCCGAGAGCAAGCTCTCGAACTGATAGCCCAAGCGCAGCGGAATGCGGCTCAAGATGGCGTACTCGGCACCGCCGCCCAGACGGTACGAAAGCTCGGGTTCGGTGGCGATGCACAGGCTGTCGGCAAGCATGGGATTTCCCGGCGCAAGCTGGCTGGGCTGCGCCTCTTGCGAGCAGCGCTGGGCGCCGACAAAGTCTATCACGGCGTCGAAGGCCACAGTCAGACGCTCGCCGTAGCGATACGCCAAGCCCATCCCCAAGCGCGTCGAAAGCTCGGACCCGTGGCCCCACAGGTTGTGACCGACGACACCCAGGTATAGCTCGTCGACTACGCGCAGCGTCGCGCCCAGGTCAAAGGTCACGACGTGGTTCAAGCTGCCCAAGTCGAACACGCGATCGCCGTCGATCTTTGGGTTCTGGTACGAAAAGTCTGACGGCAGCTGAGCTGGCGTCGGCGTCGAGCGCAGCGTGTAATAGGCGTACTTCAGCGTGCCGCCCAAGGCCATGCGCGAAAACAGCGGGAATGCGACCGTTGTGCCGGCTTCGCTGCCGGTGCGCACGATGCTCGCTCCTTCGACGCGAACCACCCGCTTGAGTACGCCGTTTTCCGCGGCTGTGTACTCGCCCACCCGATACGTATAGCGCGGCGATTCATGCACGAAGTTGTAGTAAATGCCGAGAGCAAAGTACGGATTGGTCACCGAGTCCGACGTTGATGCGTGCAGAAAGTGCCCCATCGACTGCGGTCGCAAGCTGTAAAAGCCCGTCGCCGAGAACTGCTTCAGCGTGGCGATGCCCGCAGGGTTTAGCAAAAGGCCCTCGGCCCCCGCGGGCAGGCCGCGCAGGGCTCCGCCCATGGAAAGCGAGCGCACACCGCTCATCGGATCGGTGGCACGCGCTGGTGTCTGTCCCCCAAAAAATCCGCAGAGGAGTAGAGCCCCAGTCAGACCACGTCGCAGCAACATGCGGCGCATCATAAGCCAAGGCGCCGGCCCTGCCTATGAACGCGCGGCCGGTTCGTGCATTAGCGCGTGACGCTGGCGCAGCCCAGCACCAAGTTGGGGCCGCCCTTTGGCTCGGGCGCACCGACGAGCTGCACCCGCGCATTGACGGCCATCGTAAAGGAGGTTCCAGGGCGACAGACCATGGGCGCGACCGAGCTTGTGGCGGAGATGTCGGCATCGTACAGCGTGCGGGCGCAGCCGCCGCGCAGCGGAACTTCCAGCGCGCTGACCGTGCCGTTTGGCAGAAGCGGGCCGTTGATGCAGCTTCCATAGCGACACTCGGATCCGACGCGGAACACGCGCATCGAAAGCGGCGAAGGCACGCGTCCTCCTGTGTTGATGACGCGCAGCCGAACCGAGGCCGGGCCCGGCTTCTGGGTGAACGATCCCCTTTTTTACTGGGGTGCCGCCGTCGAGCGCGGGATGTACGCGCAGTGCCTTGACTGCAGCGCCCCAGTCCGTCCCCGTTTCGTCAACGTACCGCGAGGCCGCGATGCGACACAAGAACCGCGCTGCAGCGTCGGAGAGGCAGCAATCCTGCAGCGGGCAGGCAGGGCTCGGTCTTCGGATCGGTTGGCAGCGCGACGAACACATGCCGACTTCACGCCGCTGTGTCATCGAGCCAGCGGGCAAGCCGGGACAGGGCGTCGGATGGCATCATGAGAACAAGGCGGTGTGTGCAAGTTTCGATGAGCCCTCATCCCGAGCGTCTGTATGTTCAGCACCTAAAGCGGCTCGTGCAGGGAATCGCGTTGTTGTGGGCGACCACCCTGCTTTTTACGTCAGGAGCCGAGGCGTATTGCGGACCTCAGCGCAATGACACAAGGCTCCTCGGCGTTGCTGCGGACGGCAGCTTCGTGGTGCAGCGTACCGTCTGGACGCACACCCCGAACGACCTGGAGATCGTCTTTCTTACGAGCACGTTCGTGCTGCATGCCTCAGATGGCCACATCCGTGGCGCCTATTCGTGTTTTCAAGTGCTCTCTGAGCCACGCGAAGACGAGACGTGTAAAGAGGGGTGGACCGTCTCGGGCAGAGTGACGCTGGAAGACAAGGCGCGGCTTCACGGACAGCCATCACCCCGCGAGCTGACGCGGCGACTCTCCGTTGAGCTCGGCTTGACTCCCGCGCACCGCTCGTCGGTCCAGCTCAGGAAACGCGGGCTTTTGGTATACGCGGGTTCCGCAGCCCTTTTTGCTCTACCGGCCGTTTGGTTCGCGGTGGGCCATGGCCTGCATTCCTGCTTTTCCCCGAGTGCAGAGGACTGGCACCTCAGCCTGCTTGAGCACCCGCGTTCGCCGCTGCTCTTCTTTCATGCCAGCT
Organism: uncultured Myxococcales bacterium; assembly: GCA_964554495.1. GTDB lineage: Bacteria > Myxococcota_A > Polyangia > Palsa-1104 > JAEUJZ01 > JAEUJZ01. Next base: position 25,594 of record CAZKOY010000049.1, read on the forward strand.
ACGCCTTCCCAAAAGAGCGCGAGTTCGTGACACGGTTCCATTGGTTCCCGCGCCAGGCTCTGTCGCCCGGCGACCTTCGCTCCATCGTTCGCCAGTGCTTGTATGACAGCAACTGTGAATCGGCCTGCCAGAGCAATCTGAGCGAACAGTTTTCGCTCGACCGCGAGAGCATCCTGCGTGCGCTCGCAGACCTGCCGCCAGAAGCCTCGGATGAAGCAACGGTTCCCGAGTATCCGCGAACTGAGCTTCAGAACAAGGCGAGCCAGTGCGCTGTGTACAGAGCGGAAGACGAGGGCACGGAGGGCTTGGTCGCCTTCGCGAAAAGTGACAGTACCAGGCATCGTATCTTCGGGCTGAGGGCCATGTATGAATACATACATACCCGAGTGTACCGTCGAGAATATGTGTCGGACCGTGGCATTCGCGCTCAGTGGAACGCCAAAGAAGCGGCTCGGCTTGCGGCTGCGCAGCGGGACTGGCCAACCCTGTGCCTCAAGGCGTTCACTCGCGAGGTAGACCGCGCCGCCGTGCAAGCGGCATTTGGCTGCGCAGCGGTGCTTGAAGCGATCACGGGATCTGAAATCGTCGCCGCCGCCCTGCGCGCTGCCGACCTGCGCTCGATCGCCGTAGACGCTCTGCACCTCCGCACCGAGCTTGATCCCGCCGTTCTGCGCCCCCTCGCCGCCTTCTTGAACGAGCCAGCCCCCGACCCGCACGACAACGACGCGCTTCGACAGCGCGGCAAGCTCTGCCGCTTGCTCGCCGAGCGGGGAGCGCCGGGCACCCTTGCGCTGCCCCGCTGGACGGATCTTCCCAGAGGCGATGACGAAAAGCAGCCTGATGCGCGGACGCCGTGTGAGGCGCTCTACGCCTCTGCATGGATTGCGTCTGCACAGCACCTCGCCTGCACGTTCCTGTCGGTCGCTGGCGTTGTGCTGCCCGGCGTGACCCTCGGATGCACGATAGACCTTGGGTATGCCGCCAACGCCTTTTGGAACCCGATCGCCGCCACGTATCTTCGACCTCGCGCGTGGTGATCGAAAGCCCGCACGGTCGCCTGCCGTGGGCGCATGCGATGGCAGGTTAGGTGCAGCGCTTCATACCGGCGATCGCGTCGGCGTTGCCGGGATCGATCCGCAGCGCCTTTTGATAAAACGGGATGGCGTGACCGCAGTGGCGACTCAGCTCGTGCGCCCTGGCGATAAGCAGGAAGAGGTCCAGACGGGGCGGGTCCTTTTCCTTGAGGGCGCGCTGGGCGACCTGGATGGCCTCGTCATAACGCGTGCGACCTAGCTCAGCCTGCCCCATGCACAAGAGAGCGAGGGCGCGCATCGTCGCGTTTCCGGCGGCCTGGAAGCAGCGATTCCAGGCTTTGTCGTACGCGCCTTGAGCCAGAAAGAGGCGACCGTCTGCAAGCTGCGCCCGCGCACGTATGAGCTCCGCCTTGGGGTCGGGAATCGGCCGCTGTGGAACCAGGGGCGGCGCGACGTCGCAGGACAGGGCGGCGATCCCTCGGTCGTCGCGTGCGCCATGAATGCCGAGCGTGCCGCCGAGCAACACCACCCAGCCTGCTGCCCCGAGCATGCGGATCGGCCGGATCGTCGACGGTGGGCGCATCGACGTACGATGCCTATGCGGTGAAACAAACAGCATGGATGCGTCTCTCCGGCATGATCCTATTTGTACGTCAATCAGGGGTTCGCAGCCTGTCTTGGCCACGGCGCAGCCCGGCTCGCACGGCAGGTCCTGCCCCTTGGTTGTGGCCTTGAGCGCAGACCCAATCCCAGTGCGCGCGGTCCGCGTCCTGGGGGCTTCCTTGCCGCGGCTAGCGACGCGGGCGCTTTTTCTTCTTTTTCTCGGCCGGCTTGGACATCGGGCGCAGGCCATAGCCAGTCAGCTTGCGCTTGAGGGTGCCGCGATCGATCCCCAGCGCTCGCGCCGTCGCTGATAGGTTCTGCTCATGGCGGAAAAGGGCTCGTCGAATCGCCCACTCTTCCAGATCGGCAAGCGCGGTCGGAAGCGCATCGAGCGACGCGGCAGCAGGCTGCGGCGTTGCTGCAGATCGCGGCTGCGGTGCGGCGCTGTGAGCGGCTGCGGCGCTTCGCGGATCACTCGCTCGCAGCTCGGGCGACAGGTCGCGAAGACCAACTGTTCCGTCGCAGAACACGGCCCAGCGCTGCACTTCGGCGCGCAGCTCACGCACATTGCCGGGCCAGCCGTACCGACCGAGCACGCGCAGCACATCCGCATGCAGCGACAGCGTGCGCCCGCCAGTTTTCGTCTGCAGCTCGTGCAAGAAGGCATCGACCAAGATCGGCAGGTCGCTGATCCGCTCGCGCAGCGCCGGGACCTGCAGCGTCGCGCCGCACAGACGAAAGTACAGGTCTTCGCGAAACGCGCCCCGCGCCACCATCGCCCTCAGATCGCGGTGAGTGGCCGCCACGATGCGCACATCGACGCGCACTTCACCGTCGCCGCCAACCCGTCGGATCACCCCCTCTTGCAGCACGCGCAAGAGCGTCGCCTGCACTTTGAGCGGCAGCTCTGCGACTTCGTCGAGAAACAGCGTGCCGCCGTGGGCTTGTTCGAACACGCCGCGATGGCGAGCGCTGGCTCCGGTGAACGCGCCGACCTCGTGACCGAACAGCTCGCTGCCAAGGACACCGTCGGAAAACGCGCCGCAGTTTTCGGCCAGAAACGGCCCGCTGCGCTCGCGACAGGCAGCGTGGACGGCGCGGGCGACCAGCTCTTTTCCGGTGCCGCTTTCGCCGAGGATCAGCACGGGCACCTGCACCGCCGAGCGGCCGATGCGCTCGATGCGCGCCCGCAGATCCTGCATGGCCTGGCTTTCACCCAAGAGCACCGACGCCACGTCTGAGCCTCGCACGACGGCGCGCAGCCGCTGCACCTCGCTGCGCAGGGCCCGCACTTCGGGAAAGCCTTCGATGTCCAGGCGCACTTCGCGCAGCGCTCGCGGATGCGGCACCGGCACGAACTGCGGCGGAATCACTTGCAGCATGCGCGCCGGCAAAAGCCCCGCCTGCACCCAGATCACCCACAGCGTCTGCGCCTGCGGTGTGCCCGCCGAAAGCAGCACGTCCAGCGCCCAGGTCGGGGCGCGATGACTGCGCTTTAGCTCGCGACACAGCGGCCCCAGCGCGTGAAATAGCTGCTCGTAATCCGATGGATCGTCGACGGGCAGCACGCGCAGCTCGACCTGCGCAATATGGGCTTTGAGCTGCCGCAACAGATCTTTGGTCGCAGCCACGGCCGACGGCGTGCTGAGCACCCAGGCGCTGTCATAGCGGCCCTGCGACTCGGGCTGGGCCAACAGGCGCAGAACCGGGCCTTGGTCGTCGGGCGGGCGGGCGCGACTGGCCTGTGCGGTACCGCCGCGATCCGTCCACGTCACCAGAGCATGGCGCATGCTGCAAGATACACCATGCCTGGTGCATTTTTACGCATACAAAAGTGGTGTATTTCGCATCATATGGGGTTCGTGATCGGCCGCATTTCCGTCGCAGGGGTGGATGGCATGGCTGCTTGGCACGGCGCTTTCATAGACATGGCCTGGGCGCTCGGATGACGAGCGCATCACACCAAGGAGTCCGGCTTGCGAGCCGATATGCACGAAGTCCTGATCGAGAGGCCCCGCGGCGGTGCGGGCTGGGGCCGAGGCTGGCCGCGCTTTGACTGGCGCCAGGCTGCCGACTATGCCGCCCGCGAAAACGCGGCGCAGCGGTGCGAGCACCTGGGCTCGGACGCTGGCGCTGGCGCAGAGGCCGCCGCAGCCATGGTGGACAGCGCACCGCGCCAGGCGTCGTGTGCGCACGGCGATGACCAGGTCTTGGCCTGTGCTGCGCGTCGCTGGGCCGATGGTGGGCCGACCAAGCTGCGCATGGGGCCGCGTCAGCGCAGCAAGTGGCTCAGCGAAAACCTGGCGCCGCTGCGTCGCTTTTTGCTGCGTCGTGTCGGGCAGCCCTGGAACACCGTTCACGCCGAGATCTGCGCGCACATCAAGCTCGACTCGGCGGTGCAAAAGCACGTGCTCGATCACCTGTGGCACTACGTCGAGCGCAATCCGGTGTTCATCGACAACTGGCCGCATCACGCCGAAGCCCGTCGCTGGGGTCGCCCCGACGAGCATGGGTACAGCCCGCTTTCGGACTATGGCCGCGGCTTTTACGTCTGTCCGCAGACGGGTACCTTGCAGCACGTGCGGCGCTTTCCGCGCCGTGTGCGCAGCGATGTTGCCGTGGCTCTGCCACCGGGCTAGCCCGCGTCGAAGGTCAGGCTTTTTGCGCGCGATGAACGCCCTGCGCTTCCCCGCCCGCTGCGGACGCGCGACAATCGCTTCGGCGCGACCGTGCATCCCAGCAAAAAGGAGCCCGCGGACATGAACCTGTGGCTGCAGATTACCTCTGGACGGGGGCCGGCTGAGTGCCAGTTTGTCGTCGCGCAGCTTCTGCCAATCGTCGAGCGTGAGGCGCGGGCCGAAGGCATCGCCTGCGAGCTGATCGAGACCATCGACGGCGATGAAGCCAAGACCCTGCGCTCGGCGCTGCTGTCGCTGCAGGGCGAGGCGGCGGCGCTGTCGCAGTTTTCAGCGCGCTGGGTCGGCAGCATCCTGTGGATCGGCAAGAGCCCCTTTCGTCCCCACCACCGCCGACAGAACTGGTTCGTCGGTGTCGAGCGCTGGGAAGTGCCCGAGCAGCCGTCCTGGCACGAGCGAGATCTAGAGTTTTCGACGCTGCGCGCCTCGGGACCGGGGGGGCAGCACGTCAACAAGACCGAGAGCGCGGTGCGGCTTGTGCATCGTCCGACGGGCCTTGCGGTCGTCGCGCGCGAAGAGCGATCGCAGCAGCAGAACAAGCGCTTGGCCTTGGCGCGCTTGGCGGCCTTGTTCGAACAGCAGAGCAAGGACAGCCAAGCCAGCGCCGAGCGGCAGCGCTGGGATCAGCACAACAGCTTGGAGCGCGGCAACGCCCTGCGCACCTTCGTCGGCCCGGACTTTCGCGAAAAGCGCAGCTAGCGATACGAGCTGTTGAACCACCACTCGACGCCCAAGCCCAGGTAATGCACGGTGGTCTGCCCGGCGCGGAAGTCCTGGGGCTGAAACTGGTAGTACTGCGCGTCGTCGTTGAGCAGCGACAGCGTATAGATGCCGTACAAGATCGGCCTGCTGTACGTGCCGCGTCCGAGCGGCGCCACGATCGGCATCACGCTGCCGCGGAACACCATCGGCACGAGCGTGCGGCCTTTTTCTTGATCGACCGACAGCGGACGCCGCACCTGATACGAAAACTCCAGCGCGGTGTGGAAATACTTGCCGAAGTACACCGTCGGGCGAAGCGCCACCGCGCCTTCGTTGTGCCCGCTGTCATCGGCCGGCGCGGCGTCGCTGTAAAAGCGGTAATAGCCGCCCGCCATCATCCCCGAGCTACGCCCTTCCCAGTTGGCGGAAAACGCGATCGTCAGGTCGCGGGCGCCCTGCACTTGCCGGTTCACGTCAAAGCCCGAGGGTCGCCCGAGATCCGAGAACACGGCGAGGCCTCCAGCGTGCCGCACGAACAGGTTCAGGAACACGAACGATCGCAGCCAGCCGCCGAACTGTCCGCCGACCAAGTAGCCATAGTCATCGGGCAAGGGATCGCGTCCCAGACCCGAAAAAGGCGAGCTTGGTAGCTCGCGCTCGCCGCGCGGCAGGTAATGGAATTCGCCATAGACGATGAGCTTGCCGTTGGGCAGGTTGTCGAGCGGCCGCAGGAAGTGCGTGCCCTTGAGCGACATCACGATGCGCGGGCGATCCAGCGTCGTCGCTCGCGTCGTCGCCTGCTGCACGCCCAGCACCTGTGCATCGGGCGGCAGGCGTCGCGACGGCACCGCCACCGCTTGATACTGATACGGGTCGTCGAGTCGGTTCATGCCGACGTGCAGGGCCAGGTTGGTGCGCCGCTTGTTGAAGCTGTACTGCGCGCCGCCTCCGACGGTGTTCAGGTTGTCGAGCGGCCAGAAGTCAAACAGATAGACATCGTCGCCGCGGTACATGCGCGAGCCCGCCCAGATCGACAAGCCGCGCAGGCCCAGGTTTTCGACTTCGGCGTAGGCGTTGCGGATGGCGAAGTTCTGCGAAAAGTTGCCCGAGTAATGGAACAGATCGCCGGTATACGCGGGCACGAAAATCACGCGCCAGCGACGGTCGGATCCACCCTCTTCGGCTGTACCGATGTTGCCGCCGTAATAAAAGTTCAGCTCAAGATACGTCGGCTTTTCCAGGCGCGAGCCGTACGACACGACGTTGACGCCATAGCCGGTGTGGCCGCGCAGATCCGATCCGATGCCGACGCGGCCATAGCTGCCGAAGTCAAAGCCGCTGCCCATCGTCGCTGCCGGGGGCGGGCTGCCCGACGAACCAAACTCGCTGTGGGCTGAAGCCTTGCGCGCTCCGCTCTGGGTGACCTCGCTGTCAGCCATCGCTGACGAGGAAGCCAGAAGCGACAGCGCCCAAAGGCCGACCGTGCCGACTCGACCTCGCGACCGCGCCTGCGTGCGGTGTGCTCTGTGCGACGCAGACACTGCGTCTCGACCAACCAATGAAAGGCCCCAGGCCATCTGCATGGGGCCTATTGCTAGCAAGAAAGTGGGTGGATGTGGGGATTCATCTGCAGCCGCTTGGGCAATTCAAAATGCGGCGCTGGTCCTGGTGCCTTGCGCGCTGCTTTTTGCCCGGTCACAGCGTCGGGTGGCGGCTCCTGTTCTAGCGAGCCTTTGTGGGGCTTGGCCGGGTCGCGGGGGGCGGGACAGCATCTTCCCTCTGTCGCGTCCTTTGCGGTATGAGGGGGAGAGGGGTTTTTCATGCCGCTTTACGAGTTCCAGTGCCGTAGCTGCAGTCATCGCTTTGAAGAGCTGGTGCGTTCGTCCGACGGACCGCCTAGCTGTCCCCACTGCCAAGGCCGCGAGCTAGACAAGCTGCTGTCGGCGTTTGCCGTCGGTACCGGGGCACCGGCCGCTGCGGCGGGTCCCTGCGGTTCTTGCGGCGATCCGCGCGGCCCCGGCGCGTGCAGGTTCAATTGATCGGCGCCGGTCGTCGAAACGGGACGGGCTGGCTGGCTGGGCTGCGGTCTTTTTCTGCTTCTGCTGCGACGCTGGCACTGTGCGCGGGTCTGCTTGCGCCCGCGAGGACCTTGGCGCAGATCGCGATGCCTCCTGCGCAGGTCGCGGTGAGTCCCCTGGCTCGTCTGCAGCTTCGTGCGGCGCAGGATGCACAGATGGCGCAGTCGCGCTTGCGCAGCATTCCGCGTCCGCTGGCTGCCGACGAGGGGACGGTGTCGCTGTGGGTACAAGTCGATGGCGGTGCGGCGACCCTGCACGAAGCGGGGCTGGCGGCGCAGGCGGTGACGCCGAGCTTTTCTTGGCTGACCATACCGACGAGCGAGCTACCGCGGCTGTGGCGCCTGCCGGGTCTGCGACGGGTCGATGGAGAGCGCGTGCTGCGACCGCTGCTCGATCGCTCGATGCCGCTGGTTGGCGGCAAGGTGCTGCACGATCTGGGGCTGCGCGGTCAGGGCGTGATGGTGGCCATCGTCGATACTGGCGTCGATTTTCGCCATCCCGACTTTCGCGACGCCACCGGCAAAAGTCGCATTGCGTTTCTGATCGACGCGGGGACGCCGCGTCGCGGTCTGCATCCTGAGCTTCCCGCAAGCAACGACATGGCGGTCTATACCGCGGCCGACATCGACGCGGTGCTGGACGCCGAGGCCATGGGCAAGACGCCGGCCTTGCCGATCGGGCAAAAGGACGAAAACGGGCACGGCACCCACGTCGCCGGCATCGTCGCGGGTACCGGGCGCGCAACCGGCAAAGGCCTGCCCGCCGGGCGCTATATCGGCGTCGCGCCCGAGGCGACGCTGTGCATCGTCAAAGGCACGCGCGCCGAAGACAGCTTTTCCGATCGCGACATCGCCGTCGGTGTGCAGTTCTGCGCCGATCGGGCCAGCGCCTTGGGCATGCCGGTGGTCGTCAACTTAAGCCTTGGCTCGCTAGGTGGCCCGCACGACGGCGACAGCGCGCTGGAAAACATGCTGAACGAGATCATGGAAGCGCGCCGCGGCGGCAAGGCGCGGCTGATGGTGGCGGCGGCTGGGAACTCGGGCACCGAGGATATCCACGCCAGCGGTCGCATGCTCGACGGCAGCCACGACATCGCCATCAAGGTCGAGCCAGCAAACAGCATCGCCGGCAAGACCTCGATCATCTTGGAGATTTATTACGACGCAGCCGCCCCGCACGCGACGAGCGGCACACCCACGCTGGATTTAGAGCTGCGCTCGCCGGGCAACCGTGTGCTGCGGGTGGCCGCCGGGGACAGCAGCCAAGGCCGCTTTTCCGGCGAGGGTGAAGCCATCATCGACAACGGAGACCTGACGCCGCCCGTGGTCAGCGGGCCGACTCCGCTGCGGGGTGCCTTTGTGCTGCTGACATCCGAGACAGCCTCGACGGCGATCAAGAGCGGCACCTGGACGCTGCGCCTGTCGGGCCGCACGCTGCGCTACGACGTGTGGATGTCCGATGTCTCGCCCGAGGTCAGCGCTCGCCTGGCCAGCCGCCTGGATCCCGACGGCTATGTCGAGATTCCTGCGGCAGCCCGAACCGCGATCAGCGTCGGTGCCTATCGCAGTCGGCTGGACTGGCTGCGGCCGAGCGGGGCCACGGTCCGCTATGACCGCGAGGTCGATCGTGTGGCGCCGTTTTCATCGGCTGGTCCGACGCGCGACGGCCGCTTTTCCCCCGATATTTTGGCTCCTGGCGAGTTCATCGTGTCGTCGCTGTCAGCCGACGCGGTGCCGGGTACGCCAAAGTCGGTGTTCAATACCGCGGAAGCCGCGGATTATTTGCTCGCTGACGACTCGGTGCATGCGGTGCTGCGAGGCACTTCCCAGGCGACGCCGCACGTCGCGGGAGGCCTGGCGCTTTTGCTGCAGCTACGCCCCGAGCTGAGCGTCGAACAAGCCCGCGAGCTTCTGCGCACGACGGGAAAGACCGATCTGGCGCTGCCTTCGTACGGTCCGCGGCGGGGCTTTGGTCTTTTGGATCTGCAAGCGGCGCTGACCACGCTGCGCGGCAGCCCGGCGGTACTGGGATCCGTGTCGACGCTGCACTCGGATCTGGGCAGCAGTGCCGATCGCCTGACCCCTGGCTATGGCGAAGCGATCATCACCGTCAGTCCACGCGATGCGCGCGGTATTCCGCTGGGGCCGGATCACGATGTTCAGATCGAAAGCGACGCGGGCACATGGCTGGGGCCCGTGTATTACGTCGGTACGCTCGGCGATCCGTTTGGGCGCTATGAGCGTCGACTGCGCGCAAGTGGCGCCCGCGGGACCGTCGCCAATGTGTCGGCGCGCATCGATGGCATGCTGATCCAGCGTCGCTTGAAGCTGCACTTCGTCGTCGAGCCAGGCTTCATCGGAGCGCCGTTTGAGCTGGCTGGGTGCAGCTATGCGGCAAGCGTCCCGTCGAGCGGTCGCGAAAACCAGCTCTGGAAGCTGGCGCTGCTTGGCTTGGCCCTGCTGGGCCGGCGACGGTGGCAAAGGCTGCGGGTCGAGGCGGTGCAGTGAAGCAGGCGGGCCGTGCGGCGTCATTTCCGGCGACTGCGCGGCTTGGGTGTGTGCTGAGTGTGGCCCTGGCTTCGGCGTGCTCGTCCGGTAGCGGGGCGGGGCCCGAAGCGGCGAGGTCCAGCTTGGTCGCAGCCTCGGGCTCAGCCGTTCGAGGGTCGTCGCCAAGGCCGCGTTTTCCGCCGGGCGGTGATTACTTTTGGGCCGCGAGCGAGCCGCTTTCTGCGCTGTCGATCCGCATCTTTCTTTCGGGTCAGTACGCCGATATCTATGACGGTTCGACGCTGGTCGGGCGATCGTCGATCTGCAGTGGTCGTCGCAGTCACCGCACGCCGAGCGGGCAGTTTTCGGTGCTGGAAAAGATCGCCGAGCACGTGTCGAACCGCTACGGCGACTATGTCGACGAAAACGAGCAGCTTGTGCAGCCCAACATCGATGCGCTGGGCACGCCACCACCGCCGGGCAGCCACTTTCGCGGCACCAAGATGCCGTACTTTCTGCGCATCGTCGGCG
>CAZKOY010000050.1:0-33836 GCA_964554495.1 uncultured Myxococcales bacterium
GGAACCTTGTGACAACGATTGCGATTTGGGTGACGGGCTAATAAAGTAATCCCATGGCAGTCCTTGCCTCCCCCGCGCGTGTACCCCCTGAGCCTCAGGCCAGCCAGGGGTACGAACACCCTCCCCCGCAGACTCCATCGAACGTGGCCGGCTCGGATGCCATCGCTCGCGGCCCGCTGCCCATGACGCCGCCGACTGCCGCGCATACCAGCGGCCCGGCTGTCGATGACCTGTACTTTCGAGCGGCCTCAACGCTGCGTCGAGTGGCGGCAGCGCTTATTGATCTGCTGCTTCTGGTGCCGCTGTCTGCGGCGATCGGCCTTCTGCTCTGCCTGACCATGGGTCTGCCGGTACCGCGCCTGGCCGAGCTCAGCCCGGATCTCTTGCTGGCCACGCTTCTCGACGGCGGAACAACGGGAGCCGTCCTATTGTTCGTCGCTGCTGGCCTTTCAGTGGCCTATTTCTGCGGCTTTCATGTCTTGCGGGGTCAGACCCCCGGCAAGCGCTTGCTTGGCATCATGGTGATTAGCTCATGCGGCGAGCGCCCTTCGATCGCACGCAGCCTGCTGCGCACGGGGGCGTACCTGCTTTCGGCGCTGCCCGTGAGCATTGGTTTTCTGTGGGTTGGCTTTGACCGCGAACGGCGTGCGCTGCACGACTGGGTCGCCGGAACTTATGTGGTGCGTGTGCCATGAGCTCTCGCCTTTCGTCGCTGCTGGTTCAGGATGGGGTGGTCTCGGCGGCCAAGATGGCCGATGCGCTGCAACGGCAGGTGATCCAAGGTGGAGCGCTCGACAGCAACCTGCTTGAGACCAAGGCGCTGGATGAAGACACGCTGGCCGCGTACGTCGGCAAAGCGGCGAGCTTGCCCATGCAGCCGACGGGCCTGGCCGCCATGGGCAAGCCCCTGCCCGAGGTCTTGGACGTCTTTGCGCACGAAGTCGCGCAGCGCTTTCGCGCCGTCCCGACGACGCTGCGCTCGGGCGGCGTGCTGCAGGTGCTGGTCACGGTCGACAGCAGCATCTCGGACATCGACAGCTTGGCGCTGGTCATTCGCCAGCGCATCGAGCCGTGGGTCGTCCTGGAATTCCGCCTGCACGAAGCCATCGAGAAGGTCTATGGCCAGGGCATGCCGACGCGGTTTGCCCGGCTGCTGCAGCGCAGCCAAAAAGCCCACGAGGGCAGAGCGTATCCAGCGGCCCGCTTGATCGACCCGATTCCGCGCTTTGGCAGCCTCAGCGAAGTGCGCTTGTCTGGCCCGCCGATGAGCGAGGCGACCGCAGCGCTGCTGGTCAGTGAGGCCTTGGCCGTTGGAGTGTCGGCACCGAGCGTGCCCTCTGTTCCGGCTGCAGCGATGGAGAAGACCGAAGCACTGCCGGTTCCTTCGGCTGCCGCCGCGCCGACGGAAAAGACGGACGTGCTGACGGTTCCCGCCACGGCGGCTGTCTCGCCGACGGAAAAAACCGAAGCGCTGCCGATTCCGGCGGCGGCTGCCATTTCGCCGACGGAAAAGACCGAAGCGCTGCAGGTTCCTGAGACGGCGACAACTGCTCCCCTCGAAAAAACCGAAGCGCTGCAGGTTCCGGTGCTGGCGACGACCCAGGCCGCGGAAAAAACCGAAGCGATGGCGGTGCCGGTCGCAGTCGAGGCGCCCCGGCTCACCGCACCGGCTGCAGCAAGCGGGCCAGAAGCACTGCCGCCGCCACCTGCGGCAACCGCTGCCGAGGCTCTGCCAGCGACGGCAGCCGAGGACATCAAGCCGACGGCCAGCGCCGCACAGAACGTGGCCGCGACGTCCGAGGCAGCAGCCGCCAGCAGCGCGCCTGTCGCTGACAAACCCATCGCTCCAGCAACCAAACCGATGGCGGCGGTGGCCAGCGCAAGCAGCGACGAGCCGCCGCGGTCTAGTCGCAGTGCTCCGAGCTATTCAGGCATCGATCAGCTCAGCATGGATGAGTGGGAATCGGTGTCCGCTGCCGACTGGCTGTCGGTCGCCAACAAGATCGAGCCAGCCAGCGACGCCGCCAGCTCGGCGCCGCTCCCTGAGCTTCCGGCGGCTCCAAAGCTTCCGGTCGAGACCGCGCCACGTGCCGCAACCGCGGCCACACCGCCCGTCGCCAAGACGGCAGCCCCCGCAGCAGCCAAAGCGGCGCCAGCCAGCACCCAGTCGCCCAGCGAGTCCGGCCGACGTGGCAAGAAGCGAAACAAAGGTCAGCCACAGCCGACGGCTCAAGCGGCGCAACAAAAGCCCGCTGCACCGACGCAGACTGCCGCACCTGCGGCTGCGCCCACTGTCGGTACCACGGCCAGCGCAGCCCCTGGCGCAGCCAAAGATGCGGTCCGCCCGGCAGGCTCACCGACGCAAAAATCGCTGCCTGCAGTCAGCGTCAAGCCGGCCGCAGCCGCGGCGACGGCTGCCCCATCGTCGACTTCTGTGCCCGCGCGCCCAGCGACGGCCGCAGCCACACAGCCCAGCGCAGCAAGCAAGCCGGCTGTTGCACCGGTCAGCAAGCCCGCGATTGTGGCAGTCGGCAAGCCGGTGGCTCCGTCGTCTGTCTCTGGCAAGCTGATGGCTCCGTCGGTCCCCGAGAAGGCCACGGCCAAGCCGGCCGCCGCGCCAGTCGCCAGCAAGCCGCAGGCCCCGGTGGTCGTCGACAAACCGCAGCCGGCTGCCGAGGCGCCCACCAAGGCCAGGCCGACTGCTGAGCTAAGCGTGGTGGCCAAGCCAGCGGCTGCCGAGAGCCCAGAGCCTCCTATCGCTGCGACGGTGGCTGCGGCGCCTGCTCCAGCTGTCGCTGCCGTCCCCGAGCCGATTCCCGAGCCGATCAACAGCGGTCGCCTGGGCGAGCCGATCAGCAGTACCCGCCCCGACGAGGCGCTCAGCGAGCCGCCCCCGAGCAGCGAGTCTCCCGAGGCGATCGACGGCGAAGAGCCACCGCGACCCGCCCCCCGCATCGCCCTCGCGCTGGACGAAAGCAGCGGCGCCACGCTGTCCTTGGAAGCGGCGCGCGAGCTTGTTGCCGTCGCTGCCGATCGCGATGCCATCTTTGAAGCGCTGTGCCGCGGTGCCCGCAGCCGAGCCCGTTTCGCCTGTGTCCTTACCATCCACGGTGAAGTGGCATTCGGCCGCGTCGCCCTGGAAGACACCTGGCTGGACCGTCAGCTTGTCGGGCGCGTCTCGGTGCCGCTCGATCGCCCGTCGGTATTCCGTCAGGCCGCCAAGAGCCGACAGCAGCACGTCGGTGTGCTGGGCGATCCGGCGGTGACAAACGATCCGCTGCGCGCCTTGGGACGCAGGCCACCCATTCCCGGCGCGGTGCTGCCGATTCTGTTGCGTGGTCGCCCGGTCGCGCTGCTGTATCTCGACGATGACGGGCGCGAGCTTGGCGAAGCGCTGGCAGCTGAGCTTCAGCCTCTTTTGTCCGAAGTTGGCCAGGCCTTCCATCGCCTGGTCCAGCAGTCGAAGACCGGTGGCCTGGGTGGCGTTGCCGATCTCGACGATGGGGCCAGCCCGCAAGAGGTCAGCGACACCGGGACCAGCGCATGGCGACCGCGCAGCCAGCACACGCCAGCGCCTGCTGCCACTGCTGTGACGCAGGCGACGGCCGAGCCGGCGACGACGACAGCCGAAACCAGCCCCCCCCCCAGCGCAGCGCCAGCGGCAGAGGTCAAGGCCGCGCCCACCGTCGAGCCAGCGGTGCCAGTTGCTGCCAGCGAACAGCCCACAGTGCCGCTGCGCGTCGATCGCGAAAAGAAAGCCGCAGCCCAGAACAAGACGCCGCCCACCGAAAAGGGCGATGCTGCAAACAAGCCGTCGGCGACCGCGACAGCGCAAGCAGTCAGCGGCAAGCCAGAAAAGTCCGAAAAGACCGAAGCCAGTCCCAAAACGACGGGTAAACATGGCAAGGGCTCTAGCAAGTCGCCGCCTAGCTCGTCGGTCTCGCCGACTGCTCGCAAGGACAGCGGCAAGGAAGCCAGCAAAGACGCGAAAGCGACGCCGACCCGCGAGGACTGGGCCGCGCTGATCGAGCGGACCAGCGGCGGCGATGACGCGGCACAGCAAGCCCTGCTGGCCGGCGACGAGGCAGCGGTGCAGGCGGTCGTCGCGGCTCTGCCCGGCCCGCTGCGCAGCCAAAGCAAGAGCGCCATCGGCGATCAGCAGACGGCCCAGGCCAGCCTGCTGCACAGCCCGCTTCTGTCCCTGGTACTGCGCATGGGCGGACGGGCGGTGGCGCCGCTTATTGCCCGCCTGAAGCAGAAGGACACGCCGACGCGGGCGCGGTTCTTTATCGTTCAAATCCTTAGCGAAATACCCGTATCATCAGCCCTGGAGCCGCTGTTCGACAGCCTCTATGACAGCGACGAAGAGGTGCGGACGGCGGCGGCGGCGGCGCTGCGCAACTTCCCGCCCAGCCAAGCGCTCTCGGCTCTGCGGGCTCGGCTGCGCGACGCGCTGGACAGCCAAGGCGATGCCAAGCGCTTGGTGGCAACCGTCGACGCGCTAGGCGAGCTACGCGACACGGTGGCTGTACAGACCATCATCGAGCTTCTAGATGCCACCGATCCGATGGTCGCCGACGCGGCCGGGCGGGCGCTGCAGGCCATTACCAAGCAGGACTTTGGCCGCAGCCGGTATCGCTGGTCGGGCTGGTGGCGACGCCATCAGTACGAGCCACGCCTGCAGTGGCTGCTGTCGGGCTTGTGCCATGACAGCGCCATGATTCGCTCGTCGGCGCAGGATGAACTTTTCGAGATGTCGGGCGACGTGGCGGGATACCGCTTTGACCAGCCCAGCCGCGAGCGCGAGTCGGCGGCCAAGCAGTGGGCTTCGTGGTGGCAGCGCCACGGCTACGAGATCGTGTAGCCGCAGCGCGGCACGCTTACTGCGATGTGTTGGGCAGGAAGCTGACGCGGCCGGTGGCACGGCTGGCCACGGCGAAGTCGGGACGAGCATCCCCCGTCAGGTCCTGTGCCAGGATGGAAAACGGTCCGGCGGCCGCGGTGTAGCGCAGCGTCGAGACAAACGTACCATCGCCCTTGCCGATCAGCACGCTGACCGTGCCGTCGTCGAAGTTGGCCACCGCGAGATCCAGCTTGCCGTCGCCGTTCCAGTCGGCGCTCGCGACCGAGTTGGGGCCACTGCCGACAGCCGCCGACTTGGCATCGGCGAAGCTGCCATCCCCTTTGCCCAGAAGCACGCTGACGCTGCTGCTTGCCGAGTTGGCGCTGACCAGATCGAGCTTGCCATCACCATCGAGATCGACGGCCGCCAAGCCCAGCGGTGCGGTCTCGACCGCGATGTTTTTCGCCGTCTCGAACGTACCGTCGCCTTTGCCGACCAGCACACTGACGCTGCCGTTGCCATAGTTGGCCACGCTCAAGTCCAGCTTCTTGTCGCCGTTCAGATCGGCGAGCACTAGCGCCATGGGCCGGTTAAAGCCCGTCACCGTCTTGCTGGCCGCGGTGTCGAACGTGCCATCGCCCTTGCCGGGCAGGATGATCACTTTGCCGTCGGCGGATGTCGCCAGCACATCGTCTTTCATGTCGCCGGTCACATCGGCAATGGCCAAAGCCGTCGGGGTCGCGCCCAGCGTCGTGTGCTTGGCCGCTTCAAACGTACCGTCGCCCTTGCCAACCAGCACGCTGACATCGCCGGAATACGAGTTGGCGGTCACCACGTCGAGCTTCTTGTCGCCGTTCAGATCGACGACGCGCACGGCGATTGGATCGGTTCCGACAGCGGTGCTCTTGGGCATGTCGAACATGCCGCTGCCCTTGCCCAAGGCGACACCAACGGCGCTTTCACCCAGGTTGGCGGTGATCAAGTCGTCGTTCTTATCGCCGTTTAGATCGCCGATGGCCAGCGAGACGGGACCCGTGCCAATGTCGACGCCGCTCGCCGCCCCGAAGTCAACGCGCGACGCGAAGTACGAAAACAGATCCGAGCGCGTCACCGACTTGCCGCTTTGATGCACGACTTCGACGGCGACCTTGCCCCAGGCTCCAAGCTTGGCGGGCAAGGTCAGCGTGATCTCGCTCTCGCTGACGACGGTGACGTCGCTGGCTTCTGTGCCGGCGAAGCGCACGCGCGCCCCCTTGGCAAAGTTCTGCCCCCCCAGCTTGATCGCAACACCGCCGCTCGTCGGTCCCAGTGCCGGCGCGATGGTCGATAACACAGGCGGCATCTCGGTGGGCGTAACGGATGCCATGTCGGGCTGCGGCATCGGCGAAGCCATATCGGGATCGTTGTTCATCTGGATCGGGGGCTTGGGCCCGCTGGGCTCTTCTTTGTTGCAGCCGTCAGCCATCAAAACCAGCCCGCCACCTGCCACCAAAGCCAGAGCCGAGACCGACAAAGGGCCAGCCTTCGCGGCCAGCCAGGGACGTAACGTAGGTCGAATAGAACGCTGCAAAGTCATGAGCTTAGCCTCCGTCCCGGCAGGCTTAGCGCAGCGAGGCCCGACTGTCACGCACTTTCCAGAGAAGACCCAAATGCCGGCTGCTTCGTTTGTCCTTGGCTGTGTTCACGTTCCAACCGAGCGCAGCGCCTATGCCGCGGAATCCTGGGCCGATTGCCGGATGGCTCGCGGGTGGAAGCTCCGATCTCTTTCGATCTGCGCTCGCGGACTTGCGATACGATCAGACCCTTCTCCCTCTGTGGGGAACACGCTGGTAGGACGGGCATGACAAAAGAACTGGGCTCAAAAGTGGGCAGGTGGCAGCGGGCGGCGCTGCTTTCCGCAGTCGGCTGCATGCTGCTTGCGGGTGCGGGCTGTGGCCCTCGCTTTGAAGGTCACCAGACGGTGGCCACAGTCGAGGTCATTCGGACGCCGGTCGAGCTGAAGGCGACGGTCCTAAACCACGCCATCGCCGGAGACGAGCGGCTGGGCAGCGGGCAGCGCCTGCACGTGGCCGAAAAAGCGCAGGCACTGCTGCGACACGATCAGGGCGCCCGGCTGCTGTTCGACAGCGGCAGCGCGGCCGAGGTCACTGAGCTAGGCGTTCAGCTCAGCGCGGGTCGCGTCTGGGTCGATGCGCGCGAAGGGGGCCGCATCGAGGTCGCGACGCCCGAGCTACGTGCGGTGGCTGGTGGTGCCGGATACGAGGTCAGCGTGCAAGGCAGCACCAGCGTGATCACCGTCATCCGTGGCGAGGTCGCCTTCATCAGCGGCACGCAGCGCGGCGTCGCCAAAGCCGGCGAGCTTGTGAGCGCCAGCGGCGGCAACTTGGTCGTCAAGCCAGTGGTCCTGTGGGACGACTGGACGGGCGGCTTGGGCTGGCCCGATCCGCGCAAGAGCCGCGGCGCCGCTGGCATTGGTGAAGTCGGCGCCCGGCGCCCCGGTAACCTGGGCGAGGCGCGCTTTCCTTTGTCGATTCAGCGCCTGCAAGTGCGCACGCGCATCGATGACGATCTGGCCGTCACGACCGTCGAAGAGACGTTCTTTAACCCCGCTGAATCGACGCTGGAAGGCATCTTCCGCGTGCGCTTGCCCGAAGGTGCGATCCTGTCGCGCTTCGCCATCGATCGCCACGGCCGCTTCGTCGACGGCTATGTCAAAGAGCGCGAGACCGCTCAGCGCGACTATCAAGCCCAGGTCTACGAAGGCTCGACGAAAGATCCAGCCCTGCTCGAATGGGAAGCCCCTGGCAGCTACAAAGCGCGGCTTTATCCGCTGCCGCCCGGCTCGACGCGGCGCGTGCTGTACAGCTACAGCGAGTGGCTGACTCCACACGGCGAAGGCTTTGCCCAGCGCGCCTATCGCTTCCCGATGGCAGGCCCGTCCGGCGGGGGTGCCCCGCTGATTCAAGAGCTAGACATCGAGGTCGATGCCGCGACGGCAGGCGCCAAAGAAGTGCGGGCGGGCCTAGGGGCGCTGATCAGCAAAGATGGCCGCCGCGTCATCCTGCAGCGAACCGATTACGTGCCCGGCGCCGATCTGCTGGTCGAGATGATCGGTCCGCCGCGTCCAAGCGATGTCGCGCGCGTGTATCGCGCCCGGCACGCGGTGCCTTCGCGACCAGGGGCGCGCTCGGTTCGCGACGAAAGCGACTATGTCTTGATTCGCGCCATGCCGGTCGCGGCTCCCAAGCCCAGCGTGCCGACGCCGCTTGACTTGGTGCTTCTGGTTGACGTGTCCGCCGCCACCGATGCCACGCACTTGGCGATGGCTCGTACGCTGATCGAAGCGGTGCTGCGTCACTTGGGTCCCGACGATCGCGTAGCGCTTCTAGGCGCCGATCTGAATGCGCATTCACTTTTTTCCGCGACCAGTGGCAAAGGGCCAGCAAAGGCTGCGGCGCTGGCGCCGGCCTCGCCAGAAGCTGTGAGTGCCCTGCTTTCGCAGCTTGGTCAAACGCGCACCGGAGGCGCCACCGACTTGGGCGCAGCGCTCAGCCAAGCAGCGGCTCTTTTGCAGCCGGATCGGGCCGGCGCGGTGCTGTATGTCGGCGATGCCCAGCCAACGGTCGGCGAGCTGGACTTGCCGTCGCTGCGCGAGCGGTTAGAGCGCCTGCCGGCTCCGCTTCGTTTGTACGGGGTTGGCATCGGCGCGGAAGCCAACCTGGATCTGCTTTCGGGCCTGTGCCAGATGAACGCGGGCCTGGCATTCCGCGTGTCCGATCGCGCGACGGCCGCCGAGACCGCGGTCGGCATCACCACCCATCTGTCGCGCCCTGCGGTCAGCCGCATCAAAGTCGATGTGGGCTCGGGCCTGGATCGCGTCTATCCGCGGCAGAGCGTGTCGCTGCGGGCCGGTGAGCCACTGTACATCCTGGCCCGCCTGCGCCAGAGCGTGCCGCAGACGGTACAGGTCGAAGGCCTAAGCGATGGGCAGCCGTTTAAGACGGTGTTCAAGCTGCAGAGCCACAGCCTAGACGACACCGCGGATCTGCGACTGCGCTGGTCGCAGGCCCGCTTGCTGCAGCTTCTCGACGGTGGAGCCAGCACAGAAGAGGTCGCTGAGCTCGGCGTGCGGCAGAACCTCATCACGCCATTTACGTCTTTTTACGTGCCAAGCGAAGACGAGGTCGCGCTTCTACAGACGCAGATTCCCGAGGTGCGCGCCGCGGGCTGCAGCTATGAGCGCTCGGCCTCGGCTCCGTCGATGGCTCAGGCCCCGCCGCCCGTCGCGGTTGCGACGTCGAGCAGCGAGCCGGCCGCTGGCCCAAGCGGTGCTGCTGCCGAAGGCAAGATGGGCCGCCGCGAGACGTCGAAGAACAAGAGATTCGCGCTGCGTGGCCCCGCGAAGGACGAGGCCCCCAAGCCCGAGATAGCGGCCGAAGAAGAAAAGTCTGCTCCTGCCGAGCCAGCCACTGCGGCGCCTGGGCGCCCGATGGCTGCCCCGGCGGCGAGCGCTGCCATGGCCCGGCCCATGCGCGCCATGAAGAAGGCCGATCGCGCTGCCGCTGCCCCCGTGGTTGAAGGCGGCCTGATGGGCGATCAAGTCGGCGAAGCCTTCGGCAGCGGCGGCTTTGGCATGACCGGCTCGGGCCAAGGCGGTGGCGGCACCGGAGAGGGCACGATTGGCCTGGGCAACTTGGGCACGATCGGCCGCGGCGGTGGCGACTACAAGAAGATGGCCAAGGGCGGCAAACAGCGCCGCAGCCGCGCAGGTTCCGACGACGATGCTGAAGATGGCGGCGAGCGCAACTCGCGCGACAAAGCGAAAGAAAAGACCCGCTCGCTCTCGTTCGACGAAAGCCCCGCCGATCCAAGTACCGGCGCCTTCGTGGCGATGAACACCAGCGATGTCACCGTCGTCGTCGGCATCCTGCGCCATCGGCCACGCGGCTGCAGCGCGGCGTCGACGCAGCCCTTGGAAGAGCGTCGCGAGCTATGGCGCGAGCGCCTGAGCATGCAGAGCGGCGTGCGCCGCGCGCTGGAGATCTTCCAAGACGCGCAGCGTAGCTGTGAGCTTAAGCGCTGGACCGATCGCCGCGAGCTATTGAAGTTGATGCTGCGCAGCGTCGGTGGACCAAGCGGCATGGTCGCGCTGTACAAGCACTTTGACGACGAACCGGAAGAGCAGGAATACCTGCGCCAAGCCATCTTGGGCGAGGTCCGTTCGCCCCGCGATCTGCGCGTCATCTTTGACGGCCTGGGCCTGGGCGACGAAGAGCGTGCGCTGCTGGCGCAAGAAGTCGTGCGCGTCGCCAAGACTCCGAGCGATCGCCTGCGTCGCCTGGAAGACCTGCTGCGCAAGTGGCCCGGCGATCTGCGCCTGCGTCTTTTGCGCATGGAGACCGAGGAAGAGCTTGGCGAAAAAGAGTCAGCGCGACGAACCGCCGAGGAAGTACGCCGAGATCCCTATGCCGATGCCCAGGCACGTACCGCCGTCGGTGAGCTGTACATTCGTCTGGGAGATGAAGATGCCGCCCGACGAGCATTTTCCGAGATCGTCGAGTTTTCGCCGCGCGACTCGCTGGCGCGACGACGACTGGGCGACCTGTATCGCGCACACGGCTGGTTCGATGAGGCATATCGCCAGTACCAGACGCTGTCGACGCTTGACCCGAACGATCAGTCGGTGCTGCTGCTTTTGGCCATGGCCGCGGCCGGCGCGGGCCACATCGAAGAGGCGCTGGGACTTGAGCAGCGCGTGATCTCGACGTCAGAGCCAGGCAGCGAGACCGGCGTGTCGCGCACGGCCTTGTGGCAGACGTCGCTGCGCTTGGCTCAGCTACGCGAAGAAACGCGCCAGAAGAGCGACGCCGAAGGCCTGGCCCGCCTGTTTTTGCGCACGCAGAAAGCCGGCGCCATGAGCCTGGCGCGACCGCTGCGTGTGCTTCTGACCTGGGCCCATCCCGAAGCCGATCTGGATCTGCGCATCGCCGCCGAGGACGAGAGCTTCGGCCCGGCCAATGATCTGGCCCCGCAGCTTGGCTTCCTGGGCTGGCACAGCCACAAGACCGCGTCGCTCAGCGGCGCGTATCAAATCGAGGTCGTGCGACGCGATCGCCCAGGCGCGCTGAAGTACGGCGGTGAGCTTTCCGTGCTGACCAACGAAGGCGAAAAGAACGAAAAGCTGTGGCGCTTGCCGCTTTCGTTTGAAGGGGCAGCGACGACGGCGCGCTTCGTACTGCGAGGCGGCAAGGTAGAGAAGGTGGAGGCGCAGGAATGAGGCCCAAGACAAGTCGTAGCGCACCCTTTCTGACGCTGTTCTTGGCGGGAACAGCCCTGGCGCTGGCCTGTACCAAGGCGCCCCCGCCGGCTCCGACTTCGGCGTGGGTGCAGTCGGGTCGGCCTGGCGTCACGGTACAGCGCGGTCCGCAGACCTTGCCCGTCGAAGGCGCCCTGCGAATCGAAGAAGACAGCGTCGTGCAGACGCCTGCGGGTGTGCGCTCATCGCTGTTTCTCGATCGCGGCGCCTGGGTGCTGATGGATGAAAAGACCACGGTGCAGGTCGGCGAAAAGCGCATCGACGTGCGCGCAGGGCGCGTGTGGATCGATGCGCGCGGCGGCGATGAGGTCGAGATCAGCGCCGGATCCGGCAAGGTCGTGCTCAACGCCAAAGGCGCGGGCCTGTCGGTGACGCAGAATGGCAGCGACGCGCAGATCTATTGCGCAGCGGGACAGGTGACCTGGCACGTCGGTGCGCAAGGGGGTCGGCTGGAATCGGGGCTGTCGCTTCTGCTGAAAAACGGCGAAGCGCGCGAGACGGCACAGGCGCTGTGGGACGACTGGACCTATGGCTTGGCTGAGCCGGGCCCGCTGCGTCCGCTCGAAGCGGCTGGCGTCGGTCAGCTATCGGCGCGACGCCCCGGCGATCTGGGCACGGCGCGCACGCCGCTGATCGTTCGTCAGCACGATGTCCGCGTGCGCATCGAACGCGATCTGGCCATCACCGAGATCGAGCAGACCTTTTTCAACCCACGCTCGGAACACTTGGAAGGTCAGTACAATGTTCGCCTGCCCGAGCGCGCCATCCTGCAAGAGTTTGCCGTCGGACAAGAGGACTCGACACCGCAGGTCGGCAGCGTCGTGGCCAGCGTGCGGGCTGGCACCACGTCGCCCTATGACTCGTTCACGGCGCAGCTTGAATGGGCGGGCGCCGGTCGCTATCGCGGCATCGTGCGCGACATCCATCCCGGCAAGACCAAGGTCGTGCGCCTGCGCTACGCCGAGTGGCTGCCGCATTATCAGGTCAAAGGCTCGACGGGCAGCCGCCGTACATACGTATATCCCATGGGACAGAGTGCGGCGGCCCTGACCGGCAACGCCCCCAACCTGGGCGAGTTCTCGCTGGAAGTCGACGTCAACCGCGCCGAGATCAGCGGCCTGTCGGCGGGCTTGGGGGCGAAAAACGAAGGCAGCCGCGTCGTCATGCGGCGCAGCGACTTTCGGCCCGCCGCTGACTTCGTGCTCGACTTGATCGACGCCAAGAGCAGAAAAGGCGATCGCCTGGAAGCCTATCGCAGCGACGGAGAAGGCGCGCGGTACTTCTTCACGCAGCCCGTGCTGGATGCCGGCTCGCCGCCCGAGCAGCTTGACGTCGCTTTGGTCGTCGATGTCTCGGCTGCCACCGACGAAGCCCGCCTGGATCTGGGACGCGCCGCAGCGCAGGCCCTGCTGCAGCAGCTTCGCCCGCAGGATCGCGTCGCGGTCTTGGCGGCATCGACCACGCCGGCCAGCCTGGGTCGCGATGCCATGGGCCCCGCCAGCAAAGAGCGCGTCAACGAGCTGATCGGTCAGCTCAGCAAGCAGACGCCCGGTGGCGCCAGCAACTTGGAAGCGGCGCTCTTGCGCGCCGTCGAGCTTCTGCCGCGCGGCAAGGGCACGGTGATCTATATCGGCGATGGTCGTCCGACGGTGGGAGCGCTCTTGCCAGGGGATCTGCGCGATCGGCTGGCTCGCTTGGGGGCGCTGCCACGCTTTTATGCCGTCGCGGTGGGCAGCGATGCCAACCTCGATCTGTTGGGTGCGATCTGCGATGCCGGTCGTCACCGTGGCGTCATCCGCGTCGAAGATCGGCCCGAGGCGGCTCGCGCTGCGCTGCACCTGATCGAGCGCGCCGCGCTGCCCAGCCTGACCGAGGTCCGCATTGCCCTCGGGGAAGAGGCCGACGTCGTGTATCCCGAGGCCGCCGTATCGCTGGAAGGAGGCGAAGCGCTGCCGATCGTCGCTCGATTGCGCCGCGATCGCACGCTGCCTCCATCGACGCTGACGGTAACGGGCTTGCGCGACGGCAAGCCGTTTACGACACATATCCCACTTCTGTCGCGCGACATCGAAGACTCTGGCGACGTGAGCCGACGCTGGGCACAAGCGCGCTTGTTCCGTCTGCTGGAACGCGGCGCCGGCCGCGAAGCCGTGCTCGATATCGGATCGCGCTTTGCGCTGGTCACACCGTGGACCGCCGTTGTCGTCGGAGGCAGCGGTGGCGATGCCTATGCTCCGCAGGTCGGCGAAGAGGAAAGCGGGCTGTTTGTTCCGCCGGCTCTGCGCGGCCAGGCCCCAAGCGATGCGACGGTCGCGCTTGAGCCTGGTGTATCGACGAGGACCTTGCGCGTGACCAGCCTCGATGATCTGTATGTCCGCGCCCTGCGCGAGCGCGAAGCCCCGGCCCGCCTGTGTTACGAGCGCCGCGCCGCCGGTCATCCTGAGCTTTCCGGCCGCGTCGTCCTGCGCGTCAAGGTCGCCGTCGACGGCATCCCGAAAGAAGCCAAGGTTGTGTCGTCGACGCTGCGAGCCCGCGATGTCGACGCGTGCATCGAGCGGGCGGTTGCCGGACTGAAGCTGCCGGTGGCCCCCGACGGAAAACCGCATGAAGTGACGTATTCTCTGCAGCTCTCGCAGCCGGACCACGATGAAGGCAGCAGGGGCTGCAGCGCGGCCTCGCGAGCGTACCTGTCGACGCGGCGAACGCTGTGGCGCGAGCGGCTCAGTCGCACAAGTGGCGTGGCCGGCGCCATGAACGTGTGGAACGAAGCCGAGTCGCGCTGCGAGCTACGCAGCTGGCTCGATCGCCGCGCGCTGCTCGATCTGATGCGCCCTGCCGTCGGTAGAACCGCACAGCAAGTCGATCTGTACCACCGCTTTGAAGCGCACGAACAGCAGGCCGAAATTCAAGCGTATCTGCGCCGCGAGATCCTGCGTGCCGTGCGCACCGAAGACGACGTGCGCGCCGCCCAGTATGGCCTCTCTCTCGACGGCGGCATCGACCCCACGCTCTTGGCGCAAGAGCTGAACAAAGCCAAGACGGTGGCCGAAAAGCTAGAGGTCGTGCGTCGCTTCCTGTCGCTGTCGCCGATGGCTCTTTCGCTGAAGCTGAAGCTTCTGGCTCTTTTGGAAGAAGCGGGACAAAAAGACGAAGCGCGGCGCTTGGTCGACAGCCTGCGCAGCGATCCCGGTGCCGATGCCTCGGTGCGGCAGGCAATCGGCGAGTTTCTGATGCGATCCGGCGATGGTGCCGACGGAGCACGAGCGTTTTCGGAGATCGTCGAGTTCGCGCCCTTCGATCCCTGGGGTCGCCGTCGCTTGGGCGATCTGTATCGCGCCAGCCGCTTGTTCGAACCGGCATATCGTGAATACCAAACGCTGGGCTGGCTGAATCCGCAGGACGACACGGTGCTGCTGCTTTTAGCCGGGGCGGCGGCGGGCAGCGGGCGCAGCGACGAAGCCCTGCGACTTTCGGCGCGTGTGGCAGAAGCCGTGGGGGCGCGCAGCGGTGAAAAAGGCGTGGCGGCCTGGGCGCGGGCGCTGTACGCGGCGCTTTATGCTCGGCTGCGCCTGCAAGCCGCCGAGACGAACGATGCCCGACTGCAAGCGCAGCTTCTGGCTCGCGGACGCAGCGACGGTGTGGCGGGCTATGCCGGCAAGCTTCTGTTCGCTGTGCAGTGGACGCATCCCGATGCCGGTGTGCAGCTATACCTGGCCCCGCCGAGCCAGCCCAAGGGCGACGGCGATCGCGCGGCGCTGCAAGGGGCGGACGTCGGCATCGAAAGCCAGCGCCTCGATCGGATCGAGGCCGGCACGTGGCGTCTTACCGTACGCAAGACGGGTCTGACCTCGGGCCCGGTGTCCGTTGATCTGTTCGTGCTGCAGAACGCGGGCGAAGCCAGCGAGCGAGTGCGCCGAAAGACCGTGGAATTCCCCGCCACCAGCGACAGCAAGACGTTCAACTTCAGCGACGGAGATCTGCGCTAACGCACCACGGCCTTTTTGTTCGCGCTAGATTGCGCGGCCATGGCTGACAACTATGGCGTCACCTTTGCGCAGAAGCACATCCAGCGCGGCGAGTACGAACAGGCGCTGGCCGCCGCTGACAAGCACGCATCGCAAGATCCACAAAGCCCTGAGCCACATCACGACCGCGCCCGCGCGCTTTCGTTTCTAGGCCGGTATCGCGAGTCCATCGACGCATACCGCGCCGCCATCGCCGCCGATCAGGTCGAGCAGATCCTGCAAGACTGGGAAGTCGATGACGGCCTGTTCTCGACGATCATCGCCTGGGCGCAGACCGCATCGGGGGAAGCGGAACAACTGCGCATCGTGGCGCTTTATCGCGAGCTATGGCCGCACGGTCGGCACGGACAGGAAGCCGATGAGTGGTCGCAGCGCTTTCGCGGCCTGCTCAAGACCACCTTCGTCAAGCCGCGCGACTGAGCATTTCCCGTCGATAATTAAGCATATATAGCTATTTCGCGACGCTCACAGCGGGCTTTCAAGCAGTGTCGCATCCAGGACCTTGCCGATGCGTGTCGACAGATCGGCCAGGTGCGCTCGCGTGTACCCGTCGAGGGAAGCCATGGACTTCTCGCGCTCTTGCAAGCGACGGCGCAGCTCGCTGAGCTGAAAGCGGGCCAGCGCTCGGCTGTCGGAATCCGCGACGGAGCCGTCTTCGCGCCGCGTCAAAAGCTGCGCCATGCTTTCGATGTGTGCGCGCTGCAGATCACGCCGCGCCGCGGTGATGTTCTGGGGCTGGCTCGACGAGAACACTTCGCTCCACAGCGCCTGGGTCAGCTGTTCAAAAAGCTCGGGCTGCGTCAGCACCTGCGTGGGGCCAAACTTGTACTCGCTGTGACGCAGCCGCAGCAGCGCGTCCTTCGACAAAAGCTCGTGCAGCATGCGCTGCTGAAAGGCGCGCACCAAGCGCAGAACCGGCAGCTCGAACTGCAGACGCCGACCGACAAAGCCGCTGATCGGCGGCGGCCCAAGCTGGCTCAGGACCTGGCTGGGCAGGCTCATCGCACCCTCGGCAAAGGCATAGCGAAGCAGCAGATCGAGCGCCTCTTTTTGCCGTGCCTTTTCGACGGGGCGATACGGTGGCCGCGCGCTTGGGTCGCCGACGTGATCGCGGGCGATCTGCTGCCCCCCGACGAAGCGCAGGGCAATGTCGACGGCTGATCCATACTCGCCAAGCAGGGCCAAGACCACGCTGGTCAGCTCGCCATGGGCGGTGTTGTCGACCAGCACGCGCGCCGGCAGTGCCTGCCACAGTGCCTGAATCACCTCGATGCGCTCACGCGCCCAGGCCAGCGAATCCGCCCCCAAGTCCCATGTCTGGGCCGCGGGATCGGCGCCGTCTTGGCTGTGCGCATCTTCATCGGTGCCCAGCAGGTGTCCGCGCTGTGCCGCCTGCCGCACCACGGCCTTGGCTTGCGCTTCGTCCCGCCCATAGCCGTACTGGATCGTAAGCTGGTCCGAGTCGCCCAGGCGCGGCGAATAGTACGCCCAGTCCGTCGGTGCGCGGCCACGCGGCAGGTTCAAGCCGGGATAGTCCATGATGGACGCCAAGAGCCCGTGCTCACGCACCCAGGCCATGTCAGCGAGGCGCTCGTTGGGGATCGCGGCCGAGGCCTTGAAGTTATGACGCAGGCCTAGCGCGTGGCCGACCTCGTGCATGGTCGTAAATTGAATGGCTTGGCCCAGCACGCGCTCGGGCATGGGCTCGCTGGCGAGGATGGCGCCGCTTGCCAGAAGAGCGCTGTGCAACAGCACAGACTGCTGTTCCATATGCGTGCTGAACGACTCGCCGTCTGGGTCCAGCAGGGATTCCGACGCTCTTGTCTGCGGGACGGGACGGGCCAGAGGCCGACGCAGGATGCGGTCCCACAGCGCGGAAAACTCGGGATCCATCGCGGCGGGCGAGCCGACTGGGACGCGCTCGCCTAGCAGGGGCAGATCGACGCGGCGATGATGGCGCAAAAGGTGACTGCCCAGAAGGATGCTGGCTCCCAGGATCTCGCCACTGCGCGGATCGACCAAGCGCTGCCCCAGGCCCAGAGGCGCCTCGACGCTCGCATCCCAACGAATCGTCGGATAGCGCAGGTCTTCGGGGTCCGCGCCCTTGGGCAGCGGCGCGATCCGAAGGGCACTCGGCCAGCCCGCCGCCGCAAACGCCGCCTGCCAGGCCAGAACGCCCGCCTCGACGAAGCGGTGATATGCGGCGGGAATGCTGGGGTCCAAGTAAAAGGTCAGCGGTTTCCCATCGGTCAGCCGCCAGCGGTTGATGACGCGGACATACGGATCGGCGCTCGCACTGTCGAGGTCATAGTGCGTCGTCGTGAAAAAGCCGATGCGATCGTCATCGCGACGCGCTGGCATGGGCTGGGTCGGCAGCCGCGACAGGCTGTACGTCACCGAGACCGACAGATAGCGATCGTCGGGGACGCTGGGCACGACGGCGCGATCGGGCACGGGGTACGTCAGGCGAGCACGCACCAGCAGGTTGTCGGGGAAGGCCTTGATCGACTCGACAAAGCTGCGCTCGCGGTTCAGCGTAGCCGTGCCGGGACTGCCGCCGCGACCGGGTCGGGACAGCGCAGCGACCAAGCCCCCCACACCGGACAAGTCGCCGACAAACCACGACTTGGCATTGATGACAGGCGACCCGTCGGGCCGCTCCGACTCGATGGCCGCCGACTGAACCACAGACGGGCTATAGGACTGCTGCAGCGCGACGGTCGAAGCCGAGCCAGCCGCCGCAACCACGCGCACGGGATGCTGGACCAGATACAGGCGCTCGCCAAAGCGTTCGAAGGACACGATCGATCCATCGCTGCCGTCGACACTTATGCCGCTCAGCAGCGGCACCGCGCCCACGCCCTGCGCAATGCGTGCGCTCAGCAAAAACTTTTCGCCGAGTCGCGCCTTGGGCACCGCAACAAACAGGTCATCGCCTTTTTGGTACGTATCAAAGAAGCCGCGTCGCTCTTTGCTCTTGGCCGTCAGGGTCGAAAAGCGCTTCAGGTCACTGCCCGCCGACGGAGGTTTCATGGGTCGGCTGGCGTGCGGGCAGCCAGCCCCGCTTGCCACAAGCAGACTGACCGCCACAAGCGAACGTACACGGCGACGAAGAGGTTCGGTCGAAAGGGCCATGTGGGCTCCCAGCGCGGAAAGCCATCATCTTATCAGGGCATCGCCATCGACCAGGTTTCTCGACGGGAAGTGCGGCCACGCGGGCGGGAATAAAGGATTGTGGGGGCCGTTGTCGAGATGCTATAACCGGCGGAACACCATGAAGGCCAAGTACCTCGCATTTGTGTTGCTGTTCATTGTCGCGCTTGCATTTGACCAGGGCACCAAGGTCTGGGCCCGCCACAACCTGAAGCCCGAGGGCTATCCCCAGTCGATGGGGCGACGGGAAGTGGTGGTGCCGATTCGCACCGTCATCAAGGGGTACTTCGACCTGCGTTACTCGGAAAACCCAGGCTCGGCGTTTGGCATGTTCCGCAACATGCGGGGCGCCCGTACCGGCCTGCTGGTCGTCGGGCTTCTGTGCCTGGGAGTGATCGGTCTGTGGCTGTATCGGCTGCCGAACGCGACCCCGTGGCTGTCGGGCAAGTTGGGTCTGTTAGCCGGCGGAGCCATCGGCAATATCTATGATCGGCTGATGTACAGCCGCGTGACGGACTTCATTGTCTGGAAATACACGGGCAAAGACGGCATCGCGCATGAGTGGCCGACGTTTAACATCGCCGATGCCGCTCTGGTGATTGGCGTCATTGCCATCCTGATCGACTGGCCCCGCGATCGCGCCATGGTTGAGCTAGCCGCGGCCGAAAATGCCAAAAAGCCGAACGATGGCGATGCCCCGCCCGCGGCCAAAGATGCCGCAGCCAAGGAAGCTCCGTCGGTGTCCTAGCGCTTCTGCGAGCTTCGCCCGCACCTCGTCCTGCCGCTTCGTTCGCACCTTGTCCTGCCGCGCCCCGCCTAGCCCGCAATAGCCAAGTTAGAATCCATCGAATAACGATCTTGCCCGACCCGGCGAAGGGCATTAGTTTGCATGGTGCTGTCTCATGAGCACCAAGCGCGACTATTATGAAGTCCTCGGCATTCCCAAGAATGCCGACGAGGGGGAAATCAAAAAGGCGTATCGACGCCTCGCCATGGAGTACCACCCCGACCGCAAGCCCGGCGACAAAGCCGCCGAGGAGAAGTTCAAAGAGGCGGCCGAAGCGTACTCTGTGCTGTCGGACACCGAGAAGCGACAGCTTTACGATCGCTATGGCCACCAGGGCCCAGCGCAGAGCGGCTTCCAGGGCTTTAGCGGCATCGACGATATCTTTTCTGCCTTCGCCGATATCTTTGGCGGCTTTGGGGGTGGCTTTTCGGGCTTTGCCGGCGGGGGTCGACGCGTGCCGCGCGGCGATGACATGGAGATCGAGCTAGAGATCACCCTGCTGGATGCCGCCAAAGGGTGTCGACGCGAAATCGAGATCGAGCGCCACATCGCCTGCGACGACTGCAGTGGCACTGGCGCGCGAGCGGGAACGCAGCCCCAGCGCTGCCGAGCCTGCGGTGGCCGCGGTCAAGTGGCGCACCAGCAGGGCTTCTTCGTCATCAGCACCACCTGCCGTCCTTGCCAAGGCAAGGGCACGGTCATCGTCGACAAGTGCAACACTTGCAAGGGCTCGGGCCGGGTGCCGAAGAAGGGGATGGTCAATCTGACGATTCCCGCGGGCATCGATGATGGACAGAAGCTGCGCCTAAGCAACCAAGGCGATCCCAGCCCCGCGCCGGGTGGTGAGTCGGGCGATCTGTATGTCCACATCCACGTCGCTGCGGATCCGCGCTTCGTGCGCGACGGGGACAACCTGTGGGTCGATGGCAAGCTCAGCTTCGCCGACGCGGTACTGGGCTGCCGTCTTGAAGTGCCAACACCCGAGGGTCCCGAGACCATCAACGTCGCCGCTGGCACGCAGCCGATGTCGCGTCACGTTCTGCGTGGACGCGGCATGCCAAATGTACGAGGCCGCGGCCAAGGCGATCTGATCGTTCGCTTCGTCGTACAGGTGCCGCAGCCACAAGAGCTCTCGACGGAAGCGCGCGAGCTTATCGAAAAGCTGGCGCCGCACATCGCCATCGCGCCAAGCTCTGCCTCGTCAGCGAGCGGCCCACAGCACGACAACGACCCCGACAAGGACGAGGCTGAAGACGACAAAGAGCCCGGTCTGTTCGACCGCATCCTACGTGGGCGCAAGAAGAAGTAGTTGTTGACATTCTGACCGGTGCGGATAACCTCTCCGAGTCTTCTGCATTGCCCTTGTTTCTCGGGGATCGTCCAACGGCAGGACTGCGGACTCTGACTCCGCCTATCTAGGTTCGAATCCTAGTCCCCGAACTCAAGCAGTCTCCGAGAGAACTTCGGCCCCATAGTCTAGCGGTTAGGACGTCGGCCTCTCACGCCGAAAACGCGGGTTCAAGTCCCGCTGGGGTCACAACCAACCCGGTCAGCGCAACAGGTGCTGGACCGGGTTTTTTATTGCCCGACATCGTGCCCGCTGAGCGTGTGCGGAAGGGTCGTGGCCCCCGCACCAACGACGTGGCCGTACGTCCACCGAATGCACCCGCCGCGCGGCAACCATTACAACAGGGGTGCGTGACGGCGAGGCTGCCGGTTTCCGTGCTTTCTCTGCACGAAGTCCTGCGCGATAATAGGCCGCAATTCGCGCGCCCAACCGACCCTGTCCTGTCTGGGCTGGCATCGAAACAGACAGGCTCTTCTGCGAGCCGCGCTCGTCGCGGTCCCAGTCGGATGGTGGCAGCGCACAGCGGGGCCAGGCCCGCGATGGGAGGACAGCGAGATGAGCGGCACGGAACTCCACAGCGAAAACCCCCTGCGCGAGGGCCTGGTGGGCGAACGCCAGCCCGAGCCTTGCGCCATGGTGATCTTCGGAGCGTCGGGGGACTTGACGAAGCGCAAGCTAGTCCCGGCGCTTTACACCTTGGCGCGCGAGCGACTGCTGCCAGCCGGCTTCGCCATCGTCGGTGTTGCTCGTCGCGAGATCCCCTTTGTCGAACAGATGCGCGAGGCGGTCAACAAGTACGCCCGTCGCAGGCCCGTCGATCCCGGCCTGTGGTCGACATTTGGCTCGGGCATCAGCTATGTCGCGGGCAACTTCGACGATCCCGCGACCTATGAGCGCTTGAAGTCGCACCTGGAAGCCGTCGACGCAGCGCGCGGCACCCGCGGCAATCGCGTGTTTTATATCTCGACGCCGCCCGAGTCCTTCGAGCCGATCCTGCAGAACTTGGGACGCGCCGGCCTGATCTCGCGCAGTGAGCACCCCTGGACCCGCGTCATCATCGAAAAACCCTTCGGTCGCGACCTGGCCTCGGCCGAGGCGCTGAACAAGGTCTGCCTGAACGTCCTGCGCGAGGACCAGATCTATCGCATCGATCACTACCTCGGCAAAGAGACGGTGCAGAACATCTTGGTGTTCCGCTTTGCCAACGGCATCTTCGAGCCGCTGTGGAACCACAAGTACATCGACAACGTGCAGCTTACCGTCGCAGAAGCCATCGGCATCGAGGGCCGCGGCAACTATTACGACCAGTCCGGCACGCTGCGCGACATGGTGCAGAACCACATCTTTCAGTTCATGTGCCTGATGGCCATGGAGCCGCCCGTCGCCTTCGAGCCAAACGCGGTCCACGACGAAAAAGTTAAGGTCCTGCGCGCTCTGCGCGAGCTTCCTTCCGACGCTGGCTCGATCGGCGACTGGACGGTGCGGGCGCAGTACGGCAGCGGGTACGACAAAGGGCAGCCAGTCCCCGGCTATCGCGAAGAGACCGGCGTCCGCCTCGACTCGCGCACCGAGACCTATGTCGCGCTCAAGCTCTTCGTCGACAACTTCCGCTGGGCGGGCGTGCCGTTTTACGTGCGAGCCGGCAAGCGCATGGCCAAGCGCGTGTCTGAGATCGCGATTACGTTTAAAAACGTACCACACACGCTGTTCAAAGGCCCAAGCGGCGCCCAGCTTGGACGCGACCCCAACGTGCTGGCGCTGCGCATCCAGCCCGACGAGGGGATCAACCTGAAGTTCCTGTCGAAAGTGCCAGGGCCGACGATCGAGCCGCGCCCGGTGACCATGGACTTCCGCTATGGATCAAGCTTTGGCACCGAGCCGCCGGAAGCGTACGAGCGCCTGCTTTTGGACTGCATGCTCGGCGACAGCACGCTGTTTACGCGCGGCGATGAAGTGCTGGAGTCCTGGCGCTTCTGCACGCGCATGCTCGACGGCTGGGCGGCCGCGGATGCCTCAGCGACGGCAGCCTTGCCCAGCTATGAAGCGGGAAGCTGGGGCCCCAAAGAAGCGGACGATATGCTTTCGCGCGACGGGCGCGTGTGGCGGAAACCATGAGCGGGCCAGTGCAAACCCAGGGCGAAGCCGGCGGCGTGGGCGAGGCTCCGTCGTCGCGCACGCCAGAATCCGGCGACGTGCGGGCCCGCGAGTGGCAAGAAGGCTGGGCCGTCCCCGTCGATCGCATCGACGCGTTCACATTGGGTGCCGCCATCTCAGTCGAGCCGGATCGCATCGAGGCAGAGCTTGCCGGTCTGTGGCGCAAAGCTGCCGAGCGAGCGCGCAGCGAAGGGGCCCGCTTCTCGGTCACTCGCGCCTGTCTATGGAACCTGATCGTTCACTCCGACGGCGACGAAGAATTCCTGCGCACCAAGCGCCTGATCGACGACGTATCCGAGACCGTACCGGCCCGCATCATCAGCCTGCACGAGACCTCGGAATCCGCGGACTCGTTGGGGTATGAGACGCCCGACGGAGGACCGCCGATCCGCGCCTTCGTCGAAGCCAACTTCCGTCGCAGCGGCAGCGGGCGACGGGAAGTCGTGGCGGAAGAGATCACGCTGGAAGCTCCGCGCATGGCCGGACAGCGCCTGCCGGGCTTGGTGCGTTCGCTGCTTTTGGCCGATGTTCCGACGGCGCTTCTGGTGCGAAACCCCACGGCCGACTCGGCCTGGCTGCCGCGCCTAGCGCCCGAGGTCGAGCGCTTTATCTTCGACAGCGCTCGTCTGCCACACGCCGAGGCGCTGGTCCAAGTCGAGAGCCTGCTGCGCAGCCTGTATCGCCAAGACAGCGATCGCTCGCTTGCCAACGTCGACATCGTCGATCTGGGCTGGCTGCGGCTGTGGCCATGGCGCGTCCTGGTTGCGTCGCTGTTCGACAGCCCGGATGCGACCAAAGCCCTGCGCGAGGTAAGCGAGATCGTCCTTCACCATGCTCCCGACGGAGAACCGGCCGCGTTCTTGCTGTCGGGCTGGCTGTGCGGGCGGCTGCGGCTGCGCTGGCAAGCGACCCATGAGCGCCGCGTGTTTACGCTGAGCAGCGCCGCGGGCCATCACGTCCGTCTGCGGGTTGAACAAGCCAGCGTGCAGGATGCTCCCGCCGGAATCGAGCGCGTCGAGCTGCGCTGCGGCGGTCACGTGTTCGCGGCGCGGCTGCAAGGCGATACCCGCTGCATTGCTCTGTCCAGCCACCTGCAGCCCGAGCGCGTGCAGCCTGTCCATGGCCGTCCGGATCCCGAGCTGATGGTTGCAGCAATGGGAGTTGGCGGACGCGATCCGTTGATGTATGAAGCACTGCGTCATAGTGCCCAGCTGGTTCGTGGGGGTGGCCTATAGGCCGAACCAGCGACGAGCGGATCGCCCATTTCGCAGCATCAAGCGGTATCGAGGTAGCAAGGTGAGTGGACGCGCACCGGAAGTTTGGATCGGAGACGACGCCACAGCAGTGGCGCGCGAAGGCGCGCGTCGCATCGCAGAGTGGGCCCGGCGCTGCATCGCTGCCCGCGGTCGTTTTCTGGTCGCTCTGTCAGGGGGCAACACACCGCGCAAGCTGCATCGCTGCCTGGCCACCGAAGAGCCCGGCATCGACTGGCGACGCGTCTTTGTCTTCTTCAGCGATGAGCGCTGCGTTTCGCACGAAAGCCCCGATTCCAACTATCGAATGGCTCGCGAGACCTTGCTCGATCACGTCCCGATTCCGGCCAACCAGATCTTTCCCGTCGCCACCGACCGTTCGCCAGTCGAAGCGGCGAGCGCATACGAAGCGACCCTGCGCAGTGTCCTTGATGCCAGCGAGCCCCGCATCGACGCGGTGCTCTTGGGGATGGGCCCCGACGGACACACCGCCTCGATCTTTCCTGGCTCGCGCCTCTTGGCGGGCTTTGACGACGACTTTCTGATCGACGACCCATCGACGGGGCCGCTGAGCTCAAGCCGCCCGGCGGCCAACCTAGACGCCTTCGCCAAGGAGCGCCTGATCGCCGAAGTCCTCGACGCGCCCAAGCCGCCGCCCAATCGCGTCACCATGACCCCGTACTTCATCAACCTGTCGCGCCACGTCATCGTGCTGGTCTCGGGCGAAGACAAGGTCGCGGCGGTCTCGGCTGCACTCGAAAGCGATGCCCGCGTGTCCGAGATCCCCATTCGTGCGGTATCACCGACGGCCGGCGATCTAGCCTGGCTGCTCGATCGACGCGCAGCGCGAGCGCTGGGCAGCCCCCCGATCTAGGTTCCTAGCGCGGCGCTGGGCTCGACGACGGCTCGGGTAGCACAGGCGGCGGGGGCAGTGCCGGCGGCGGAGGCAGCGCGGGCGTGATGCTGCGCGGCGTAGTCTCAGACGGCAGCTGCTTGCCGTCCGCCGCGGTTGAGCTTGGACTTGGGCTTGAGCTTGGGCTTGAGCTTGGACTTGGACTTGAGCTTGGACTTGGGCTTGGACTTGAGCTTGGGCTTGGACTTGGGCTTGGACTTGAGCTGGGACCTGGGCTCTGGTTTTCCCACAGCTTCTCGGTACGGGCCAAGCGTCCACCTTCATAGTGCTCCATCAAGTCCGGCTTGCCGTCGAAGTTCACGTCGAGCTCTTGCCGCACAAGCTGGCCACCTTCGTAGTAGCTCTTCACATCGGCCTCGCCGTCGTAGTCGTGATCAAACTCTTCACGAAGCTTGCGGCCGTCGGGAAGATAGAACGCCAGCACGTCCTTGCGGCCATCGCCGTTCAGATCGACCTCGCGACATGAAAGGACGGTCGTGTTGTTGCTGCGCACAAAGACGCGCGCCACATCGGGCCGACCGGTGCCGCGCCAGCTACCGACGTCGACACGCTCGGACTGCTCGCGGGGACAGCGCAGCTCAGCACGCCGATTGCCGCCCTGGGCAAAGGTCGTCGACTGCTGCTGCCCCGACGAGACCGGGCAGCCCATGAGCAAAAAGGCCACCCCAGCAAGCCCCGGCTTCAACCACAGACGCAGTGCCGAAAATGCCCCGGACAGGCCGCGCTGGCCCGCCCTGGCAAGGCCGGGTGCCTGACGAAAAGCTGAGCAGGTCGCGTGCGCAGGGACAGACGGCAGCATAAAACCGAGATTATGCGCCTGGACCGGCGAGCGCAACCACCGGGATCACGTCGAGGCCAAGAGCGGTCGCGGTGGCCTAGCCAGGACGCCCCAAGCCAGGGCAGACCGACCCAGCGCAAACGCCGCGTCCACAGCACGCGACGCGCGACTCCTTCGGTCAACACGCTCGGGCACGCGGGGCTCTTTCTCTGCGTCGCTCAGTTGAGTACGATAGAAACTGCAAATGTTGCGCAGGGTTCTAGCGGGACAGGGGGGCAGCGCACGGCAGGGTAGAGCCAACGCTCGTTGCCCAGCGCGAACCGCGTGGTGCAGCGGCTTGGTGCTTTGGGCTGGGCTGGCCATCCCGTGCGCTGCGCAGGCCGCTGATCCATTTCCGCCGAGTGAAGCGTCAGAGCACTTCGATGCCCAAGCACGCGTCGGCAAGAAAGACATCCTGGCCACGCTGCAGGCAGACAGCCGCTTTCAGACGGCGGTACGGGCGCTGGATGCCGCGGGACTGTCGCCGCTCTTGCGGATGCGTGGTCCGCTGACGCTGTTCATTCCAACCAATGCGGCGTTCGACAAGCTCGCGACGGGACAGTTCGACTCGTGGCTGAAGCAGCCCAAAGTGCTCAAGGCGATCCTGCGCTATCACATGCTGAAGGCGTACGTGCCAAGCAAGCAACTCTCGCGGCTGCGCAACGTCCTGACCGCCGCGTATGCCCTAGTCACCGTCGACGGCAGCAGCGGCATCAAGGTCAATGGCGCTAGCGTGATCAGCACTGACCTGTACGCCAGCAACGGCGTCATTCATGTCATCGACACGGTGCTGATTCCGCCCGAGGCCAAGCCCAGTGGCAAGAAGAAGCGCGGCGACAAAGGCAAGCCTCAGACCTCAAACGAGACAGCAAGTCCCGACGAAGGCGAGAGCAAGCTGTAGGGATCTCGCGCTTCCTATTCGCGTCGCGGCCCGCTATCGCGTCCCGTCTGCCAGCTTGGCCAGGCGAGCCTGCAGGGCGCGCTCTTCGCGGGGCAAGATAAAGATCAGCGCGACCAGGGCAGCGCCGCACAAAAGCCACATCAAGTTCGCGATATGGAATGCCGGAACGCGGCCAAGCGTGGCGGCCATGCCTCCGACGACCCAAGCGCCCAGACCGCGACCCAGATCGTTAAACAGGTTCAGTAGGCTGAAGGCAGCGCCGCGGCGCTCGGGCGGGTTGACGTTGATCAGCATGGTGTACACGTTCGGACCGGTCATCGCTGCGAGCAGCCCCATGCAGCTACCGACAGCAAGCGGCCCGAAAAGCGGCGTACCCGGACGCACTGGATAGTTGATCAGCACAGCCATCGGGATGGTCGCAGCGACGGTGGTGATGGCGCACAGAAGCGGCATCAGCTTGCTCGATCGGTTGTGCAGCTTTTGCCCCACAAGCCCGCCCAGGAAGCCGCCTAGAAGCGCCGCCGCTCCAATGGTCATGACCAAAAGCGTCGCGTCGGGAACCGAGAAGCCTTTGTCGTGCGCGTAATAGTCATTCAAGTACACGAAGAACACGCCCCACGGCACGGTGCCAGGCAGCGCCTGCAGCAGGATCAAAAGGTTCGTGCGCACGCGCAAAAGCTGAGGCAGGTCGGATAGACGGATGCGCTCTTCATAGACGAAGCCGGCTTCGATATGGGCGCGCAGCGCTTCTTCGGTGGCGCCGCGCGCTGGCTCGCGAGCGACGGCCAGAAACAGCAGGTTGGCCAGCATGCCGGGAATGGCGACGCACAGAAACGGCACTCTCCAGCCCATGCTGGGGCCTAGCATGCCAGCCAGAAGCTGCCCGACGGCGATGCCCAGGCCCGAGGCCAGCCCAAGCACCGCGTTCGCCGACGCGCGCTGTTCCTTGGGGTAATAGTCCCCGATCAGCGAATACATCAGCGGGAACGATCCACCGATGCCCAGGCCGGTCAGCGCCCGCGCCCAATATAGCTGTTCATATGTCTTCACCAAGCCCGATGCCAAGCACGCCGCCTGCCCCATGAATGCGACGGCAAACAGCAGGTGCTTGCGCGGCAACTTTTGACTGAGATCGGCGCGGTCGGTCAGATAGCCAACCAGCAAGGTGACGACGCCTCCCAGCATCCAGAACATCAGGTTGACGTCGGCGCCCAAGCGCTGATCGATCTCGGCGCGGCTAAAGCCGAACTCTGTGCCGATCGCCGACAGGTTGGGGGCAAGCAGGTTCTGATCGGCGTACAGAAGCCCGATCAGCGTGACGAACAAGATCAGCGTGATGCGGCTGCGCGCAGACGGCATAGACCGACGATACACACCCGACGATCGCTGGCCAAGGACAGACCGCTGCCAAGCGCACGTCCGGTCGAGATCCAGGCCCGGCGAGCGCAGGCCACAGGCTGAGCGCAGCGCGCAAGTTGCAGAAAGCGACGCATGGATGAACCAAGGCTCAACGCATTCGCCCCGCGACCTGCTGCCCGTCCGCCAATTCTGAGTTGACCTGCGCAGCGCATGCGTCGAAGCTACGCGATAGTCTGCCTGGGTCGATCGGAATGGGACATCGGAAGCACGCTCACTGCGGGTACTGCGGCCATCGCTTCGCAGAGGATCAGCCTTGGCCGCGCCGCTGCCGCCGCTGCCGTCGCGAGAGCTTCCTGAACCCGATGCCTGTGGTGCTGCTGCTATTGCCGGTGCAGCGACGGAATCAGACCACCGGATTGGGCTTGCTGGTGATCCGCCGCAACATGGCGCCGCACATCGGTCGCCTGGCCCTGCCGGGTGGATACATCGAATTTCACGAGACCTGGCAAGCCGCCGCCACGCGCGAGCTTTATGAAGAAGCGGGCATTCGCATCAGCGAGAGCACCGTGCGCGAGTTTCGCGTGCGCAGCGCCGAAGGCGGCATGCTGTTGATCTTTGGTCAGGCCAGCCCGATCCACGAAGACGCGCTGCCTCCGTTTGCCGGCAACCACGAAGTCAGCGAGCGTGTCATCGTCCACGACGCGACCGAGCTTGCCTTTCCGCTGCACAGCCAAGCCGTCCAGGACTTCTTCGCAAGCGGCCGCTGACGGGGCACAACGTATGCGCAGCCCGATGCGCCAAGCACACCCCATCGAACCGAGCGCCCAACGTCGCTGCCGCCACCCACCCCAGCAGCTGCGGCAGTGCCTGCTTTTGTTCGCTCTGTGCCTGCTTGTTCCGACGCACCTGCTGTCCTTGCAGACCGCAACAGCCCACGCGAGCGAAGCGCCAGCGGATCGCGGGCCGCAAAGCCCACAGGCCGCGCGCATGATCTTTTTGGTGCGCCACGCCGAAAAGCTCGACGAGTCGCCGCAGGCGCTGCTCAGCCCGATGGGTCATGCGCGAGCGCAGCGCTTGTGCGATCTGCTGTCGCGGGCCGATGTGCGGCGCGTTGTGGTAAGCGAGTATCAACGCACGCAGCAGACGGCGCAGCCAATCGCTGATCGCCTGGGAATCAAGCCGCATGTGGTGCCCGCGCGGGATCGCGCCGCCCTGCGTGAGCTACTTGTATCGTCGAAGGCAGCCGATGGGGCGGTCCTGGTCGTCGGGCACAGCGACACGCTGCCGCAGATCCTGGGCGATCTGGGCCTGCCCAGCGAACCCATCGCAGGAAGTGACTATGGCAACCTATTTGTCGTCGTGCTGCCGACGAATGCGCCTGCTTCCGGTGCATCAAAGTCGCCTGGCCCTGCCATCGCCCCGACGCTGATTCGCCTGCGATACTGAATTGACAGCCCGAAGCGGTGCGTGCTCGTATGCCCGCCCATGCCGCCTGTCGCGCCGGACCCGAAGCCCTCGTCGGTGGTGCCGGCTGTTCATTCTGAATCGACGCATGCCGCAGGTCCCAGCCTGGCGCCGATCACGCTGTCGGTTCGGCCCGCAGCCATCGAGCGCATCCGCCGTGGGGCACAGACGCTGCGCCGCGAAGATCTGCTCGCCCTGCCCGCCGGGCTGCCCGCCGGAGCGCCCGTGGCTCTGTGCGACGATCGAGGCCGCAGCTTGGGCAGTGGTTTTCTGGCCGCACCGGGACCGACCTCGCTGATCGTGCGCTTGTTCGATCGCGAGGGCGCGGCGCTTGGGGAAGCGCTGCTGCTTTCGCGCTTGCGCCATGCCCACGCCCTGCGTCAGGCCCTGTGGGCCAGCGCTTCAGAACGCGACCCACACCCTGCGACGAGCGCTGCGCACGAGCGCGATGCCTACCGCTTGGTACACGGCGAAGCCGATGGCCTGCCCGGCCTATTTATCGATCGCTATGGCGAGGCCGCGGTCATCCAGACCGCAACCGCGGCGATGGATGCGCGCAAGGATCGAATCGCCGCACTTTTACATCAACAGCTTGGCATCCGCTGGGTGGTCTGTCGCGACGATGGCAGCGCCCGCGATCTGGAAGGCCTGCCGCGCGAGCGTCGACTGCTTTTGGACACGCGAAGCGCCCGCGCCCACGCGCCGCGCAGCACTGTCGCGCCGTCGCCGACTTTGGCGCAGTTTCATGATGCTGGCAGCCGCATGCAGGCCGATCTTTTATTCGACAAAAAGACCGGCAGCTTCCTGGATCAGCAAGAAAACCATGCGCGGGCCGCGGCCTATGCCCGACGCTTGTTCGCGGACAGACCAGGCGGACCAGCGACGGCGCTTGACACCTTTACGTACCATGGTGGTTTTGCCTTGGCCTTGGCGCGGGCAGGTCTTTCGGTGATGGCCTGCGACGAAGATCGCGATGCCATCGCTCGCGCTCGTCACAACGCCGACTTAAACAGAGTCACCGTCGACTTTCGCATCGAAAACGCCTTTGATCTGTTGCGCCGCATGGAAAGCCAGGGTGCTCGCTTCGACGTGGTCGTCGTCGATCCGCCAGCCTTGGCTAAGCGCGGGCGCGATCGAGCCTGGACGGCCGGCCGATCGACCGGACATGTCCCAGCGGGCAGCGACGAGAACAGCGCCTGGGCCCGCGCCTATCGCGAGCTAAACCTGCGCGCCATGCGGCTCTTGGCTCCCGGCGGGCTGCTTGTGAGCTGTAGCTGCTCGGGTCGCGTGTCGCAGGCGGCCTTCGGCGAGCTCTTGCACACCGCCGCCTCGGATGCCCGCCGCTCGCTACAACTTCTAGAGCGCCGCGGCGCCGGACCTGATCACCCCGTCTTGCTCGGCTGGTCCGAGAGCGAGTACCTCAAGTGCTGGTTCTTGCGGGCCCTTTCGTAGACGGGCAAACGAGCTCGATTTTCCTGCGTGGGGGTCGCCGGTTTTGGGACAAAATCGGGCGTTCACCGGCCGGTCTCTGCCTTGGGCTACCGCGCCGACAGGAAAGACGAGCCGATCCGCATGAGCACTCCGAACCCGCATGATGTCGTGCTGCTGTGTAACCCGCAGGCCGGGGGCCGCTGGCGCGCCCTGGCCGATGTCCTAGACAGCGACGAAGCCAAGGGCGTTCGCCGCATCGTCACCGACGAGATCGACGATGTCGCCGAGGCCCTTTCCAGCGTCGGTCGCCGCGCCCGTCTGCTGTGCATCTATGGCGGCGACGGAACGATCTATCACGTCATCAACCAGCTTCTGTCTCAAAAGCAGGACTCGCTGCCGCGCCTGGCCTTTTTGGGCGGCGGCACGATGAATGTCACCGGCCGGCTGTGTGGCATGACCGGCTCGCCCGGCGACAATTTCCGCGCCGTGATGCGGGCCTATTTGACCGATCAGCTTCTGTGGCGCGACCTGCCGCTCGTCGAGGTGCAGCAGGGAGGCGGCCGCAGCTATGGCTATACCTTCGGCATGGGGGCGCTGGTGCGCATCCTCAACCGCTATGAACACGGTCGCAAAGGCAAGCTGGCGGCGCTGGGCATCGGCGCGCAGGCCATCACAGCGGCCCTAAGCCCGGTCGATCTGGGCATGAAAGACCTGATGGCGCAGATGTCCGCCACCGTCACCGTCGACGGCGAGACCCTGCCGTACGAGCGCTTTATCGCCGTGTTCGCCAACACGACCGGCGCCGTCAACCGCATGGTCGAGCCCTTTGTGCATCAGCGCAGCCGCGACCACTTCAACTTCCTGGCCTATTCGGTTTCGGCGCGCGAGTTCGCGTTCAACGTCCCGAACCTCATGCGGGCCCAGCTTCCGCTGGACCATGGCTCGCTGCCGTCGTGGCTCTTGCAGCCGCGCAAC
This sequence comes from uncultured Myxococcales bacterium, assembly GCA_964554495.1. GTDB lineage: Bacteria > Myxococcota_A > Polyangia > Palsa-1104 > JAEUJZ01 > JAEUJZ01. Next base: position 31,740 of record CAZKOY010000050.1, read on the forward strand.
CTGCTTAGCCTGCTGCGCGGCCAGCGCAAGGATCTGCCGGCCGACCCGCGCTATGTCAACCATCCGGCGCAGTCCCTGCGCATCGAAACGGACGAGCCGTTCTATACCCTCGACGGCGAGGTCCTGCCGCTTACAGCACACAACGAAGCCAGCCGCCCGGCCACCGCGTCCCCGCGCCACGTCCTTCATGTCCGCCTAGGCCCCAGCCTGCAGCTTGCCCTGGTGGGTGGCGCAGCGCCATAACCACGCCAGATCGCCCCAGCCAACACCTCGGATCGCGCTAAGTCCCAGACGGGAAAAACAATTTTGCCAAGGCTGTCATCAGCGTTGTAAGCTTCGACTCCTGCCGTCCCCAAACTGGGGAATGGAGCGTCAAACGCGGCCGTTTTCCTGCTCACTTCATCCCGAAAAAATCTGGCATCAAGGAGCCGCCGCCCACCGCTTCACCTAGGCCCCCCGTTCCCAAAAAGACATTCAGAGGACCGTACAGAGAGGTTCAAGTATGAACAAGACCACCGCCATTCTGGGCACCCTTGCCGCCCTGATCATCGGGTTCTTCATAGGCAAGGCCACCGTCTCGGACCAGCCGTCTGAAAAGGCGGGTCCGGCGCTCAAGTCCGCGGCTCCCGATCCGTCGGTCGAGCGGTACAAGATTCAAGTCGGCAACGCCCCCGTCACGGGTGCGCAAGGGGCCAAGGTCACAATCGTCGAGTTCTCTGACTACCAGTGTCCGTTCTGTTCGCGCGTCGAGCCGACGATCGAGCAGATCAAGCGCACCTACGGCAAGGACGTGCGGGTGGCGTTCAAGCACAACCCGCTGCCCTTCCACCCGCAGGCCGCTCCGGCTTCGCGCGCGGCGATGGCAGCGCGTGAGCAGGGCGACGACAAGTTTTGGGCGTACCACCGCAAGCTGTTCGAAGGGCAGCAGAACCTGGACGACCAGCACTTCGAGCAGTGGGCGCGCGAGGTCGGGCTGAACATCGATAAGTGGAAGAACGATGTCACGCAGAACCGCGCTCGCTATGACCAGCAGATCCAGGCGGACCAAACGGAAGCGGCCAAGTTTGGCGCCCGCGGCACGCCGAGCTTCTTTATCAATGGCCGTCCGCTGTCGGGTGCGCAGCCGTTCGATGCGTTCCAAAAGGTCATCGACGAAGAGATGACCGCGGCCGAAAAGGCCCTGCGCGCTGGAGCCAAGCCGGAAAACCTCTACGCGACGCTGATCCAGAACGCCAAGGATGGCGCGGCGGCTCCCGAGGCACCCAAGCCGCCACCCTTCCAGCTTCCCGATCCCAAGATCGTGTTCAAGGTTCCGACGGGCAACTCGCCGCAGAAGGGCCCGGCCGGCGCCAAGGTCACCATCATCGAGTTCTCGGACTTCCAGTGTCCGTTCTGCTCGCGCGTGGTGCCGACGCTCAAGAAGCTGCACGAGACCTACCCGAACGACGTCCGCGTCATCTTCAAGCACAACCCGCTGTCGTTCCACGAGGACGCCAACCTCGCGGCGCAGGCGACCATCGCCGCCGAAGAGCAGGGCAAGTTCTGGGAGATGCACGACAAGCTGTTCGAGAACCAGCGTGCGCTCAAGCGCCCGGACTTGGAAAAGTACGCGGCCGAGATTGGGCTGGACGTAACCAAGTTCAAGGCGGCGCTCGACAGCGGTCGCTTCAAGACGCGCATCGACGAGGAAGCAGCGGAAGCGGCCAAGTTTGGCGCCCGCGGCACGCCCAGCTTCTTTATCAACGGCAAGCCCTTCCGCGGCGCGCAGCCGTACGACAACTTCAAGAAAGTCGTCGACAGCGAGATCGAATTCGCCAACAAGAAGCTGCAGGAAGGCGTGCCAGCAAGCGCGCTTTATGCCGAGCTGACCAAGGACGGCAAAGACAAGGCCGATGAGCCGAAGCCGCCGCAGCAGGCCGCCGAAGCCGACGACAAGACCGTGTACAAGGCGCTGGTCGGCGATGCTCCGGTCAAGGGGCCGCGCGATGCCAAGGTCACGATCGTGATGTGGTCTGACTTCCAGTGCCCGTTCTGCTCGCGCGTCGAGCCGACGATCAACAAGATCATGGAGACCTATCCCAAGGACGTGCGCGTCGC